>JBBQFS010000144.1:0-6199 GCA_038322255.1 Candidatus Limnocylindrales bacterium | reverse complement strand
GACGCCACGAACGGTGCGGCTCACGACGGCCACGGCGGCAACCACCACGGCGACGCCGGCGACGACGAGGGCCACGGCGCCGCCGACCAGCTCAACTTCTGGCGCCTCGGCTTCGAGGGCACACGGCGCTGGAGAGCGCTGAAGCTGTGGCTGTCGTGGAAGCACGTTGGCAGTGCCGGGTTCGGCCGGCTGGTCGAGGCGAATGTCGACCTCGCGGCCCACCTGGCTGCCCGGATCGCGGAGTCCGACGATTTCGAGGCCCTGCCGGCGGCACCGGAGCTCTCGGTCGTGTGCTTCCGACACCTGCCGGGCGGTCGTCCCGGCCCGGTCGCAGGCACGGCCGCGGGAGCCGCGCTGGACGCGCACCAGGATCGGCTCCAGCACGAGCTCGAGGCTTCGGGCGAAGGCTGGCTGACGACGACCCGGCTACGCGGGGCGACGTACCTCCGGGCCGGGATCCTGAACACCCAGTCGACGAGCCAGGACGTCGACGATCTCCTGGCGGTGCTACGTCGGCTGGCGCGCGATGCCTGATCCTCGTCGCCGCGGTCGGCGACTCTGCTGGGGCATGGTCGCTTTGCTCGCGCTGCCCGCCGTGCTCACGATCAGCACACCAGCGAGGGTCCTCGCCGCGGCCCCGTTGAACGAGCGGTGTGGCGACTCGTCGATGCCGCCGGCCGGGGCGCCTCGGGTCTGCCCGGAAACGGGCGCGGGCGGAATCGACGTCGGCGGCGCGGTGCCAATTCTCGGGGCCGTGGTTGCGGGCGGCCTCCTGGCGCTCGTGGCGGCGTTCCTGGTCCTCCGGCGCCGGGCGTCGGGCTCCTTCGCGCCCGCCGATCCGGGCGAGTGGTGGACCTGCCCCAAGTGCGGTTCGACGAACGTGATCGGCAGCGCGCGCTGCTACAAGTGCGGCACCTGGCAGCCCTGACGCGGCCGTCGTTTACCCCGGCGCCGGGAGCGAGGCGTCAGCCCGGCGGCGGCCCTGGCTTCTCGCGGGCCGCGAGCATGTCCTGGGCGCGGAAGAGCTCGCCCACGAACGGCAGGAACCAGGGCCTGCCCTCGAACGGCGCAGGCACGATCGGGAATCGAAGCTTCGCCAGCGCCGGCGCCGTGCCGCCACCCATCCATTCCGCGGCCCGCGTCCCGAGCCAGTTCGACATCACGACGCCAGTGCCCGAGTAGCCCATCGCGTACATCACGCCACCGCTGCGGCCGACGTGGGGCATCCGATCCATGGTCAGCGCGACCTTGCCGCCCCACGAGTACTCGATCCGGTAGCCGGCCAGCTGCGGATGGACATCCAGCATCCGCCGATGCAGCAACCCGGCCGTCCGATCGACCGATGTCGGAAAGAAGCTCACCCGACCCCCGAAGAGCATCCGGCGATCTGCCGTTACGTGCCAGTACGACAGGAAGTTCCGGGTGTCGAAGTACGCCCGACCCGTTGGCGAGAGCTCGCGCGCCAGGTCCTCCGGCAGCGGCTCGGTGGCGATGATGTAGCTGCCGATCGGGATGATGCGCCGGCGCAGCGCCGGGACGACCCCATCGGTGTATCCGTTCGTCGCGACGAGCACCTCGCGCGCGAGGATTGCGCCGCGCTGCGTCTCGACGACGAAGCGGCCATCCGCCTGGCGCCGGACCGACGTCGCCCGGGTGCCCTCGTGCAGCTCGGCGCCGGCGCGCTCGGCCAGGCCGACAAGACCCGCGAACCACTTCGCCGGGTGGATGACGCCCCCCGCGTCGATGGCCAGGCCGCCGTGGTAGGAGGTGGTCCCGATCTCGTCGGCCAGCCGATCCTTCGGGATGGCACGTGCCGGTGTCCCGAACCCTTCGAGCGCGGCGGCTTCGGCCGCGAACGCCCTGGCATGCGACGGCGCCCAGGCCAGCTCGAGGAAGCCGTTGAACCGCAGCTCGGCATCGATGCCCTGCTCACGGATGACGCCCGCCAGGAGATCGGCCCCCTCCACCGACTCCCCATACAGCGCGCGGGCAAGGTCGGGGCCATATCGCTTCACGAGGGTCGCGGGGCCCCACTTGAAGCCCGGGTGGGCGATGCCACCGTTCCGGGTCGACGCGCCGTAGCCGAAGTTGTTGGCTTCGATCAGGACCGTCCGCGCCCCCTGCAGCGCGAGCTGGCGCGCCCCCGCGACGCCCGTGTAGCCCCCGCCGACGACGAGGGCATCGACCGTGTCGGGCAGGGCCCTGCCGCTTCGGTCCGGCAGTGCCGGCATGGTCGAGTGCCAGTACGGCCGGCGTTCGTAGTCGCGATTGAGGCGGGGCCTGGCGGGCATGCTGACATCGTATCGGGCGCTTCGGCCCCGGCGAGGCTAGTCGCGCTCGGCGGCCTCGTAGGCAAGGCGCCCTGCGGCAACGGTCAGGAGCACCCGGCCGGGCAGGGATCGGCCCAGGAGCGGTCCGCCGAATCCCTTTGTCCGAAGGGCCTGGGGCTCCACGGTCCAGCGCTCCGACCGGTCGAACACGACGAGGTCGGCCGGGGCACCCTCGACCAGGCCCGCGATCGCGCCGCCGGCGCCGAGCACTCGCATCGGCCCAGACGTCAGCGCCTCCACGAGCCTCGCGAGCGAGAGCCGGCCTGCATCGACCGCCTCGAGGAGGAGACCCAGGGCGGTCTCGATCCCGGCGATGCCCGTAGCAGCCAGCCCGAACTCCACCGACTTGTCGACCTCGGTGTGCGGCGCGTGGTCCGTGGCGACCGCGTCGGCCGTGCCATCGACGATGGCCCGCAGGCAGGCCGCGGCATCGACCGCAGAGCGCAGCGGCGGATTGACCCGCAGCGAGGCGTCGTACGGGTCCGCGACGAGCGCGCGGTCCCGCCACGGATCTCGCGCGACGCCCTCGGCGTCGAGCGCCTCCCAGGCCCAGCGCCGGGCGCCGGCGAGCCACTCGTCGGTCAGGGCCAGGTGGTGGGGCGTAACGTCGCACGTCACGGGCAGCCCGGCAGCCTTTGCCCGCCGAACGTGGTCGAGCGACGCCGCGGTCGAGAGGTGCGTCAGGTGCAAGCGCGCACCTGGGGTGTCGCCGATCACGTCGGCAAGGAGCTCGATGTCACGGGCAACGGCGTTCGACTCGGCCGCCGCCGGCCAGCCCCGCAGCCCCAGCACCGTCGCGATCAGCCCGTCGTTCGCCTCGGCGCCGGCCGACAGCCCGCGGTCTTCGGGATGGTCGACGATCGGCAGGCCGAGCATGCCTGCGTAGGCCAGGGCGCTGCGGAACAGCTCCGGGTCCTGGATCGGCGCGCCATCGTCGGTGAAGCCGATGACGCCGGCGTCGGCGAGCTCTCCCAGGGTGGCGAGCTGCTCCCCCGCCCGCTCGGCGGTCGCCGTGCCGTAGGCGAGCAGCCGAACTGGCGAGCCCGAGGCCGCCGCAGCCGCGCGGAGCGCCCCGACCATCCCCGCATGATCGATCGGGGGAGTGGTGTTCGGCATCGCGCAGACGGTCGTGAAGCCGCCGTGTGCTGCAGCCGCCAGGCCGCTCGCGACCGTCTCGGCGGCGGCGTTGCCCGGCTCTCGGAGATGGGCGTGGAGGTCGACGAAGCCCGGGGCGACGATGACGCCCCGGTCGTCGGTCGCACCACCGAACGGGCGGTCGAGCCAGGTCACGCCCTCGACGATGCCGCCACGAACGACTACCTCACCGGCGCCCTCCCGCCCGGTGGCGGGATCCAAGAGCCAGGCACCCGTCAGGTCGAGGTCGACCGATCGCCCGATGTCGGATCCGGGCAAGCGTGTCGCCGTCGCGCTCATCCGGGCGCAGCCGCCGACCAGAGGAGCGACAGGACAGCCATCCGGACCGCGACCCCGTTCGCCACCTGCTCCGTGACGAGCGAGCGCGGCCCCGCGGCGACGTCGGCCGCGATCTCGACGCCCTCGTTCATCGGCCCGGGATGGAGCACGAGGACGTCCCTGTTGGCGAGCGAGAGGCGCTCGCGAGTCAACCCGAATCTGGCTGCGTACTCGCCCAGTGACGGCAGCAGCCCCGAGGCCATCCGCTCGCGCTGGATGCGCAGGGCCATGACCACGTCGGCGTCGCGCAGCGCCGCTCCGACATCTGTGGTGACCGTGAAGGTGCGGGCACCGCCGACACCGGCGGCGGCCCACCTCTCGAAGCCCCGGAGCAGCGTGGCCGGCCCGCACAGCCACACCTCCGCTCCGGCGGCGGTCAGCGTCCAGAGGTTGCTGCGGGCGACCCGCGAGTGGAGAGCATCGCCCAGGATCACGACCTTCCGGCCGAGCAGCGAGCCGCCGGGAAGGTGCCGCCGGATCGTGTACAGGTCCACGAGCGCCTGGGTCGGGTGGGCGTGCCGCCCGTCGCCGGCGTTGACCACGGCGCCCCCGAACGCCCGCGCGACGAGGTACGGCGCGCCTGACGTCGCGTGCCGGACGACGAGGATCCGCGCCCCGAGGGCTTCGAGTGTGCGCACCGTGTCCAGCAGGGATTCGCCCTTTTCGATCGACGACCCGCCCGCGGAGACGTTCACGACGTCAGCCGAGAGCTGCCTCGCGGCGACCTCGAAGCTGACGCGGGTTCGAGTTGACGCCTCGTAGAACAGGTTCGTAAGCCCGACGCCGCGCAGGGCGCTCGAGCGGGGTCGGCGGCCGGCGACGATCTCGGCCATCTCGTCGGCCTTCCCGAACACGAGCTCGATCTCGCTCCAGCTCAGGATGTCGGTGTCAAGGAGGTGGCGGTGCCGCCAGGTCGTCGCCTCGACCGTCACGGCAGGCTCCCCCGACCCGTTCGTTGCCTCGGCGAGCATCGAGCTCACGACCCGGCTGACCCGACTCCGGCGGCCGCCGCGACCTGCTCGATGTCGACTGCGTCCTCGCCGTCGACCTCGTGCACGCGCACCCGCACGACCTCTTCGCGCGACGTCGGCACGTTCTTGCCGACATGGTCGGCCCGGATCGGCAGCTCGCGATGGCCCCGATCCACCAGCACCGCGAGTCGCACGGCGCGCGGCCGCCCGAACTCGCGCAGGGCATCCATGGCCGCGCGGACCGTCCGGCCCGTGTACAGGACGTCGTCCACGAGGACGACCGTCGCGCCCTCGACCTCGAACTGAAGGTCGGTGCCCTTCACGAGCGGCGCCTGGCCAAGCGTCGAGAGGTCGTCGCGGTGGAACGTGATGTCCAGCGCCCCGACCGGGATCGAAACACCCTCGTGCTCGTCGATCGCCTCCGCCAGGCGATGGGCGAGCGGAACGCCGCGGCGTTGGATCCCGACCAGTACGAGCCCGGCCGTGCCCGCCTGCTTCTCGACGATCTCGTGGGAGATGCGAATCACCGCCCGACGGATCTCGTCTGCGGTCATGATGCGGCGACCGGTCACAGCGTCACCTCCCGGCCTCACGGGGCCAACCACCGGCTCACGCGGCCGGGCATCGAAGGTCGGCGCCGAGTGTACCGCCGCGGGGATCCAGGTCGAGGGTCCAGGGTCGGGCGTCGAGGTCGGCGCGCGGAAGGGAAACCCCGCCGCACGCCTCGCCAAGTTTTCAGTAGACGCGGATGGTCACCGTCGTCGTGCCCGACCACCAGTCGCAGCCGCAGACCTTGAAGAAGTCCGGTCGATACATGTCCACGATCCGGCCCGTGGCGGCCGCAGGCCCGTAGTCGTTGACCACGCGCTCGAGGCAACCGCCGCGGCCGCAGATGACGATGGTCGTGCCCCGCGGCAGGCGCATCGCGGTCGTGCCGTTGTCGTAGAACGACGCGGAGCCCGTCATCGCGGACTTCGACGCCTTCCAGGCCGACGAAGACGTCGCGCCCGGGAGCTTCGGCTGGGCTCGCTGGTTCGGCGTGCCGGCGTCGCCCGGCGCGGCCTCGGCGAAGGCGTCCGCGGATCCGAGGGCGCCATCCGACCGACCAGCGGCGTCGGGGACGATGTCCAAATGCCTGAGCCGATCACGCGTCGTCGCGAGGTTGACCTGTTCGAACAACGCTGCATCGATGGGCTTGTCCTGGCTCGGCTCATGAGAGCCGACGAGCGCCGGCAGCGCGCCGATTGCAAGAACGGCAGTGAGCGCCGCCCCGGCGACCGTCCTGCTGGGTCGCATCCGGGCGCACTGTACGTCATCCCCGGCGTGGGCTGACGCGAAACGAGGGCCGGCGCGGGCGTCGTGTCAACGGAAAAAACGTCCGTCCGAGGCCGATCCGACCTGGCTTCGACCGCGAACGCGGGGCGT
>JBBQFS010000143.1:0-6227 GCA_038322255.1 Candidatus Limnocylindrales bacterium | reverse complement strand
CCGGCTGGATCGCCAGATCGAGATAGCGGAAAGAAGCGGTCCTGGTCGCGCGGTGCGTTTCCGCTGCACGCCGGTAGGCGTCCGGTGCGGTCTGCTTCGTTGTCGGCCGTTGCAGGTGCATGCCGTGAGACTCGCGCACCCGGGAGCCATCGTCAGTGTTCCGGGTCACAACGTGTAAGGCGCCCCACACCGCGGCGGCCGGAGAGACCAAGGCTCCTGGTCGCTTGTATCCGAGCTCACTGCGGGCACCGCCTGGGCGAAAGCATCCTTGGCCGCATGCGACCCCTTGGCCGACGTGGACCCGAACGAGCGTGAAGCGGACCTTGCGGGCTACGCTGGGCGCGAGAACCTCAGGTGGCGCTTCGTCGTTGCGTTGCCCGAGGTCTCACGATCGCTCGCGGCGACGTTTGGCGACCGGATCCTTCGCGCCGGCGACCCCGCTGGTCATCCTCAGGCCCGACGGAGCCGAGATCGAGAAGCACATCGGGATCAAGGGCGCCGACGACCTCGCGGCGCTGCTCAAGGAGCAATTGCCGTGATCGAGACAACGGATCGCTTCCCCGTCAACCGTGCGTCGTCCATCCCGACCGTGACCGCTGCCTCGATGGCCGAGGTTGACGGGCTCGCCGTCAACGAGTTCGGGATCGACATCCTCCAGATGATGGAGCAGGCTGGCTCGCACCTCGCCGAGCTGGTCCGCGCCGAACTCGGCGGCGACCTACGCGGCCGGAGGGTGGTCGTGGCCGTCGGGCCGGGCAACAACGGCGGCGGTGGGCTCGCAGCCGCCCGGCACCTCGCGAATCGGGGTGCCTCGGTACGGGTCATCCTCGCCCGCCCGGTGAACCGGTTGAGCGACGCTGGTCGGCATCAGCTCGCGACGTTGCTCCAGATGTCGGTCGACTGCTGCGTCGCGATCTACGACGTGCCCGACGACGAGCTCGACCGCGAGTTCGCCTCGGCGGACGCCGTCATCGACGCCATCCTGGGCTACCGCGCGGCCGGCGCGCCCCATGACGGCGTGCTGTGGCTCGTCGACCGGGTGGCTCGAGCGTCGGTCCCCGTGATCAGCCTCGACCTCCCGTCGGGGATCGACGCGGACACCGGCGAGGCCCCCGGCGCGGCCGTTACGGCGACCGCAACGCTGACCCTGGCCCTGCCGAAGCCGGGCCTGTTCCGTGGCGCCGGCCGTGAGCGAGCCGGGCGCGTCTATCTCGGCGATATCGGCCTTCCAGCCGCGCTCTACGGACGATTGGGGCTGGACCCAGGCGTGCCCTTCGCGGAGGGTCCGATCCTCCGCCTCGCAGCGGAGGGGTGACACTCGCACAGCGACGCTCGTTCAGCGAGAAGCTCGGTCTGCTCCACGAGCTCGAGCTCTTCAGCGGCCTGTCGGACGCTGACATCGCCGCGATCGGCCACGCGACGACGATGACCCATTGCCATCCCGGCCAGGTCATCCTCTCGCCCGATGACCCACCGGACCGGATCCACATCCTGAAGAAAGGCAAGGTCCGGGTATTCCGAGTCACGCCCGACGGCAAACAGCTGACGCTCGATATCTACGAGAAGGGCACCATCCTCGGTGATATGCGCCTGCTTGGCCAGGACCGGAGTCCCGCGGCATACGCCGAAACGATTGACGCCGCCGTGATCTGCACGATCACCCCAGACGAGCTGCGCCGCCTCGTTGAGCGCCACCCGATCATCGGCGTGAACATCATCACGTTTCTCTCTCGGCGCCTCCAAGAGGCCGAGCGGGAGCTCGAGGCGATGGCCTATCAACGGGTAGGCCAGCGGCTGGCGCGGAAGCTCATCGACCTGGGCCAGCGCTTCGGCGTGGAGACGGTCAGAGGCACCTTGATCCAGGCACGCCTGACCCAGCAGGAGCTGGCCGAGATGATCGGGACAACGCGGGAGACGCTCGCCCACACGCTAGGGGACTTCCGTCGCCGGGACCTGCTCGACACCGAACACCACCACGTCGTGATCCGCGACGCCGAGAGGCTCGCCGAGGTCGCTCAGGACGGCGACGAGGGCTGACGGGGGGTAGCGAGGGCCCTGCTGGCTGCGAGCTGGATCACAGTCGCTTGGGCCGCAGCTCCAGGCGAGCGATCGCATCGGGCAGCGATGGGCTCGACACGACTGCCCCGTCTTCGGCATCGAGCCCGAGCAGCGTCCGGATCGCCAGCAGCGGGGCAGCGGCCGCCCACGCCTGCGGCCGCGACGCGGTCGGGTACTCCACGGCGACCTTGGTCGTTTGGCGGTCGAAGCCGGCGAACACCTCGGGCAAGCGGTAGTCGAACTGCTCGGCAGCCTCGAACAAGGCGAAGGCCAATCGACCGGCCTCATCGCGGAAGCCGTAGCGGCGCAGGCCCTCGGCGACGATCGCGGTGTCGTGCGGCCAGACCGTGCCGTCGTGGTACTCGATCGGGTTGTAGCCGGCGTCGCGGCTCGACATCGTTCGGATGCCCCAGCCGCTGAACATATCGGGCGCGAGGAGCCGGTCACGGACCTTGGCCGCGCGCTCGGGCGGGACGATCCTGGACCAGAGCAAATGCCCGACATTCGAGGCCAGCGTGTCAACGGGCCTCTTGTCGCGGTCGAGCGCCAGCGCGTAATGGCCGCGACCGTCGAGCCAGTAGACGCGGTTGAACCGCTCGTGGAGGGCCGCGGCGTCGCGCTCCAATCGACCCGCGAGGGCGTCGTCGTCCCAGCAGAGGCGAGCGAGACGCGCGGCTCGTCGGCGGGCGTCGTAGGCGTAGCCCTGGATCTCGCAGGTCGCGATCGGCGGCTCGGCGAGCCGGCCGTCGGCGAACAGGATCGAGTTCCACGAGTCCTTCCAGCCCTGGTCCCGGAGGCCCTTGGGAGAGCGTGTCTCATACTCGAGGAACCCGTCGCCGTCGGGGTCACCGGGACCGTCGATCCAGGCGATCGCGGCGCGTGCCGCGGGCTCCAGCCGACGGACGAGCTCGCGGTCGCCGGTCCAGCGCTCGTACTCATCGAGCAGGATCAGGAACAAGGGCGTCGCGTCATGGCTGCCGTAGTAGGCCGAGTGGGGTGTCTCGCCGAGGGTGGCCAGCCAGCCTCGGCGGACCTCGTGGACGATCTTGCCCGAGTCGGCGTCCCGGAAGTCGTCGCGCTCGGTGGCCTGCAGCTCGCCCAGCGCTTCGAGGGTCGTCGCCGCAAGATGCGGCTGGAACGGCAGCGCCATGTAGGCCGTGATCAGGCTGTCGCGCCCGAACAGGGCCATGAACCAGGGAAGACCGGCCGCCGGCAGCGACCAGCTGAGGTCGGGCAGGGGGCGGAACCGGAGCGCCGCCAGGTCGACGAGGCTCCGCCGATACGTGTGGGCGACGAGGTCGGCGTCCGTGTCGAGCGCGGGCGCGTCCGCCAGCCAGGCCTCGAGGCTGCGCGGCATGTGCGGCTGGAGTTTGCCGAACCCGCCATGACCGGCGCGCGGACCGTGGCGCTCGTCCTCGACGATGCACGAGATGTCAAGGCACGTCTGCCATTCTCCGCGGGGTGGCAGCGAGATCGCGAAACGTAGACGCTCGCTCTTCGCATGACCGTCGGCGCTCCACTCGATGTGGGTTCCCCGACGCACGCCGCGTCGCTCGTGCCAGAGCGTCAGGTCGCGCTCGCCCAACTCGACCGCCGTGGCGGAACGCGCAGCGTCGGGGTCCTTCAGCTCGAAGATGTCGGCGAAGTCGCTCCCGAAGGCGAGCTCGACCGTGAGGCGCTGCTCGACCTCGGAGTGATTTCGGACCCAGAGGTCTTCGTGGACGCCACCGGCGACGATCCGGTCGCGCTGGATCGAGAGCGGCGGGTTGGCGCCGACGCGCTCGATCTTGGTCGTCCCGAAGACGCGGGCCGAGTAGTAGTCGACGACGCGGCTCGTCAGGACCCGCATCGGTGCGCCGTCGATCGACAGTGACCACGTCGAGAGATGGCGGACGTCCTGGAAGAAGAACCCAGTTGGGCCTGTGCCCGTGACGTCACCGGCTTCGTCGGAGACGAAGAAGGTGCTGCCGTCGAGCACGACGAGATCGGTGGCCATGGAGTGATTGTCGCGTGCACGACCACCGGCCGCCGTGCCTCGCCTTACAGCGCTCACCCTCATCTTGTTCGCTAGCCCACAGCCTGCTGCCGGCTGACTGGCGAAAATGGGGCCCCCGACACGAGTGGAGGACAGATGGACCAGTTCGACTTTGTGATCATCGGCGCCGGTGGCGGTGGCGAGGCCGCCGCCCACGAGGCGCGTCGCCGGGGCGCAACCGTCGCGGTCGTCGACCGCGAACTCTTCGGCGGTTCGTGCCCGTTCTGGGCGTGCATGCCCTCGAAGGCGCTGCTGCACGCCGCGGGCATCCATGCGGTCGGGGGCGACTACCCCTGGCCGAAGGCTTCCGACCGACGCGACTACATGATCAACCGCGAGGGCTCCAACTGGCCCGACGACAGCGGGCACGTCACGAGTCTCGAGACGGCCGGCGCCGAGGTCATCCGAGGCGAGGCGCAGGTGACGGGGCCGGGCACCATCCGCGTACGCCTGGCCGACGGCGGCGACCGCAGCGTCAGAGGTCGGAACCTGATCATCGCGGTCGGCACGCATTCGACGATTCCCGACCTGCCGGGGCTCGACGAGATCGAGCCGTGGACGAACCGCGAGGCGACGAGCCTGCGCACGCTTCCGGAGAGCCTGGCGATCCTCGGTGGCGGCCCGACCGGCGTAGAGATGGCCCAGGTCTTCGCCCGTTATGGCGTCCCGGTCAGGCTCGTCCACTCCGAGGATCGCCTGAACCAGCGCGACCATCCGCGCAATTCCGAGGCCCTCGCCCACGCGCTCACGCGCGACGGGGTCGAGCTCCATCTTGGCACGAGGGCCGAGCGGATCGAGGCACGGGTGGGCCGCGGCGGCGCGCACCGGATCTACCTCTCCGACGGCTCCAGCATCGACGGCCACGAGGTCCTGCTCGCGATCGGCCGGACGGCGCCATTGACCGGACTCGGCCTTGAGACGATCGGCGTCGAGCTCCGCGATGGTCGGGTGACCCCTGACGAGCACCTCCGGATCGCCGATGGGACATTCGTAATCGGCGACCCGGCTGGACCGGAGATGCACACGCACCTCGCCCACTACCAGGGCGAAATTGCGGTGTCGATCGCCCTCGGCGACGACGTCCGGCCCGACTTCCGCGCGATCCCGCGAGCCATGTACACGGATCCCGAGACGGCCGGTGTCGGGCTGCAGCTCGGCCAGGCGATCGAGGACGGGCTCGACGCCTTCGAGAAGACCGCGGATCTGGCGATGAGCGCCAAAGGCTATGTCGCTGAATCCTTCGGGCACGCAACGATCGTCGTCGATCGCAAGGCGCGAACCCTGCTCGGGGCCTTCATCGCCGGGCCGGGGGCTTCCGAGGCCATCCATCTCGCCGTGCTGGCGGTGAAGGCCCGCATATCGCTCGAGGTCCTCGCGGACACGATGACTGCGTTTCCCACGACCACGCGAGTCATGGGTGGCCTATTCGTCGAGGCTGCCCGAGATCTCAGCGCGGCGCGCTGAATGACCGCGGGTCGCTTTCGCGCTTCGTGGAGTGGGGGCACCGCCTGCACATCGCGGCGGCGCCGGTCAGGGGGGATGGACTCGCCCGAATATCGGTGCGGCCACGAGGCGATGACGCTGCACGCGACCATCTGCGCAGGGCGGCGAGGTCTTCGATCAGCTGGGTCGCTGTTCGCTGCACCTACTCGACGCCGTGTGTCGTCGTCCCATTGGAGCGGTCGCGATCGCCGCGGCTTGATCCCATTAGGCAGGGGACGGTGGCTTGACGATTAATCGCCCAATCAGCCAGAGATGACCGAACGGGTCTCGCACTCGGCCTACGCGCACGGGCTGGCGCTGGCGCTGCCGGAAAAGGTTGTAATGGCGCGCCCGACAGGAGTCGAACGTGCTGGTACCCACTCGGCGCTGAGGCACATCCCAATCGAGGGGGCGGAAGAATGGTTGAGGATGTCGGGCGAGAGCGCCTGATCCAGAGTGCGTAACTGTCAGCGGCCTTCTCGACGTGGGAAGGTGCTCGCGACGGGGACGAGTTGGCCCGGATCCAAAGTGCCCACGGGGGATGGCTCGTCTTTGACAAGTGCCCTCGTTCCCGGAGCAAGCGGACCGGCCGTGGCCTCATAGGAGCGTGGCTTTGACTCAACGCACTGCTGCCCGGCCGGCCCACAGCCAT
>JBBQFS010000142.1:0-6248 GCA_038322255.1 Candidatus Limnocylindrales bacterium | reverse complement strand
AATCTCGCCGGCCTCACGACGCCGGCCACGGGCCTCGAGGTCGGCCACCGCGTCGAGGACGGCGCGGTACAGGCCGGGAAGGATCTCGGAGACGGGCAGCACGTCCATGGGGTCCCTCGAGATTGCGCCCTCGTTCGGCGGGCGGCCACTGGACGCTCGTACCAGCCGGCGCGCCGTTCGGCTGGGCCGCGCGCACGTGGCTGCTGGGTTTTCAGTCGCCCGGATGCCAGCCCGATCGAATCTCGAACCGGGTGAACGTCCCGGTCGGTGGCGGCCAGCTCTCGTCAACGCGCTCGATGACGGCGCCGGGTGGCCCCGTCCGAAGCGCCTCGAGGAGTGTCCGAAGGTCATCGAGCGGCCCCTCGGCGACGCATCGGAGGCGGCCGGATGGCTCGTTGGACACCCACCCCCGAAGACCCAGGCCCCGCGCCGCACGAGCGATGTGAACCCGAAAGCCGACGCCCTGGACCCGGCCCTGCACCAGCGCGTCGAGGCGGCCCGTCGAGCCCGTGCCCTCCATGTCAGGCCGCCCAGCCGAGCGCGAGGGCGTCGACGACGAGCTCAGGGCTGACGTTGCCCTCCAGGCGCTCGCCCGCGACGTCGAGCCGGCGAAGCTGCGCCGCGGCAAAGGACTTCGGTAGCCCGACGGCCGCGACCTCGAGGTCGTCGAGCAGGTCAAGCTGACGAATGTCGGCCCGGTCGCCCAGCGCGACGAGGGCCAGGTCGCGCGTCACGTCGCGCCAGATCGCGACCAGGGTCAGAGCCGCAGCTCGGCGCTCAGCGGCGGGGACACGGGCGACGGGCCCGCCAGGGTCGCCCTCGCCGGGCGCCGCTTCAGCGGTGGCTCCGGCCGCCGGCCCGGTGGCCCGATCACCGGCGGTCTTGCGGCCCCGGGCCGGCCTGGGCTTTTCCGCGGCGGCCCCCGGCTCGGCGGTGCGCCCACCGACGCGAACGGCTGCCGCGAGCTCGCCGGCCCGCGCCAGGAGCTCGCGCCCCAGGCGCAGCCGGTCCGAGCGATTCGCGCGCGTCAGATCGAGCAGCACCCGGCCGACTTCGCCCCGGATCCGGAGTGACTCGGGGGCCCGGGCAAGGGCCACGGCGTCACCGGGCCGGCCAGCCGACAGGCGCGCGAGGCGGGCCGCCAGGCCCGCGTCGGCGAGTCCAGCGTCAACGAGCAGGCTCTCCACGTCGGGCCGTGCGACGGGCCCGAGACGGATCCGGCTGCAGCGAGACCGAATTGTTGGGAGGAGCCGCTCCTCGTCGGCGGCGGTCAGGATCAGGATCGTGCCGGCGGGTGGCTCCTCGAGCGTCTTCAGGAACGCCGATTGGGCGTCCTCGGTCATGCGATCGGCGGAGGTCACGATGGCAACGCGCGCTCCGCCTTCGACGGGCAGGAGCGCGAGGTCACGGACGAGATCACGAACGCCGTTGTCCTCGCGACCGCCGATCGGGATGACGTGCCCGGCGCCGGTCGGACCTAGCTGGTGAAGATCGGGATGGTTGCCGTGATCGACCATCCGGCAGGCTCGGCACGCACGACATGGTCGCCGTGCGAGATCCGAGTCCGTACAGAGCAGGCCGGCCGCGAGATCGTTAGCGAGCATGCTTTTCCCGACGCCGGATGGTCCCGCCAGAAGGAGCGCGTGGGGCATCCCGCGGAGCAGCATCGCCGCGACGGCGGCGATGGCTGCGGGCTGTCCCCGAGTGCGGAATCGATCAGCCGGAGGCGCGGCCGCCACCATCGCGACGATTCGCGCCGTGCCGGCTGCCGTCCGCCCGACGTCCGGGCTCAGCCGCCTGAGTCGGCCTTCTTGCGCGCGGCCCGGCGCTTCGGCGCCACGGCGGCCGCCCCGGCGTCGGTCGCTTCGCTTTCGGGCGGCGCCTCGGCCGGACTGGCGGCGGCACCCGACCGTGCGCGGCTCGTGGCCGCACGGGGCTTCGCCGTGCTCGTCGTCCGCCTCGTCTTGGTCGCCGGCGCATCCGCGGCCGCATTGGCCTCGGGGGCACCGATCCCACTGCTTTCCATGGCCGTCGAGCGCGACCTCCGGGCCGGTGTGCGGCGTGGGGCCGGAGTGGACGCAGCAGCCGCCGACCCAGCCTCGTCACTCGCGCCGATTCCGACGGTCTCGGGTTCCTCGGCAAGCTTGCTTGCGGGCCGACGGCCGCGTCGCGGCGCCGCGGTGCCAGTCACCTCGTCCGCCATTGCCGGCGCAGCGGTTTCCTGCGACGGGACCCGCGAAGGCTCCCGTCGGGGCTCCGCCGCGGGCCGCGAGCCCTGCTGGGCTCGCAGCATCGCCTCGATCTCCGGCGGGACCTCGCTCCACGGCTCGTCACCGGACGGGCGTGGTGCCGGTCGCGGCGCGGGCCGGAACGGCTGCTGCTCGCGAGGGCCCACACGGTTGATGCGATCCGGGCGCTCGCCGCCGCGGTTGAAGTTGGGCTCTCGGCCTCCCGGTGCGGGCTGCTGGAAGCGCGACGGCGTGCTGCCACGGCCGCCACCGAACCGCTCCCGGTCGAGGGCTGCCGCGTACGCACCACCACGGCCCCGCCCACCACCACCACGCATGCCGCCTCGCGCGCTATCGCGCTGGCGACGCTCGGTGATCAGGTACTCGGGGACGGCCGGCTCGTCGAAGTCGTCCTCATCGACGACGGGCGCGGCCCGGTTCGCCGATGGGATCCCGATCTGCGAATCCCAGACCGAACCGAATGCGGACGTCGGCCGACGCGCCGGACGGGGCGCGTCGGCGCGATCGTCGATCGGCTCGTCCTCGGGCGCCTCCGGTCCGTCGACGTCGCGCTCGGGACCGACCGGAGCGTCGGCAAAGGCGCCGTCCTCCCGGCCTCGGGAGCGGCCCCGACCTCGACCGCCGCGACGGCGGCGACGGCGGCGGCCCTCCTCGGTGCTCAGGTCATCGCCGCCGGCATCGGCTTGCAGCGGCTCCCCGAGCTCGAGGTCCTCGGCGGCCTCGTCCAAATCCAGGTCGGTCGGCAGGTCGGTGGTCGCATCGCTCGCCAGCCCGGAGGCCGCAACGGCGGCGCGCGAGAGCTTCTCGCCCGGCAGCGCCACGACCAGCGGCGCCTCACCCGAGTCGATGGCGGTGACGCGGGCCCGGCCTCGAACGGCCGAGCTGGCGGTGACGGGCGCAGCGGGAGTCCGCCGCGTCCTCCCGCGACCGCGGCTCCGGTCGCCGGTCCCCTCGGACTGCTTGTCGGGCACTTCGGTCATCGACAGGTCTTCCTCGTCGCCCGCCACCCGGCGGCCGGAGCGAGACGAGCCCTTCTCGACCTTCGCGATCTGGATGATGTCCGTGAACTGGTCGGCGACGTCCATCAGGTCCGAGGACGTGTTGCCGCGGAAGCTCACGACCTCGACGCGGACGCCCATCTCCTGGACGGCGCGGATGGCCGGCGCAAAGTCGCCGTCGCCCGACACGACGATCGCGACATCGAGGTTCCTGGCGGTCTTCATCATGTCGACGACGAGCTCGATGTCGAGGTTCGCCTTGACCTTCCCGTCGCCGTACTTGCGGATGTCCTTGCTGACGACCTTGTAGCCGCTGCGTCGCAGGAAGTCGTGGAAATTGCGCTGGTTGTCATTGTCCGGGTCGAGGCCCGTGTAGGCGTACGCCCGCACGAGATCGCGCCCGGCGCTCGACGCCTTCAGGAGCGTGACGTAATCGATGTCCACCCCGGCCGCCTTGGCCGCGTAGAAGATGTTCGCCACGTCAACGAAGACGGCGACGTTCTTGCCCACCCTGTCTCCTATTCATCTGGGGCCCCACCCGTTCTACGGGGGAGAGCCCGATTTCAGCGCCGGCGGCCGGCGGGGTCGACGGCTCGCCGGAGGACCGGCTGCCGGTCGATGAACCCCTGGCGCTCCCAGCGCAGGTGCTCTGCCGGATCGTCCGGCTGCGGCGCCTCGACCGACGCACATCCCTTGTTGGCCGCCGATTTGAGGCATTCCTCGATGAGGCTATCGCTCACGGCGTCCGGTTCGCTCGCCGGGTCGACGACGAGCAGGTCGATGGTTCCGACATAGCCGCCGGCTCGCACCGACGGCCGGATCGCGAGGACGGCGCCTCCCACGATGTCTCGTCGCCGTTCGGCGACGAGAACGGTCGCATGAGGCAGAAACACGAGCTGGCGCAGGATGTCCTTGGTGCCGAGCGAGCCGGACGTGCCGTCACCCAGGCGGTCGCCGCTGAGCGCGACGAGTGCCTCGACATCGGTGATCCGGGCCGCTCGGACCCTGTACTCCACGCGCCGGGTTGCTCCCTCGTTGTCGGACGGCGCCTGTCCGATGCCGGTCGGTGCGACCGTGGCCGACCAGACCTCCGGGGGTTCGCCGAGCGCACGGGAGGCACGCACGAAACGCGTCTGAAATCATCCCGGGTGGCGAACGACCGGTCTTGCAATCGGTGCGCCGACCCCTATCATACGCTATCGCTTCGGCGGCCACCTGCGCGCCGTCGGGAGCCGCTTGCATTTGCGGCCGTCGTTTGCACCGATCCAGCGTCCCCTTCGGCTCTATCCCACTCGGGGGTACCGTCGGATGCGGTACCTGCAAGGGCGACGGGCGGCCCGGGGCAGCGGAGTCCCGAGCGACGGCAGGAGGAACGACCGAGGATCGACCCGGGCTCCGGGCGATCAAACTTTGGAGGAGACTGAATGAAGGTCACTAGCTTCGGGGCGCTCGCCGCCGTTGCGGCGCTCGCCTTCTCAGCCTGCAGCACCACCCCGGGTGCCAGCGGGACCGCGGCCGCGCCAGGCGGCACGACACCGGCCAGCACCACCGCCGCCGGCGGCACCATGCCGGCCGACGCGCTCGGCGTCATCACGATTGCCCCCGGCGATCCGATTCACATCCCGTTCTGGGGCGTGCTCTCCGGCGCCGACGCCTCCCTCGGCCAGGACTCGCTCTACGGCGTCCAGGTCGCGATGCAGGACAAGGGCGGCAAGATCCTCGGCCATGACATCACCAACGGCACCAACGGCGATGGTCTCTGCACCGTCGAGGGTGGCGCGGCAGCGGCCCAGAAGCTGGCTGCCGATTCCACGATCGTCGCTCTCGTCGGCTCGTCGTGCTCGGACGAGACGGTCGGCGGCATCAAGGCCCTCACCGACGCCGGCATGACCACCATCTCGTCGTCCAACACGCGACCCGCGCTGACGGCGCCTGATCGCAAACCGGAATACGCCGGCTACCTGCGAACCGCCCACAGCGACGCGTTCCAGGGCAAGGCCGTGGCCGAGTTCGTCTACAACGAGCTCAAGAAGACCAAGGCCGCCACCATCCACGACGGCAGCGCCTACGCCGAGGCCCTCCAGGGCGTCTTCGCCGAGGAGTTCAAGAAGCTCGGCGGCACGATCGTCATCCAGGAGCAGGTCGAGAAGACGACCACGGACATGACCCCGGTCCTGACGCGAGTCGCCGGTGCCAAGCCCGAGGTCATCTACTTCCCGGTCTTCGTGGCCGCAGGTGGCTTCATTGCCGCCCAGGCCCACAAGGTCTCCGGCCTCGAGAGCGCGGTCCTGATCGGCTCCGACGGCATGTTCACCGCTGACTTCGTCAAGGCGGCAGGCCCCGCGGCCAAGGACATGTACCTCTCCAGCCCGAACTTCTCGGCCTTCCAGGCCGGATACGCAGCCTTCCTGCCGAAGTACAAGGCCCTCTCGGGCAAGGACCCGATCTCGGCGTTCCACGCCCACGCCTACGACGCCTTCAACATCATCGCCGCGGCGATCGAGAAGGTGGCGATTCAGGGTTCAGACGGCACGCTGTACATCGGGCGGAAGGCCCTTCGTGACGCGATCTTCGCAACGAAGGACTTCCAGGGCCTGACCGGCGTGCTCAGCTGCAGCGCTACCGGCGACTGCGGCGCACCGTTGATCGCGGTTTACCAGATCACGCAGCGGGAAGTCGACGGCGCCTGGCCGCCGCAGGCACCCGTCTGGCCGAAGAGCTAAGGATCCAAACCTCGACCTAGCACGATGAGCCGGGCGGCTATCCGCCCGGCTCATCTCGTTCCTCCTCCAGACCTGGTTTGTCGTCCAGCAGGGGGCCGAGCCCAATGAAGCAAACCCTGACCGATCGCCTGACCGACGGGGCGATCGCCGCGTTCCTATGGGCGTTCCGGATCGCGGTCGTGCTCATCGTGGTCGTTGGCTCGTACCTGACGCTCGCGAGCGGCAAGTACGGGGCGGAGACGTGGACTGGCCTCGTCATCACCGGGCTGACCCAGGGC
>JBBQFS010000141.1:0-6268 GCA_038322255.1 Candidatus Limnocylindrales bacterium | reverse complement strand
GCACGACATCTGCAGCCGGCTGCAGCTGCACCGCTACGGCGGCCTGGGCTTCGACCACGTCCTCGTCAGCGTCGTTCCGCGTCTCTTGCGCGCCGGCATCTCGCCCGACGACCTCACGCAAATGCTCGTCGCGAACCCACGACGACTCCTGGCCAGGCCCGCCTGACCTTCGGGAGGAACCCCGCGTCCTCCCGCGTCGTCCAGCGCGGGACCGATGCTAGACTCGCGCCGCCTGCCACTCGCCGTCCGGAGGGCACCCCCGACCGTGGAGGACCTTCGCGGGACGACGGTCGTCGAGGACCCCGTCCAGCGCCGTGACCTGATCCTGCTCAATCGCGCCCGAGAGGGCGATCTCGACGCCTTCAACGACCTCGTCGTGCTGTACCAGGACAAGCTCTTCGCGCTCGTCGTCAGGATGGTCCCAGATCGGGACCAGGCCTCGGACGCGGTGCAGGAGGCGTTCTTCAGCGCCTACCGCAACATGAAGGGCTTCCGGGGCGGCAGCGTCAAGTCGTGGCTGAGCCGGATCGCGATCAACGCCGCGATGGATGCGCAACGCCTCAAGAAGCGCCGCCCCGCCGATCCCTACCCGGAGCTCGAGGACGACACCTGGCAGCCGCCGGCGGACGCATCGGCCGACCCCGTGACGACATCCCTGCAGAACGAGCGCCACCGGGCGCTGAACGGCGCCCTCGCCCTGATCACGAACGACCAGCGGACCGCGATCGTGCTCTACGACGTCGAGGGCTACGACTACGCCGAGATCGCCGAGATCACCGCGGTGTCAGTCGGCACGGTCAAGTCGCGCATCCACCGCGGGCGGCTCTCGCTCCGCAGCCTGCTCCTCGATCGCATGGACCTGTTCCGTGGCTGACGACGGGAACGGCCACGACGAGGCGGCTCTCGCCGCCGTGGCCCGGCATGCTCTCCACGACGAGGAGCTCATCGCCGCCTTTGCCACCGGCGACATCGAGCCGGGGTCGGACACCGAACGGGCGAAGGGCCTGGTGGATCGTTGTGCGGTCTGCCGGGACCTTCATCGCGACCTCGACGACCTCGGTGCAGCGCTTCGAGCTGCCGCCGCATCCACCGCGACGGCCTCCCGGGACTTCAGGCTTTCGGTCCAGGACGCGCAGCGACTTGGCGGCCGACCGAGCGCGCGAGGCTTCCTCGCCGGGCTCCGCGAATCGATCGCCCTGTTCGGTCGCCCGGCCGGCGTGACCCTAGCGACCCTTGGCCTCGTCGGGCTGCTGGTAGGATCGATCGAGCTCGGAAATGCGTCCGCGCCGACCCCGATGGCGGTCGATGGCGCGGCCACGGGCGGTCCGCCTGCCGGCGGGCTCCGGACCGGCGAGGGGGCTCCGGGGGCAGCCAAAGCCTCGGCCGGTGCAGCCTTCGGACCGGCATCCAGCCCGATCGACGTCGGGACCGTGCCCGCGACGCAGGGCGAGCGAGATCAAACCGCATCCGGCCTGGGCCTCACCGCGTGGCTATTCTTCGTTTCCGTGGCGCTGCTCGCCGCGGGGCTCCTGCTGCTGGTCGCGTCCCGGGGCGCGCGCGGAGCGATCGCACCTGGCCAGGATCGGTGACGAGGGAACCAATCGGGCCCCGATCCCGTCGGATGGGCGAAATGCACTATTCGGACAAGCCTGATCACACGCGACACGACGTCAACCTCATCGCCGGCCACGCGGCGGGCGACCTGCTCGATTCAGAGCGGGTCCAGGCCGACAACCTCCTCGCGACCTGCCGCCCGTGCGCGGACCTCCATCGTGACCTCCTCGCGATCGCGCTCGCCACCCAGGCACTTCCGGCCCCCGCCGCACCCACCCGTGACTTCCGACTCGCTCCGGAGCAGGCCGAGCGCCTCCGACGGGGCAGCTGGCTTCGCGCCGCGCTCCGGCCGTTCGGCGCGACACGCTCGGCAACCCGGCCGATGGCCACGGCCTTCACCTCCCTCGGGATCGCCGGATTGCTCGTCGCCACGGTCCTCCCGGCTCTCCTTGGTGGCTCTGCGGCATCGTCCGCCCCACAACGGGAAACGCTGTCGGGCGCGGCCCCAGTTGCAACCTCGGCGCCCGCCGCGGCGCCCGTTACATCGGCCGGTAGCGGGCCGGGCGCGGCTGTCGTCCCGACGTCTCCCGGCGGGGCCTACAACGTCGACAACGCCGCCTCGGGCGGGCCGGCAGCTTCGAATGGCACCAAGGCAGAGGGAAGTCCGTCCGGCGGTCCCCAGGCAGCGGTCGCAGGAGACGTCGGCACCGGCACCAACGGCAGGCAGTCCACCCCGGAGCGGACAGACCTGGCATCCCCGCCAAACCTGCTGCTGATCGGCTCGCTCGGGCTGCTCGCCGTGGGCCTCCTGCTCTTCGGGCTGTTGTTCGCCGGCCGTCGCCTGCGCTGACGCCCCGCTCGGACCGGCCTTTCGTCCAGCCTGAACCGGGTCGAGCCCACCCCTCGCACGTACAATTGAGGCTGATCGTTCAGCCCTCGTCGAGCCCGCCCTGATCGGACGCGACGTTACCCCGCGAGGCCATCCATGGAACGCCTGATGCTGCTCGACGGCTTCGGGCTCGTCTACCGCGGCTACTACGCCCTGCCACCGCTCACCACCTCGAAGGGTGAGCTCGTCAACGGCGTCTTCGGCTTTTGCAGCATCGTCCTGCGCGGCATCGCCGACCTGAAGCCGGACTACGTCGCGGTCGCCTTCGACCTCTCCGGGCCAACGTTCCGGCACGAGCAATATGCCGAGTACAAGGCGACCCGCACGCGAATGCCCGATGACCTCGCCACGCAGTTCCCGAAGGTGCGCGAGGTGGTCAAGGCGCTGCGGATCCCGGTCTACGAGCAGCAGGGCTTCGAGGCCGACGACGTGATCGGGGCCTTGACCCTCCAGGCCGAGACGACGGACGTCGAGACCACGATCGTGACCGTCGATCTCGACATGCTCCAGCTCGTCACCGACAAGACCCGGCTGATGACGACGCGATCGGGCGTCGAGAACACGGTCATCTATGACCCGGCCCGGATCTGGGAGCGGTACGGCCTTCGACCGGACCAGATGATCGACTACAAGGCCCTCAAGGGCGACCCGACCGACAACATCCCGGGCGTGCCCGGCGTGGGTGAGAAGACGGCGGCCAAGCTCATCGCGGAGTACGGCACCCTGGACTCGCTCTACGCCCGGATCGCCGACGTGAAGCCGGAGAAGCTGCGCGACAAGCTGGTCGAGCATCGCGAGGCGGTGTACAGAGGCAAGGACCTCACGACCATCGTGCGGGACGTGCCGGTGGCCCTCGACCTCGACGCTGCGCGTCTCGCCGACTACGACCGCGACACGGTGATCCGACTGTTCCGCGAGTACGAGTTCCGAACGCTGATCGAGCGATTGCCGGCGATGACCGGCGAGAGCGCGGTCGACAAGGTCCAGGCGCTGCGCGAAGTCGCGACGGGCGGCACGGTTGGCGCGGCGCGGGTCGGGCCCGTGCGGCCGAGCGGCTGGGGCTCGGGGCGCCCGATCCGGGCGGGCTCGCTCGGCGGCGAGGGGCTGCAGCTTTCGCTCGATTTCGACACGGTCTCGCGAACCGCCCGAGAGGCGGACGGTGGCCCGGACACCCGGGCGAGCGATGGTGCCGGCACGGGCGCCAGCACGCGCGAGCCGGCTCGATTCGACGACCTGCCTTCCGCCCTCGGCGCGACCATCTCGGATCCCGGTCGAATCGAGGTCCTCGAGGCCGCCGCCCTGCCGGGCGTCGAAGGCTGGCTGGCGGACCAGGACGTCGTCGGAGCGTCGATCGTGTCGGACGACCCGCGGCCGCGCCGAGGCACCGCACAGGCCTTCGCGGTGGCGGGGCGAGACGGCCGCGTCATCGTCGGCTGGGGTGCTGAAGCGGCCGACGGCCTGCGCCGGATGGTCGAGGCGCGCGGCATCCCGATCGTCGCCCACGAGGCCAAGCCGATCCTCGAGACGAGGTTCGCGAGCGACCCCGACGCGGGCGTGACCCCGGTCGATTTCGACACGCAGGTCGCCGCCTACATCCTCAACGCAGCGCTCCGGTCGCAGTCGATCGCCGACGTCGTCGCCGAGCGGCTCGACCTCGTGCTGCCGCCGCCCAAGGAGCTCGAGCCGGTGCATCGCGCCGGCCTGGAGGCGCTGTCGGCCCTGGCTGTCCGCGATCCGCTCGCGCGTTCGCTGGAGGAGGAGGGCTTGGAGCGGCTGTTCCGCGAGATCGAGCTGCCGCTGATCCCGGTCCTGGCCCGGATGGAGGCCGACGGGATCGGGGTCGACCTCGAGGCGCTGGCGGTCCTCGATCGCGAGTTCGGCGCGGAGATCTCGCGGCTCGAGGAGGAGATCTACGCCGCGGTCGGGCACCAGTTCACGATCGGCTCGCCGAAGCAGCTGGGCGACATCCTGTTCGCCGAGCTGCAGCTGCCGAAAGGCAAGCGGACCAAGACGGGGTACTCGACCGACGCGTCGGTGCTCGAAGAGCTCGTCGGCGTCCACCCGGTCATCCAGCCGATCCTCGACTGGCGGATCTACACGAAGCTTCGCTCCACCTACGTCGAGGCGCTCCCGACCCTGATCGCCGGTGACGGCCGGCTGCACACCACCTTCCACCAGGCCGTCGCATCGACCGGGCGCCTGTCGTCGTCGGACCCAAACCTCCAGAACATCCCGATCCGGACCCCGCTCGGGCGACGCATCCGGCGGGCATTCGTGGCCGATTCGCCGGATACCGTGCTGATCGCCGCCGACTACTCGCAGATCGAGCTGCGGATTCTCGCCCACGTGGCGGGCGACACCCACCTCAAGGAGGCCTTCGCGCGCCAGGCGGACATCCATCGCGAGACGGCCGCGCGCGTGCTCCACAAGCCGGCCGAGGACATCACGGCCGACGAGCGTTCGATGGCCAAGATGGTCAACTTCGGGCTGGCCTACGGGATGAGCGACTTCGGGCTGTCGTCGCGAGCCGGGATCAGCCGCCAGGAGGCCCAGGACTTCATCAACTCCTACTTCGCGGCGTATTCGGGCATCAGCTACTACATGCTTCACATCAAGGAGACCGCGCGGCGGCAGGGCTTCGTCACGACGTTGCTCGGGCGCAAGCGGCACATCCCGGAGCTTCACGCCGCGAACGGCGCGCTGCGCGGCGCGGGCGAGCGGATGGCGATCAACATGCCGAT
The DNA here is from genome assembly GCA_038322255.1 of Candidatus Limnocylindrales bacterium. GTDB lineage: Bacteria > Chloroflexota > Limnocylindria > Limnocylindrales > CSP1-4 > UBA5189. The sequence goes on along the minus strand of JBBQFS010000141.1, from coordinate 1,084 downwards.
CCAGGGGACGGCGGCGGACATCGTGAAGATCGCGATGATCCGGCTGGCCGATCGCCTCAAGGCCGAAGGCTTCAAGGCCCGCGTGCTTCTCCAGGTCCACGACGAGCTGCTGCTCGAGGCGCCGCGTGACGAGGTCGATCGCCTGGTGCCGGTGCTGCGCGAGACGATGGAGGGCGCGCTACCGCTCGACGTGCCCTTGACGGTCGATGTCAAGGTCGGCACGGACTGGGAGTCGATGACGCCGGTCTCGCGACGGGACGCGATCCTCGCCGAGGCCGACGAGGCGCCAGCGGAGCTCGCGGCGCCAGGCGCGGGCGGCTGACGCCGTGCCGGAGCTGCCCGAGGTCGAAACCGTGGCCCGCGACTTGCGCGGGCTGGTCGTCGGCGCCCGGATCAGCGGCGTGCGCGTCGGGTGGCTCAAGACGCTGCGGTCGCAGGATGTGGCGGCGTTCACGCGAGCCGTGGTCGGTCGATCGATCGTCGGGACATCGAGGCGGGCGAAGCTCGTCGTGCTCGACCTCGATGGCGGTCTCGGGGACGACGGCGCGCCGCGGCCTGACGACGGCGCTGCGATCACGATCCATCTCAAGATGACGGGCCAGCTGTTCGTCGTGGCGGGCGGCCGACCCGAGGATCCCTACATCCGCCTGGTCCTCGAGTTCGCCGACGGCCGCGAGCTGCGGTTTCGGGACATCCGGAAGTTCGGTCGGGTTGGTGTCGCCTCGCGGGATCCCGAAACGGGCGAGCTGCGGGGCGAGCTCGGTGGGTCGCGGACGTTCAAGGGTTTCGGGCCGGAGCCGCTCGACCCTGGGTTCACGGTGCGTGCCTTCGGTCGGCGGATCCGAGCGCGGAAGGGACGGCTCAAGCCGCTCCTGCTCGACCAGTCGTTCATCGCGGGCGTCGGCAACATCTATGCCGACGAGGCGTTATGGGCAGCGCGGTTGCACCCGTTGCGGACCGCCAACTCACTGCGCCCGGGCGATCCCGGCCGCCTGTACCGGCACCTTCGGCGCATCCTCGCGGAGGCGATCGCGCGGCGCGGCTCGTCGGTCGACGACTACACCGCACCCGACGGCGATGGCTC
>JBBQFS010000140.1:0-6284 GCA_038322255.1 Candidatus Limnocylindrales bacterium | reverse complement strand
GATGCTCACGAGGGTGCTGAGCGCGGCGCCGGCAACGGGCGCGACGGCGTCCAGGACGAGCAGGCCGACCGCGAGCCGCTCCCCGCGAGCGGCGTCGAGGGCGAGGGTCACGACGTTCATCCCGTCGGCGAAGTCGTGGGCTAGGACCGCCAGGAGGACGATCAGCCCGAGCTCGCTGCCGGCCTGGAAGGCGAGCCCGATCGCCAGGCCATCGAGCGTGCTGTGGATGATCAGGCTGATCGGCGGGAGGATGCCCAGGATGCCTGGCGCGCCGCCTGCGGATGGCCGGGCCGGGCCAGACCCTTCTGCCGCTTCGTCATGCTCGCCGGCGTGCTCGAAGCTCGACTGGTGCAGGAACGCCTCGACGAGGCTAAAGCCGACGAACCCAACAACGGCCGCGATTCCGACCTGAAGCGAGCCATCCGGTCCGGCCAGCGTGAACGCCTCCGGCAGGAGGTCGGCGACCGCGGTTGCGACGACGACGCCCGCAGCCAAGGCCATGAACACATGCAGGCGGTGCCGCAGCCGCAAGGCGGCGAACCCGCCAGCGAGCGTCGAGAAGAACGGGAGGATCGCGAGAATGGGCACGTCGGCTCATGGTAGGGGGCCGAAACGGCCCGTTCGCCAGCGGGTGGCGCGCGCCCTCTGAACAGGAGCAGTGCCGCGATGTTGAGGCGCCAGCTGAAGCGCGAGATGTCCACGGCATATCACCCCGGGCCAAATGCCCGGCCCGCGCTCCGGCGGGCTAGCCAGTCAGCCTCGACCTGATCGCCGACGGAGGCCGAGCGAGGCGACCAGGCCGATCGCGGCCAGCAGGAGCAGGAACCCCACGATCACGAGGGGCGGATCGAGACCAAACAAGGTGGCGGCCTCGGACGCCGGCCCTGAGGTGGTCGAAGGGCTGCTCAGCCCGCTCGACGGCTTGGCGGAGTCGGGCGGCACGGCGCTCGGCCGGACCGCGGGCGAGGGGCTCGCGTTCACCGGCGTGGTTGGCGTAACCGACGCGATCGGCAGCGGGCTACCGGTCACGGGATCGACCATCGTGTAGTTCGCCCAGAGGTACTCCCGAATCGTGAGCCCCGAGTCGTGGATCTTCGCGGCGAGATCCCGCCCGACGTACCGGTAGTGCCACGGTTCATAGCTGTAGCAGGTGACGTCGGTCTTGGCCTTCGGGTAGCTCATCAGCCAGCCGTACTTCCAGGCGTTCTTGGCCATCCACGCGCCGGTCCGTGTCACCTCCCAGTTCGTTGTCAGGCCGTGGTCGCCGACCGCGACGAAGTCGATCGTGAGGCCGAGCTGGTGCTCGGAATGGCCGGGTCGCGCCGAAAATGTCACGGCCCGGTCGTAGCCCGAGCCTCGTACGTAGCCCTCGAAGAGCGTCTTCTGCTGGCCGTAGCTGCGATACGGACTCCACGAGACCAGCGGCGTGCCGTTCTTCCTGGCCGCTGCCGCCATCGCCTTGAGATCGGCGATCACGAGCTTGCGAACCAGCCCGCCGCCGGCCACGCCGCCGTCCCGCACCGATACCAGGTCCGGCGGCTTGTAGTCCGGGCCGAGGCTGAGAATCCAGTCGACCTGTGTAGTGGCCCAGTCGTCGTAGCCCCGCGGGACGGTCAGGATGTCGGCCAGGCGACACGTCGGCAGCGGCCCGATGCCGGCGACCGGGGACGGGGCCGACGCGGGGACGACCAGCAACCCAGCGGCCAGGACGGCGGCGGCGACGAAGGGGCCGATCGATTGGCGCCGTGAGGCGACCGACGGCCTGCGGCGAAGGAGCGGCATCGCCGGGAGCGTAGAGCGCCCCACGGACGCTGCCAACCGACGGGCCCCTTCGCCCGGCCCTACCATCGGCCGCGTGCCAGGGCTTGAAGGTCCCTCGAGAGGGGCCGTGAACGCGAGGCTGCTCCGGACCCTCAGCATCGTCGTCGCCCTGGTCATGCTGGTCGCCGGCTGCGAGTCGCCCCGGCCCTCACCGTCGGGGGGCGTCAGCCCGACCCCGGCACCTTCGCCGACGTCACCGGCATCCACCGCTGCCCCGACGTCCACAACGGGTCCAGCCCCGACGGGCACCGCCGGCGGTCCGTTCCCGCTCGCGGTCGTCACGGGCCTCACGAACCTCAAGGCGACCATCGCCATCGACGACCTCGCGACGCTCGCCGGCAGCGGAAAGCTGGTCCTGCCTTGCGGCGTCACGGTCAACCGGCCTGCGCTGAAGCCGACCGCGCCGTGCATCGCCGCCAACCAGATCGCGGCCGCGATCGGTGCGAATCAGAACCTCATCGCGCTCCTGCCTTCTGGACTGGTCGAGCCCGCCACGAAGGTCATGCCGATCGCCGGCGACGGGCCGTTCGGGCTTTTCGGGCCGGACCTGTTCGGCGATCCAAAGGCCCGGGCGGTGCCATATCCGGTCCTCGGCACGGCGAGCGCCGGCGCGACCCTCGACCCGGCCTGGACGGCCTACGACGCCTCGAGCGTCTGGACGATGACGGCGATCGGGAGCCTGTGCGCGGATCGTGGAGCGGCTCGTCAGGCCGTCACCCTGGCCAAAGGTTGGGACTGGGTCTTCGACGGTGGCACCGCGAAATAGAAGGGTCCGCCAATCCCGAACCCCAACCCTCCGCCCGGCATCGACCGCCACCCGATCGTGCGGCCGATCGAGACCGGCAACGACGGCGTCACCGCGAAGCTCATCAGCGGGGCTGACCTGACGCTCGGGAACCTGAAGTGCCCGGTCCTCCCGAGCAAGGATTGGAAGCCGAGCACCCAGGCGATGGGCCTCTCCGTCCCTGAAGACGTCCTGACGAGATGGCAGGGCTTCCTCGGGATCGACGCGGTCTACCTGCCGGCGGACCACCAGAGCGACCGTGGCGTGCGGGGCATCCGCTCGACCCTCCAGCTCCTCGACAAGCATGGTTTTCCGCACACCGGCCTTGGCCTGAACCTCGACCAGGCGCTCGAACCCGCCTACCGGCAGATCGCCGGGTTGAAGGTGGCCTTCGTGTCGTGGAACGAGGTGCCAGGTCCCGTCCATGCGAATGCCACGACGCCAGGAGTCGCGTGGCTCACCCAGGCGAACGTCAACGAAGCCGTCCGCCGCGCCCACGCCGCTGCCGCCGACGTCGTGGTCTGCGACCCGCAGTGGTGGGGCGGCTCCGAATATCACCCCGACCTGCGAGCGAGCCAGACCAAGGCCCTCGGCTGGATGGATGCGGCCGGCTGCGACCAGGTCCTCGGCGGTGGCCTCCATCTCTCAGGCGGCGTGTTCCTTCGCAGCCGCGACAAGGGTGTCAGCGTGGTCGACGCCGGGCCCGGCAACTTCATGTATGGGCAGGACTTCTGGCAGCAGACCCAGGAGGGCGTGGTCGTCGAGCTGACGTTCCGCGGCGCGAGCGTCGTGAACGTGCGGCTCCACCCGTACGTCATGATCCTCGCCGCGCGCGCGGCCCTCATCGACCCCGAGACCGACGGCCGGTACGTCCTCCAGCGAATCTGGAAGAGCTCGGACCTCGTCTACCGCCCCTGACCGAGCGGCAGCGCCCGAGCCGCGCCGGACGGCCTCCGAACCGTCGATGATTGACTCGGCAGGTCGCACGCTGAGGACCAGGGTGAACGGACTCTGCCGCAGGGTTCCGTACACTCCGACGGTGCAGACCTGCGTCAGCTGCGGCGGGGAGGTCTCCGCAGCCTATCGGCGGTGTGGCAACTGTGGTGCCCAACTGCCTGCGGGAGCTCCCCTACCCGAGATCCGCCGGACCGTCACCATCGTCACTTCGGACCTCAAGGGATCGACCGCCCTCGGCGAGAAGCTCGATCCGGAGTCGTTGCGGGAGATCCTGACCCTCTACTTCGACGAGATGCGCCTGGTCTTCGAGTCGCATGGCGGGACGATCGAGAAAATCATCGGCGATGCGATCGTCGCCGTGTTTGGTCTTCCAGCGCCCCGTGAAGACGATGCCTTGCGGGCAGTCCGGGCGGCCGCCGAAACCCAGTTGGCGGGGGCCGCTCTCAACGAGCAGCTGCACAGGCGCTGGGGCGTTCAACTCATCAACCGAACCGGAATCGCCACGGGGGAGGTGGTGGTAGGCGCCGCCACCGTCGGCGAGCACATCCTGACTGGGGCGGTGGTTCAGCTCGCGAACAAGCTGGAGCAGTCGGCCCCCCCGACCGAGGTCCTGATCGGGGAGTCCACCTACGAGATCGTCGCCGACCGCGTCACGGTGGAGCCCGTCGAGCCAGTCCTGCCGAAGGGTTCGAGGGAGCCGGTCCCCGCCTATCGCCTGGTCTCGGTCAAAGCACGGGACGCGACAGAGGCAGCCTGGACGCCCGCCGCGGAGAACCCCGACGCCACGATCTGCACGAATTGCAGTACGGAGAACCCGGTTGACTTCCGGCGCTGTGGTTCGTGCGGCACCCTGCTCACCTCCAAACGGTCGCAGGAGACCAGGAAGACCGTCACGATCGTCTTCTCGGACCTCAAGGCCACCACGCTCGACGCGGAGCCGCTCCCGCCGGCGGCGCTTCGGGATGTGATGGCGAGCGCATTCGAGGAGTCCCGGCAAGCACTGGCTCGTCATGGCGGCACGATCGAGAAATTCATCGGCGACGCGGTGATGGCGGTATTCGGCCTGCCCGTTCGCCACGAGGACGACGCCCTTCGCGCCGTGCGCGCCGCTCTCGAGATGCGTCGAGGCCTCTCCGCTCTCGCGGAGTCGCTGGAACGCGACCAGCGCATCCTTCTTGACGTCAACATTGGCGTCAACACGGGCGAGGTCGTGGCTGGGGAGGCGAGCCTGGGGCAGCGCCTCGTCACCGGCGATGCCGTGAATGTCGCGGCCAGGCTCGAGCAGGCCGCGGCATCCCTCGAGGTCCTGATCGGCCACCCCACCTTCGCGCTCGTTCGGGACCTTGTGGAGGTTCAGGAGGTCGAGCCGCTGACCCTCAAGGGGAAGGCGCAGCCCGTTCGCGCCTACCGCCTGCTTTCCGTGAAGTCGGTCGCTGCCGCCGTCCGACACGAGGCCCCCATGGTTGGCCGCGTGGAGGAGATGGCGACCCTGGCGAGCGCTTTCAGCAGCGTGGTTTCCGACCGTGTCTGTCGCATGGTGACGCTGATCGGCGACGCCGGCGTGGGCAAGACTCGCCTTACGCAGGAGTTCGTCGACTCGATCGAATCGAAGGCGCGCATCGTCCATGGTCGATGCCTGCCGTACGGCGATGGGATCACCTTCTGGCCGATTGTGGAAGTGGTCCGGGACGCCGCAGAAATCCTCGAGACCGATAGCGCCGAGGACGCGCGCGAAAAGCTCCGTGGCCTCGTCGGCGATGACGAGATCGTGGAGCGCGTTGGAGCCGCCATCGGCCTCGTCGAGGCGCCCTTCCAGGTCGCCGAGCTCTTCTGGGGCATCCGTCGCTTCTTCGAGGTGCTTGCCGCCGAGCAACCGATCGCCGTGGTGTTCGACGATATCCATTGGGCGGAGCCGACCTTCCTGGACCTGATCGGACACTTGACGGCAACCGCCGAGGACGCTCCGGTGATGATCCTGTGCACGTCCCGTCACGAGTTGCTCGAGAAGCAGCCGACGTGGGCTGAAGGTCCGAACGAACGTCGGATCCTTCTGAGCCCGCTCTCCGACGCCGATTCCGGGAAGATCATTGAGAACCTCCTCGGGCAGGCCGGCCTGCATCAGAGCGTGCAGGCGAAGGTCGTCGCCGCAGCCGAAGGAAACCCACTCTTCGTCGAGCAGCTCCTCTCCATGCTCATCGACAGCGGCATGCTCCGCTCGTTCGAAGGACGATGGGAACCGGCGGGCGACCTCGCCGAGATCTCGATCCCTCCCACCATCCATGCGCTGCTGGCGGCCCGTTTGGACCAGCTCCCCGATGAGGAGCGGGCGGTGGTGGATCCAGCATCGGTCATCGGTCTGGTGTTCGCACAGGCGGCCCTCGAGGTGCTGGTGGATGACGATGTGCGAGGCGACGTCCCGGCACACCTTGCGACTCTTGCCGCAAAGCAGCTCATGCGGCTGCAGGAGGCCGATGACGAAGCCTCCGCCTACCGCTTTGAGCACCTGATGATCCGCGACGCGGCCTATGCCGGTCTTCTGAAGCGGGCGCGAGCGCGGCTTCATGAGGCGTTCGTCGTTTGGGCCGATGAGGCGAACCGCGTCAGCGATCGCGCCACCGAGTTCGAGGAGATCCTTGGCTACCACCTGGAGCAGGCCTACCGATACCGGATCGAGCTGGCGCCGCTCGATGATCAGGGCGTGGCGGTCGGGATCGATGCTGCC
>JBBQFS010000139.1:0-6324 GCA_038322255.1 Candidatus Limnocylindrales bacterium | reverse complement strand
CCGGGGTTGAGCGGGAGCGCTGGCGAGCAGCCGGCGATGAGCAATGCAACCGCGACGCCCGCGGCGGCGCTGACTGCTGCGGAGGGACCCGGCGGCAACGTCACGGCGCGGATCGTAGTTGGTGTGTCCAGCGCTACGATCAGCACTGTGGCCGCTCAACCCGTCGTCGCCCAGCCCGAGGCCGCCCCGACCGATCCGGCACGCCTCGCCGCGCTCCTCGACAGCGCGCGCTCGGCGCTCCCCGGCCTGCGGCTGCTGACCGAGGCAAGCGATCGGGAGGCCTACCGCCTCGACGAGACGGCGTACCTGGCCGCCGGCCTGCCCGGTGCCGTGGCCCTGCCGGGCGATACGGCCGAGGTCTCGACGTTGCTGCGCCTCGCGTCGGAGCATCGCGTCCCCGTCGTTCCGCGGGGTGCCGGGACGGGGCTCTCGGGTGGCGCGGCCGGGATCGAGGGTGCGCTGACGATCGCGCTCACGAGGATGAACCGGATCCTCGATATCGACGCCGACAACCTGTGCGTGGTCACCCAGCCCGGCGTCATCAACGCCGAGCTCAAGGCAGCGGTCGCGAAGGAAGGCCTGTTCTACCCGCCCGATCCCGCCAGCTACGAGATCTGCTCGATCGGCGGGAACCTCGGCACGAACGCGGGCGGCCTGTGCTGCGTCAAGTACGGCCAGACGCGCGACTGGGTGCTGGGGCTCGAGGTCGTCCTCGCCGACGGCACGACCATCCGGACCGGCGGCAAGACGGTCAAGGACACCGCGGGCTACAGCCTGACCCACCTGATCGTCGGCAGCCAGGGCACGCTCGGCATCATCACGGAGGCGACCCTCCGGCTACGGCCGCTGCCGGGGCCGCGAGCGACGATGCTCGCCTTCTTCGCATCGCTCACTGCCGCCGGGGCGGCGGTGGCCGCGATGACGCGCGGCGGAGTCGTGCCAGTCACGCTCGAGCTGCTCGACCACGAGACGATCCTGGCCGTCGACGACGCGCACGCCTTGGGGCTGGATCGGGAGGCCGCGGCGATGCTGCTGGTCGAGTCCGATGCCCCGGGGCTGGCCGCGGCCGCGGAGCTGGACGAGGCGGAAGTGGCGATTCTCGCCTCCGGCGCGACTTCGGTCGTCCGCGCCGCGGACCCCACCGAGGCCGACTGGCTGCGCCAGGCCCGCCGCCTCGCACTCCGGGCGCTCGAACGGCAGGGCACGGTCCGCATGGAGGACGTCGGTGTACCCCGCTCCCGCGTGCCCGAGCTGCTGGAGGCCATCGAGCGGATCACCGCGGCCCACGGCGTGCGCTGCGCGACGTTCGGGCACGCCGGCGACGGCAACCTGCACCCGAACCTGATCTTCGCCCACGGTGATCCCGACGCGGCGCGGCTGACTCACCTCGTCCGCGACGAGATCTTCCGGGCGGCGCTCGACCTTGGCGGGACCGTCACCGCCGAGCACGGCATCGGGTCGGCCCGGCGCGAGTGGCTGCCGGTCCAGCGCGGCGAGGGCGCCGTGGCGGCGATGCGCGCGATCAAGGCCGCGCTCGATCCGCTGGGCATCCTCAATCCCGGCCGGGTGCTGTAGCAGGCGCTGCACCCAAGACGGCTCGAAAGACGCCGCCGGCAAGCGGGAAGCGGCCGAATCGGCGATAATCACAGACCCCCGGCGCCGTGACCCCAGCAGCGCGCCTCGTGCCCAGGAGCTCACCTTGAACGGTCGTCCACTCTCACTTTCCCGTCCCGCCAACCGCACCGGTGAGCCCGAGCCACTGCGTCACGTCATCGACCAGTACAAGCACCGCGAGCAGACGATCACGTGCGTCTGCGGCTGGCACGGGAGCTGCGCGACGAACTCGACCGGCGGCTCCGACTGGACGACCCACCTGAACCAGTTCCGGACCAAGCGGAAGTAGCGCTCGGCGCCGGAGGGTCAGTCCTCCGGCGGTCCCTCGAGTCGTCGAGCTCGGACCCATGCGTCCCGAACCATGTCGGGATGAGCCCGGAAGATCAGGCGGCTCATGACCTCCTCGGGCTCCACGCGCCCGACGTCGTAGGGCAGGTTCCGCCCTGGCGCGGTCAATCGCGGATCGACCGCGATCAGGTCGGCCTCCTTGCCGACCTCCAACGACCCGATCCGATCGTCGAGTCCGAGCGCCCGCGCGCCATCGAGCGAGCCGGCCCGCAGCCAGTCGAGCGGCGTGAGCAGCGGTCGTGCCTCGCGCCCGACCGTCCGCAGCGCCGCCTGCGCGTACGCCCCGACCTGCATCACCGAGAACATCGATGGGTCCGGGCCGCCCGCGACATCGGATCCGAGCCCCACCCCGAGCCCCGCCTCGCGGTAGCGGGCGAGCGGCATGATCCCCGACGCCAGGAACAGGTTCGACGACGGGCAGTGGGCGACGCGCGTGTCGGTCTCGACGAGCCTCGCCAGCTCGTGGTCCGACAGGTGGATCGCGTGGGCCAGGATGGACTTTGGGCCGAGCCCGCCAGCGCGGTCGTAGACGTCGACGTAGTCCCGGGCTTCGGGAAACAGCCGCGCGACCTCCCGGATCTCGCCCGGGTCCTCGGAGACGTGGGTCTGCCACCACGTCCCGGTCCTCGCGGCGAGCGCCGCCGACTCGCGGAGCAGCTCCGCGGTGCACGAGATCGCGAAGCGCGGCGTGACCGCATAGCCCAGTCGCCCGTCGTCGGCGCCGTGCCAATCGGCGATCAGCTCCTCGGATTCGCGGACCGACCGATCGAGGATCGTCGGGGGATCGATCGTCTCGTCGTACGTGCCCCGATCCATCATGACCTTGCCCAGGATCGCCCGGATACCGTGGGCCTCCGCGGCCCGAAACGCACCATCCATCGAGGCCTTGTAGACCGCGCCGTAGGCGAGGAGCGTCGTGGTTCCGGCGGCCGCGAACGTGCGAAAGGCGGCGGGCGCCAGGCGGGCGGCGTCCTCGGTGTCGTCGAATCGGCGCTCGAGCGGGAAGATGTAGCGGTCGAGCCAGGTCAGAAGGTCGAGGCCCGCTCCGAGGCCAGCGTTCGGAAGCTGCGGCAGGTGGGCGTGCAGGTCGACCATCCCCGGCAGCACGAGCAAGGGTCGGAGGTCGATCGCCTCCGGCCTGGCGTCTCGGCCACCGATCGCCCCGCTCCCGCCCTCGATTGGCGCAGCGTCTGGCCCGCGGGCCGCCCACGTCACGGTGTCGCCGACGTAGGCGATCCGCCCCACTAGGTCGACCTCGATCACGCCATCGGGGATGTCCTCGATGCCGCCTGCCGTTCGCGGCGTCAGGAGACGCCCACGGAGGGCGAACGGCGGCCGATCCGGGAGACGCATCGGCGGGAGGCTAGCACCCGCGTCCGCCCGAGTGATTGATCGCGGCCGCGGGCGAACGGCGGCGGGTTTTCCCGGAAAGCAACCCGGGTGCTCGTATCGAAGGAACTGGGTCCCGTTGCCAGGGGGCAGGGAATCGAATTCCGAAGGCTGCGAAGATTGGGCAGCGATGCCGCCAAGCGATCAACGACCAAGCGATGAGCTTCCATTCGAGCTCCTAATCGTCGATGGCACGATCGTCGACGGCACGGGCGCGGCGCGGTACCCCGGCGCAATCGGCGTCACGCGTGACGCGGCAGGCGCCAGTGCCCGGATCGTCATCATGCGCGACCGAGACGCGATCGAGGCTGCGATCGGGCGGAGCGAACGCTTGATCCAGGCCGCGGGCAAGGTGGTCGCCCCGGGCTTCATCGACCTCCACAGCCACTCGGGGCTGATGATCCTGGCCGAGCCGCGTCACGAGGCCAAGATCCGGCAGGGCGTCACCACCGAGGTCATCGGCGTCGATGGACTTTCGTACGCGCCGATGACAAGCCAGCGGCACCTCGACGAGCTCGTCGAGATGAACGCCGGGCTCGACGGCCACCCGGACCTCACCTTCGACTGGGATTCGGTCGAGCACTACCTCGACCGCTTCGACCGCGGCGTGAGCGTGAACATCGCATTCCTGGTCGGGAACTCCGCGCTGCGACTCGGGGCGATCGGCTGGAACGAGCGCGCGGCAAGTGGCGCGGAGCTCGCGACGATGCGCGACATGCTCAGCGAGGGCATGGAGCAGGGCGCCTACGGCCTGTCCTCCGGGCTCGATTACCCGCCCGGCGCCTACGCCTCAACCGAGGAGCTGGCGAATCTCGCTCACGTGGCCGCGCGCCTCGGCGGCTTCTACCACACCCACGTCCGCTACCCGCTCGGCGACCGCTTCCTCGACCCGTTCCGCGAAGCGATCGACATCGGGCGCCGCGGCGAAGCGCCCGCCCACATCACCCACTTCTACCACCGGACGACGTTCCCCGGGCCCCCCGAGCAGATGCTCGCCCTCGTCGACGAGGCGCGCAGGGAGGGCCTGGATGTCACCTTCGACGCCTATCCCTACGAATGGGCCAGCACTCGGCTGCTGATCACGATCCCAACATGGGTCCAGGCGGGCGGCCCCGGCCCGACGAAGGAGCGGCTCGCGGATCGCGCCGTGCGCGACCGGATCAGGGCCGAGATGCGCGATCGGGGCGTGCTCTTTGCCGGCGCCGGCGGGATCGCCGACATCCGCCTCGGCTACTTCACCCGGCCCGAGAACCTCCGCTTCGAGGGACGGACCCTGGGTGAGGTCGGCAAGGACCTTGGCGGCGACCTCGTCGACGTCTTGTGCGACCTGCTGCTGGCCGAAGGGCTGCGCCTCAACCAGGTGACGCCCGGCCCGCACATCGACGGTATCCGGCGCTTCTACGAGCACCCGGTCGCGATGGTCGGCACGGACTCGACGTTCGTCGGGGCCAGGCCGAGCCCCCGGAGCTATGGCTCCTATCCCAGGATCCTCGGCCAATTCGTGCGCGACGAGGCGTTGGTCACCCTCGAGACGGCGATTGCGAAGATGACGTCGATGCCGGCCGCCCGGCTCGGGCTCAAGGACCGCGGCCGGATCGCCGAGGGCTTCGTCGCCGACCTCGTCGTGTTCGATCCGGCGACCGTCCGCGCGAACGCCACCTACGACGAGCCGCGCGAGTTCCCCGATGGGATCGAGCACGTCATCGTCGATGGCACGCTGGTCGTCGACGACGGCCGGCACACTGGCGCGACCCCGGGTCGGGCGCTCAGGCGCGGCCGGGACTAGGGAGCCAGCGAGAGGGCAGGCGGGCCGTCAGGATCGCTGCGACGAGACCTCCGAGCATGCCCATCGCCAGGTCGCCGAGGGTATCGGCGTACGCCGTCGCCGCCTCGGGCGAGTTCGGCACGAAGGTAATGAACTCCGCGAACTCCCAGAGCACCGCGGTCGTGACGGCCCAGGCGAAGGCGAGAGCGATCCGGGTGGGCGGGCCCCACGGGCCGTATCGGAGAAGCAGGCCGATGGCGGTTGTGTGCAGGGCCCAGTTGACGAAGTGGTTCAGGTCGTCCCAGCGATCGACCGTGTCGTACAGGTTGAGCGCGTTCCCGACCACGTCGATCAGGAAGGGCAGGCCGATGAGGATGTCGGAGACCACCGGGAACGGCAGGCGACGGCGGGCGACGAGCCACCAAACCACCGGCAGGGCGAGCAGCGCCACGGGGTACACGACGGCGCGTCCGGTGAACGCCTTGCCCTGGAACTGCGGCAGGCTCGGGCTCATGATGGCCCAGGCGAGCATGGCGACCGTCGCGACCTTGACCGCGATGTCGACCGCGAACAGCGCGCGCCGGGTGCCGGTCTCCGAACGGGCATCCACCGCGGCGCAGTCTAGGCCGCTGCGGCGACCCCGAACCAGCCGTCCCTGGATGGTAGGCTCCGGGCCGAAGCCCGAAGGACGCGAGCAGGAGTCTCGAGCGCAGGATGCCCACTCGCACGCTCACGCTCGGCGTCGACATCGTGGAGCGCGCGCTCGTCGTCGATCCGGGCCAGCGCGTGCCGGGTCGGGCCGCCGGCTATCCGCTGCGCCGCGAGGGCCCGGCGAAGCTCACGGGCGCCGCGAAGTACACCGATGACCTGGTCTTCCCCGATGCGTGGTTCGGCATCACGATCCGCTCGACCGAGGCCCGCGCCAAGCTGGTCGCGATCGAGCCGGACCCCGACATCGATTGGTCGAAGGTCTTCATCGCGACCGCCGCCGACATCCCCGGCGACAACATCGTCAGCCTCATCAAGGACGACCAGCCGCTGCTCGTGCCGGTGGGCGGCGAGATTCGGCACTACGCCGAGCCAGTGGCCCTGCTCGCCGCGGCGGATCGCGAGACGCTCCGCCAGCTCAAGGGCCGGATCAAGCTCATCACGGAGCCGCTCGCGCCGGTGTTCGACCCCGAGGCGTCGGAGGACGTCTTCGCACAGTA
>JBBQFS010000138.1:0-6372 GCA_038322255.1 Candidatus Limnocylindrales bacterium | reverse complement strand
GTTCTCGCCCCGCTCGACGGCATGGCAGTTCCGGAGGTGGAGAGCCAGGGTCGCGTCGCCGTCGTGCCAGATCCGGTGGTCCATGAGGAGGTCATAGAAGAGCCGCGTGGCGGGCACCATCCGACGGTCGGTCTGGGGCATCTCGAGCATCGCCAGGCCCTCGCCCTCGAGGATCTGGGCCGACTCGGTGAATGAGGAGGGGTCATAGACGAAGGCCGGACCGGCGATCGTCCGGCCGTCGATCCGGACGGCTGGGGCGGGATACTCGCGGCGGAGCGCCCGGAGGTAGGTCCGGACCTCTTCGTGATCGACGACCCAGTCGTCGCGGGCGCTGTGACCCGGTGGATAAGGGTTCAGGAAGAAGCGAGCGCGGACGATCGTGTCCTCCCGCTGGCGCTGCGCTGTGACGATCGCGAACGTGTCGTCCGAGTACGCCGGGTCGATCCCGACCGCGACCGGCAGCCCGGGATCGAACGCCAGCTCCCGATCCATCTGGCCCTCCCACAGTCCGGCCGGCAACCAGAGGTGCTCGGCGGCGACCCACTGGTTGAGCCGAAAGCGCCGGAAGGGGCTCTCGGTCGTCGTCCGGACGGCGGCCTCGAAGTCGGCCAGCTTGAGGAACTCACCCAGCGCCGGGTTGGCGGCCCGCCACGCCGCCGGGTCGCGGTACGGCGCCTCGGGCGGCGCCTGCCACCAGCGGAAGAAGAAGCTCGGATCGCGGATCGCCCCCGCCGCGACGTCGGTGCCGTACGTGTAGAGGCGGTAGGCGAGCGAGGCTTCGTCGACTCCCGCGGTCGTGATGCCCAGGATCAGCGGCTGGCGCCGGGTCCCGGAACCCAGGGTCATCGCGTTCCAGAGGTCTTCGTTGGGCTGGACGTGGACCTCGTCGAAGACGACGAACGACGGGTTGAGGCCCTGCTGGAGGGCGGCATCGGCCGAGAGGACCCGATAGATCGAGTGGTTGGGCCCTTCGAGGTGATAGCGCTGGACGCGGACGACCGCGGCGAGGTCAGGGTCGGCCGCGACCATTCGCTTCGCCTCAGAAAAGACGATCTCGGCCTGGCGTCGATCGCCGGCACACGAATAGACCTCAGCTCCCTCCTCGCCGTCCGCCAGGAGGCCGTACAGGGCCAGCGCCGCGCCGAGGGTGCTCTTGCCGTTCTTTCTCGGCAGGCCCCAGTAGCCGATCCGGTGCCGTCGCAGCCCATTCGGTCCAATCGCCATCAGCTCGTTCACCAACTGGCGCTGCCAGGGCCGGAGGCGGAGCGGCTTGCCCGCCCACTCGCCCTTGCTGTGGCGGCAGAACGTCTCGATGAAGCGGACCGCCCGACCATCAGGCACTGCGGTTGCGAGCGAGGAACGCCGCCAGCTTGGCCCCTGGTTCGGCGTCTCCGGGTGCCCGGATCCCGGAGCGAGCGGAGGGCGTCGCCCCGAGCTCGCGGGCCACGCTGATGACGAGCGCGGCGTTGTCGCGGACGATCGAATGGAGCGGGTTCCGCACGATTTCGCCACCCCGAGCGCCGCGGATTAACGGACCGCTCGCGGCGAGGGCGGTGGCCGCCCCGACGTAGCGGTCGACCGCCTCGGCGAAGACACGGACGACAGGAGCGTCGACCGCAGTCAGGACGCCGGTCGGACCGAGGGCGGCCGTCACGAGCTGCCAGGCGGCATCGGCTCCGGGAGTCAAATCGACCGGCTTGACGGGCCGGTTGGCGGCGACCTTGGGCTCGTGGTAGTTGACGCGCGACGGCCGCGTCTCGCCCTTCAGGAGCTTGAGCTTGGTCGGCGACGGCGCCGGGCCGCGCCTACCCATCGAGGCGGACCGCCGTCCGACCGGTGAACGCCTGCCAGCGCTCGATCGTCACCTGGGCGTAGCGCGGCTCGATCTCCAGCGCGTAGCACGGCCGGCCGAGGCGCTCGGCGGCGATGATCGTCGTCCCCGAGCCGACGAACGGGTCGTAGACCGCCTCGCCGGGCTCGAGGTGGTTGGCGATCGGGATCTCGGACAGGATGACCGGCTTCTGGGCCGGGTGGTCCTGCTTCGCCTCGGTCGAGCCGGCCATGATCATCTTCGGTGATGGCGCCCGCCAGATCGTCGCCTGGTTGCGTTCGCCGAGGAACGACACCTTCGCGCCGGGGATCCGGACGACCCAGCAGGGCTCGTGGGCCCAGTGATACCAGGATCGGCCCATCGCGAAGAGGCCCTTGTCCCAGATGACCTGGCTGACGATCTCGAAGCCGATCCGCTCGAGGCCCATCGCGACTGCGGCGGCGTGGACCCCGGCGTGCCAGACGTAGCCGACCCGGAGGCTGGGGACGAGGGCGAAAGCCTCGGACCAGTCGACCCGGGTATCGCCGCTGATCGTCGTGTTGCGATGGCCCCGGGTTCGCCCGTGGGCCCGCTGGGGCGCCGACGTGGCGTCGTCGGGGTCGGACGGGCCATCGATCCGCATGTAGGGCCGCTCGGCCGGCCCCAGGGCGTTGTACACGCCATCGCGCCAAGTCGGGTCGAGGCTGACGCCATAAGGCGGGTCGGTGGCGAGGAGGATCGGCTCCGCGCCGTCGAGGAGCTTGGCGACGGCATCGGGCTTCGTCGCATCGCCGCACAGGAGACGGTGCTCGCCGAGCTGGTACAGGTCGCCGGCCTTGACGTAGGGCTCGGCCGACGGCTCGGGGATGGCGTCGGGATCCGTGAGCCCGGTTTTCGGGCCGGCGAGATCGGCCAGGAGACGGCGGAGACCGGCATCGTCGACGCTGACCTCGGCTAGGAGGGCCGCGAGCCTGGCCCCGTCGCGGTCGGCCATCGCCCCGATGGGATCGAGGGTCGCCAGGACGAGGGCCTCCTCGTCCGGGCTGAGCTGGACGTACAAGACGGGCACCGTTGGCTCGTCGCGGCTGATGGCTTCCTCGATCCGGGCGTGCCCGTCGACGACGTGGCCGGTGACGGTGTTGACGATGACCTGCTGGACCCAGCCGACGGTCGAGAGGGAGCCCCGAAGCGCCTCCCGCTGCCGAGCGGGATGCGTCCGCCAGTTGTTCGGATTGGCGAGCAGGTCGCCGGGCGGCACCTCGGCCGAGCCCGTGATCCGGTTCCGCCAGGCGGTCGTCACTCCGGATCCCCAGTTGACCAAAATGGCGAAACTCGTCCGCGCGTGCGTCGGGCGAGCATGGTCCTGTGTGAGCCGGAGGCCCCTACAAAAAGGGGCCGGTCGACGTACGCGGAAGACGCTCGCTCCTGGGCCGTCTTGGCCCGATGGCAGCTGTGGCACAGGCTCTGGAGGTTGCGGTCGTGGCCGCCACCTCGAGCCCGAGGCACGATGTGATCGACCTCAGTGGCTGGGGCACCGCAGCGGGCACACCACGGGTGGTCGATGAGCCAGTCGTCCCGCTTGGCCGACCAGGCCCAGCCGAGCCGGCGAGGGGATTGGCAGTCGGGGCAGCGGCTGCCAGCTCGGGTCGGCTCGCCACAGTCGAGGCACGCCCGGGCACTCATGCCCGCCGTCCCTCGGATGCGCCGGGGCCCGCAGGTTCAGCAGCACCATCATCGGCCCGCGCCGCCACCAAGTGGAGGGTGGAGGGTGTGGAGGCTGATTCGATGTTTTCTCGCGTAGACGTGGTCATAGGGAGAGAAAGCGAGGAATTCGCGTCGTCCCGCGTGCGACCCTCCACTTGACCCTCCACGTCGACCGTTGCCGCGTCAGTTCCAGCGACGCGGAGGCCGACCTTGAGGTAGACGTTGTGGTCGTTCAAGGAGCGCCGCTCGAACCTCGCGGCCAGTCGCATCCCGAAGGTCTTGTTGGAGAGCGTCTCGGAGCGGGGGAGCCCCTGCGCCTCAGCCCAGACCTTGTAGGCACGGTAGAAGTCAGATGCGACGACGCTGAGACCAATCCCCTCGACGCAGCATTCGGCGAGGAAGGCGGCCAGCGGATCTGATTCGACGCGGTAGGCCTCGGTCGCCGAGGTCACCGCGGCCGGTGGTCCGAGGCCGCGCTCCCGCCAGCCGATCGCCCCCCGGACGGCCCAGGCCAGGATGCCGGGCAGCTCGGCCCGGAGCGTGTCGATGAGCCCGGGGTCGGCGTCATCCCGGAACTGGCGCAGGAAGGGCACGAGGCGGACCCGCCGCCAGAAGCCATACGAGTCGTCGCGGACCTCAGGTCGGTGGTTGACCGCGAGCCACAGCTTGGCGACCGGCTGATAGGTGAAGAACTCGCCATGGAGGAAGCGGGCGGTGATCGGATCGCCCCCGGTAAGGGCCTTCAGGCGCGCCTCGTTGAGGCGGCTGCCCTCGTTCGTCTCGGATGCGGTCACGAGGCGCCGGCCGGCGAGCGCGGCGAGGTCGTTAGGGATGCTGCCGCGATCCTTCGCCTCGAAGGTCGAGAACGGGGCGTTGAACGCGCATTGGCCGAGGATCTCCCGCAGGATCGCCAGGAAGACGCTCTTGCCGTTGGCGCCCGACCCGTGGCACATGAACACGCACTGCTCGGAGACTGCCCCGGTGAGGCTGTACCCCGCGGCCCGCCAGATGTAGTCGATGAGCTCGACCTCGCCGAGGAAGATCTCGTCGAGGAACCGGTCCCAGCGCGGGCAGGTGGCCACTGGGTTGAACGCGATCTCCGTGTGCCGGGTTATGCGGTCGCCTGCCGCGCCAGGCCGAAGGCTGCCCGTCCGCAGATCCAGCACGCCGTTCGCGACGCCGAGCAGCCACGGCTCGGCGTCCCAGCGATCACCCGCGTCGCTGAGGGGCGGTTCCGACTCGGCCGCTCGCAGCATGGCGTCGAGCCGCTGGCGGTTCTCACTGCCGATCGCGAACCGGGCCTCGCGCGCCCGTTCATCGAGGTCAGCGATCGCGGTCGCGCCGCCATACCGCTCGCGGGCGGCGTCCTTCGCGAGGCGTCGGACGAGGTTCTGGTCGTCCTCGCGCCACCAGTCGCCGGCCCAGATGAGCCAGCTGCGGCGGCGGTGGTCGAAGCGCAGCCGGTCGCCGTACAGGCGGGCGAAGTGCTCGCCGTTGCCGGCGTCGGTCCGGTTGAAGACGGCGTTCTCGTCCGTGGTGCCACCGGGCAGGCCCGCCCCATCGGCGGGCGCAGCCTGCCGGGCCGTGCTGTCGAGGTCGAGCGCCGCCTTGAACTCCCGCCAGCCCTTGCCGCTGCCCTCGGGGTGGAAGCACTTGCCGGTGAACCGGCCGTCGGGGGCCTCACCGACGCCGCACTCGAACCGCCGGCCGTCGTCGTGGAACGGGCAGTGCTCGAGGTGATACCAGGTGATGCCCGCGGCGTCGGGAGGCTGCTCGCGATAGGCGAGCCCCGCTCGGTTGAGCACGGTCGTCAACTGCTCGCGCGCGAGGCCCACCCTCAGCGTCGGGCCGTGCGTGCCGGCAGGCCGGCCGAGCGCGGCGACGGCCTTGAGGTAGGGGAGCGGGACTGCCGTGAGCCGATCAGGGAGGCGTTCGAGCCGGCTCCGGCGATGCGGCCGCTCGGGGAGCGGGTCGCCCTTCATCTTCAGCGTCCCGATCACGGCGGTGATCCGGGACGCGTTGGCCACGGTCGGGTCGACCTTCGCCTCGTCGGTGTCCGCCTCCTGGGCTACGACTGCAAGCACGGTCTGGACGAGGGCTAGCGACTCGGCATCGTTCGGCAGGTCAACGCGGTACAGCGCGTGGTAGCCGTTGCCCGACAGCGCAACGATGGGCTCGGGCCACCCCTGGCCGGTGAGGAAGCCGACCGCCGCCTTGAGGACTTGCTCCGCGGCCCCGAGCTCGGCATCGGTGCTACTGACGCCTGCCGGCCGGACCGGGTCGACGTCCACAAGCAGCCAGCGACGGACGCTGATGTCGGCGTCGGCGCTGGTGTGCTCGGCTTTGGAATTGACCCGCTCGGCAGCACGGGCGCGAAGGGCCGGGTCTACCGGGTTCAGGGTGACGTAGACGTTGGCCTGACCATCCCAAACCGCGACGGCTTCGGCAGCCGCTCCGGGGCTGCTGAAGTAGCCGGAGGCGGTCTGGCCGAAGCGGTTGTGGCGGGGGATCCGCATCTCGCGGACCTCACCTGGCTGCCAGATTGCCTCGAGGAAGCGGAGCCCGTCCGTCCTCGCGGCAGGCGCAGCCGCGGATGCCTGCGGTGCCCGTACCCACTCCCGGGTCGTCACGGCAGTTCAGGCGGACCGCGCGGCGGCGGCTGCGAGCCACTCTTCGCGCCGCGTGACTCGGATCGGCCACGAGGTCACTCTCGTTGGCGATACCCCAGTATCGCCCACCAGATTCCACGGCTCGCGGGTCAGCGCGATTCGATCGCAATCCGACGCACCACCGCCGGCAGGATCCCGCCGGCGCGGTAGTAGTCGACCTCGATCGGGCCGTCGAGCCGGCACAGGACC
>JBBQFS010000137.1:0-6462 GCA_038322255.1 Candidatus Limnocylindrales bacterium | reverse complement strand
TCCCGGTCGCGTCCATGACCTTCGCGTCGAAGCCGACGCCACACGCCACCGAGAAGAAGCGCTGCTTCCGGCCGGCGGCCACCCGTCCAAGGTCGATCTGGCGGCGGCGGTCGCCGAGCAGGACGCGCACGGCCCGATCCTGCCGTCGCGGGATTCCGAGGTTCGTCGCCAGGAGATTGCCGGTGCCCATGGGGATGATGCCGAGGGCGACCGGTGTCTCGGCCAGCCGCTGCACTGCCTGCAGGACCGCTCCATCGCCACCGACCGCGACCACGACGTCGACCTTGGCCTCGACCGCCGCGGCAACCCGTCGTCGCATGGCGCGCTTGCGCTTGACGACCGAGCGCTCGACGGTCCAGCCCGCCGCCTCGAGGCTGCGCTGGGTGTCGCGGACGGCGCGGGCGATCGGCCGACCCGGGCGCCTTCGCCCGATGACGAGCGCGGTGGTCATCCGCTCGCCGGCCTGCCGGTCCGCTTCCGGAGCGAGGTCCGAACCCGGCCCCAATTCCAGACATTGGGCCGGATGCGGAATATGGCACCGACGAGCAGCAGCC
Organism: Candidatus Limnocylindrales bacterium; assembly: GCA_038322255.1. Taxonomy (GTDB): domain Bacteria; phylum Chloroflexota; class Limnocylindria; order Limnocylindrales; family CSP1-4; genus UBA5189. Next base: position 5,908 of record JBBQFS010000137.1, on the reverse strand, counting down.
ACACGATCCCAGCCAGCCAGCCACCGACGACGTCGGTGAGGTAGTGGTACCCGAGGTAGATGCGGCTGACGCCGATCCCGAGTGCGAGCACCGCTGCGGCCACCGTAGCGATCAGCCCGATCCGTCGGCCGAACACCGACCACGCAATGAGGGCAATGGCGACGTAGAAGACGACGCCATTCATCGAGTGACCGCTGGGAAAGCTGTAGTCGGGCAGAACCGCCGCGTAATCGAGCTTCGGCCGCGGGCGTTCGAAGATGAGCTTCATCACGAAATCGATCACGAGGGATCCCCCGAGCGCCACGGCGAGGAAGAGCAGCGCGCCGTAGCGCCTGGTGACCAGCAGGGCCCCGCCTACCGCGACGAAGATCGGCAGCACGATGAGCGTCGAGCCCATCGCGGTCAGCCCGTTCATGAGGGCGTTGAACGCCGGCGACTGGATGCCGTGGAGGAACGGCGTCGCCCAGGTGTCGAGCGCGAACACCTCCTGGTCGCGAACGCCGTCGGCGATTGTGCCGAGGACGAGGAGGCTCGCCACCATGCCGGCGACGCCGAGCAGGATCGCGCCAGTCGCCAGGCCGAGCGGCGGTCGAGGCACGGCCTGCCTGGCCCGGGGTTGGGCAGGGTCGACCCGACCGAGCGGACCCGCTTCGGTCTTCGCCCCGGCGTCGACCCTCGAACCGGACTGACTCGTCGCGGGACGCTGCTGCCGCCGTGCTGTCATCGTCGGGCCCCCGAGTAGCGTGGATGGTCGGCCCACGCTCCCGGCCGCGACCACCATGCGTAGAGTCCGAGCGCCGTGAACCCGCCGAGCAGCCCCGCGAGCATGTCGCTCGGGTAGTGCACCCCGAGCGCGACCCGGGCGATGCACACGAACACGATCACGACGGTCGCGAGGACCGTGAACAGCCAGGGAATCCAGCGGGATCGCAGCCGGCGCCAGAGGGTCAGGGCGATCATCCCGAGGATCATCACATCCTCGAAGGCATGCCCCGATGGGTAGCTATAGATGACGCCCGGAATTCCGGCGCCGCCGCCCTCGGGACGGGGCCGTGCGACCAGCGCCTTGAGGCCCTCGCTCGTGGCCGTCGCGGCGGCGAAGATCAGCAGCACGAGGAGCGCCTCACGCCGCCGCTTCTTGTACAGCAGCCACAGCACGAACCCGAGGCCGGTGGGGATCATCGGCAGATTGCCCAGGTCAGAGAAGAAGTTCCAGACCCCGTTCCAGGCGCTCCAGGTCAACGCGGTGGCGAGCCACGGCTGATCGAACGGTAGCGACACGTGGTTCATGACCACGACGGTCAGGGCGACCAGGCCGAGGAGGCTCACGAGCGCGATTGCGAGCCACGCCCTCGCACTTCGATCCGTGGTCGACCGGTGCGTGCAGCGCCATGACGTCCGAGGATGGCGCGATCGATCGAACAGGGGCATCGTGGCCGAAGGGTGCCGGAGTCACAAGAGAACGACACTGAACGCCCACGGCTGGGCCCTGGCTGGTGGCCCAGGGCTTCGATCAGCGGCCGGCACCCTCGAGGGGCAGCCGCGGGTCGAGCGCGACCTGCATCGCCTCGCCTGACTGCGCGAGCAGGACCGCTTCCTCCGCCCGATCGAGCGGCAGGACGTGCGAGACGATCTCGCGGAGCGGGTAGCGGTCGAGGTTGGCGGCCATGAGCCGCATCACCGGCTCGTATTCGGTGGCCTTCTCGCCGCCGATGCCAAGGACCGAGACGTTGCGTGCGCAGATGTCGGCGTTCGGGTTGATCTGGACCGGGCCCATGTCGATGAAGGCTCCGGCTTCGACGATCACGCCCCCTGTCCGCACGACGCGCAGGGCTTCCGTGAACGTCGCGGGCACGCCGCTGCAGTCGAGGGCGACGTCGACGCCACGCCCATCGGTGGCGTCCATGATCGCGCCGAGCCGCTCGTCGGCTCCCGTCGACGAGGCATCCAGCGCGAGGTCGAGGCCGAACGACACGGCTTGCTCCAGGCGCCCGGCCAGGACGTCGGTCGCCGCGACGAACCCGGCGCCGAGCATCCGGCTCTTGACGAGGTGGCACAACCCGAGCGGGCCCACACCCAGGACCGCGACCGAGAACCCGGATCGAGCCGCGTTCTGCAGGCTGAGGAGCGTGAGCGCGGTGTCGACGCCATGCGTGACGGCCATCACCTCGGTGATGACGGCGACCTCGTCCGGCAAGCCGTCGGGGACCCGGAACATCGGCGTCCCCGGCAACACGTAGAGGTACTGCGACCAGCCACCGAACAGGCCGGGCGGGCGCGACAGGTTGAGGCTGTTCCCGTAGTCCTCGAGGTTCTGGCAGAAGTAGTACGGGAGCTCGTTCAGGCAGTAATAGCAATGGCCGCACGGCAGGTTCGCTCCGGGGACGACGCGGTCGCCAACCCGCAGCGGGCTGCCATCGCTCGCGAACACCTCGCCGCCGACCGCCGCCACCTCCCCGACGTTCTCGTGGCCGCAGATCAACGGGTACTCGAGGTCGCGCTCGTGCGGCGTGCCGGCGTACTGCCGCGACTCACCGCGGAACGTGTGCTTGTCCGTGCCGCAGATGCCCGAGAGATGCATAGCCACCACGACGGCGCCAGGCTCGGGCTCCGGCACCTCGGACTCGCGAAGGACAATCCGGCCGGGCGCCTCCATGACGGCCGCGACGGAGGTCCCAATCACGGCGCGCCCCGGCCCGCGCCAGGCACCGTTCCGGCTGCGGTCACGCCGATGTTGGCACCGTGCCACGCGCCAGCTGCTGGGCAAGGATGGCGAGCTCGCTGCCACCGGCCATCTCGTTGATGAGCTGGTCGATGGTGATCTCGTCGCGTCGCGCGTTGAGGCTCATCCGCCCGAGGCTGAGGACCGCGAAATGGTCGCCGATGAGAAAGGCGTGATGCGGGTTGTGGGTGATGAACACGACGGCGACGCCTGACTCGCGGGCCTTGGCCACGTATCGCAGGACGATCCCCGATTGCTTGACGCCCAGTGCGGCCGTCGGCTCGTCCAGGATCAGGACCTTGGCCCCGAAGTAGACCGCGCGGGCGATCGCGACGCTCTGCCGCTCGCCCCCGGACAGCGTCCCGAGCGGCTGGTCGACGCTGTCGAGGTGGATGCCGAGCTTGCCCAGCTCCTCGGCGGTGATCGTTCGCATCGCCTCGATGTCGAGCGGTCGCAGCACCGGGGTGGACTTGCGGAGCTCCGAGCCGAGGAAGAAGTTGCGCCAGGTCTCCATGAGATCCACGACGGCGAGATCCTGGTAGACGGTCGCGATGCCCGCCCGGAGCGCGTCCCTTGGCGAATCGAACCGCGTCTCGACCCCGTTGACCTTCATCACGCCCGAGTCGGCCTGGTGCAGGCCGCTCATGATCTTGATCATGCTCGACTTGCCCGCACCGTTGTCACCCAGCACGCAGGTGACCTCGCCCGAGCGGACCGCGATGCTCACGCCTTCGAGCGCGCGGATGTGCCCGTAGTCCTTGGCGATGTCGATCATCTCGATGATCGGCGGCGACAGCGCAGGCGTCGTCATCACATCTTCGCCGTCATGCGCTTGACGTTGAGGTTGAGGAGCACGGCGAGCAGCAGCATCAGGCCGAGGAAGAACCGGAACCAGTTGGGATCCCAGCCCGCGTAGACGATGCCCTGCACGGTCATGCCGTAGATCAGCGCTCCGATTGCCGAGCCGATCGCCGATCCCGCGCCGCCCGTGAGCGCACAGCCGCCCACGACCGCCGCGATGATGTACAGGAACTCATTGCCGTACCCGGAGCCGGCCTGGACGGTGTTGTAGCCCGCGAGCTGGTGCATCGCGTAGAACCAGGCGGAGAACCCGACGAACGCGAAGAGCCCGATCTTGACGCGCTTGGTCGGCACGCCTACGGCGCGGGCGCTCGCCGGGTTGCCACCGGACGCGAGGATCCAGTTACCGAGACGAGTTCGCAGGAGCACGTACGTGGCGATGCCCACGAAGACCAGCCACCACAGGATCAGGATGCTGAACTGCGGCCCGCCTGCACCGCCGAATTGGAGCCGGTAGGCAAAGAACGTCTGGATCAGGTCGACGCCGGGAACGACCGCAACGTTCGGGGTGGAAACCGCCTTCGTCACGAGTTTGGTGAGCCCGAGGTTGATCCCGAACAGCATGAACAGCGCGCTCAGCGTGATCAGGAAGCTCGGGATGCCGGTCCTCGTCACGAGCCAGCCGTTGAACACTCCGATCAGGATGCTCACGCCGAGTGCGAGCGCCATGCCGACGAAGAGGTTGAGACCGAGCGTCACCGAAAGGACCGAGGTCACCATCGCCGCCGTTACGACGGCGACGCCCGACGACAGGTCGAACTCGCCGCCGATCATGAGCAGGGAAACCGAGACGGCCATCAACCCGATCGTGGCGCTCTGGTAGAGGACCGTGCCCATGGCCTGCCAGGTGCGGAATGGCTCGGCGACGATCCAGAACAGGATGAAGATCGCGACTGCCGCCACGAGCGCGCTCAGCTCGCGGCGTCGCAATGCCTTCCCGAGGAGCGCACGGCGCGATCCCGAGGTGAAGGGGCGGGCGGCCGTCTCCGACCGCCCGCTTCCTGCGATCACTGGGTGCCGGTGCTACCGGCCGGTTATCGCGTGTGGTTCTTGGCGAACGGCAGGATGACGTCGATGTTGGAGGCATCGACCATCGCCGGCCCGGTCAGGGTCGACAGGCCACCGCCGATGATGTTGCCGTTCGTCTTGAACAGCCACAGCGAGGCGACGGCCAGGTAGCCCTGGAGGTACGGCTGGGCGTCGACCGCCAGCGCGATCTTCCCTTCCTTGATGGCGTTCGCCGCGTCCAGGTTGAGGTCGAAGGTTGCGACCTTGGCCTTGCTGCCCGCAGTGCCGATGGCCTGGAGGGCCACGAGCGCGACCGGCGCACCCATGGTCACGACCCAGTCGATCGAGGGATCCTGCTGCAGCTTCGCCGCAATCGAGGCGTTGACCGACGCGTCGTCGGTGCCGTTGACCTGCATGTTCTCGCTCTTGAGCCCCTCGCCGACGCCCTTGCAGCGGGCCTCGAGCGCGGTGGAGCCCTCCTGGTGGATCACGCACAGGGCGTGCTTGCCGCCGTCGGTCGCGATGCGCTTGCCCAGCGCCTGGCCGGCGATGTACTCGTCAGATCCGAAATACATCATGGCGCCCATCGTCTGCCAGTCCTCGATGCCCGAATCGAACATCACGACCGGCACCTTGGCCGCGTTCGCGGCCTTGACGACGTTCACGAGCGCCGAAGGACCTGCGGCGGTCATGGCGATCCCGTCGACCTTCGAATCGATGGCGTTCTGGACGAGCGTGGCCTGCTTGGTGAAATCGGGATCGCTCGAGTACTTCAGCGTCACGTTGTGCCTCGAGGCGGCGGCATTGGCGCCGGCCCGGATGATGTCCCAGTACGTGTCACCGGGGGTCTCGTGGGTGATCATGGCGATGGTCAGGTTGGGCCCGGTGGCGGTGCCGCCGGTACCACCCGGGCCGCTGGCCGCCGGGGCCTGGGTGCAGGCCGCCATGACGAGAGCAACGACGACGCCCAGCATCGCAAGGCGGGTTCGAATTGGACGCGTGGTCACAGAATCTCCTCCTCGTACCACTCCGACCCGCCGAGTCTGGATATGCCGCTCGCGGGTGTCAATACAGCGCTGATCCACCGATTCAAGCGTGCCCTCCTCCTGCCTGGCGTGATGTTTCGATGGGGATGCGTGATGGCCCCTCGGGAGCGTTCGTGATCTCCGCGACACTGACCCAGCGCCGCTCGGCGGCCGACCGCTCCATCGCGTCGCACACCGCCTGGACGGCGAGGCCATCGGCGAAGCTCGGCGTCCACGAGCCGCTCGACCATTCGCGCACCAGGTCGACCGCCTGGTTCACGAACGTCTCGCC
>JBBQFS010000136.1:0-6752 GCA_038322255.1 Candidatus Limnocylindrales bacterium | reverse complement strand
GGGTGAGGATTGAAACAGGTCGACGTTCGACCGCGCGAGGTCGGCATTCTCTCCTCGCACTCGGTGTTCAACCCGGGTGAGGATTGAAACCTCGCGTTCCGCATCCTCGGCCAGGACGTCACATCCTCGCACCCGGTGTTCAACCCGGGTGAGGATTGAAACCCGCCATACAGCCTCGACAACCTGAGCGGCAACTTGCACCCGGTGTTCAACCCGGGTGAGGATTGAACTCTCGGAGGGTCCCGCTCGGTCTGACGACGCGACCCTCGCAGCCGGAGGACTGAACCTACTATTGGCTTGGCGCCGCATGGGTGGAGGTGAGCGACTCGCACCCGGTATTCAACCCGGGTGAGGATTGAAACAGCCTGTCTGACGAGGCTGGCTTCACGGACGACCATCGCACCCGCTCTTGAGCCGGGTGGGATTGGAACGCCGAGATCGAGTCGGACGCCGGCAAGATCCTTGAGCGCGATTACGGGCGAGCGATCGGTGAGTCGGGGGCATTGAAGAGCTGCCGAATGTCCGCGGCTACAATCCTCCGCGAGCGCTTAGCCGGAGGAGGCCCAGCCCCCCATGACGCCCCGCGTCCCGTTCGTCGAGGAACGCCTCCCGAACGGTCTTCGACTCGTCCTCGCCGAGGACCATCTCGCGCCCGTCGTGGCCGTGAACATCTGGTACAACGTCGGCTCGAAGAACGAGGTGCCCGGCAAGACGGGCTTCGCGCACCTGTTCGAGCACGTGATGTTCCAGGGCTCACGGAACGTGGGCAAGGCGGAACACATCGCCCTGGTGCAGGCCGCCGGCGGCACGATGAACGGCACCACTTGGCTGGATCGCACGAACTACTTCGAAACGATGCCCTCGCACCAGCTGGAACTCGCCATCTGGCTGGAGGCGGATCGGATGGGCACGCTCCTCGAGGCGCTGAGCCAGGAGAACCTGGACAACCAGCGCGAGGTCGTCAAGAACGAGAAGCGCTGGTCGTACGACAACCGCCCGTACGGCTCGTGGAACGAGAAGCTCCAGGCGCACCTGTTTCCGCCGGAGCACCCGTATCACCACCCCACGATCGGCTCCATGGCGGACCTCGACGCCGCCTCGGTGGATGACGTCAAGGAGTTCTTCCGGACTTGGTACGCGCCGAACAACGCGGTGCTCGCGATCGCTGGCGACTTCGATGCGGCACAGGCACGCACGTGGGCGGAGCGGTATTTCGGTGGCATCACCGCCAATCCCAACATCCCCGCACTCCCGGACATGACGCTGCCGTCGCAACTCGGCGAGGAGCGGCGCGAGGTCGTGCCCGACCGGGTGCCGCTGCCCCGCGTCTACTTCGGTTTCCGGGCGCCGCCGTTCGGCGACATACGGCTGGACGTGCTGGAAATCGCCGGCCAGATCCTCGCCGGCGGCAAAGGCTCGCGACTCCATCGTCGGCTGGTGCGCGACGACCGGCTCGCGCAGGACGTCGTCGCATTTTCCCTGGGCTTCATCGGCGGCGCATCAATTGCCGCCGGCTGGGCCACGGCCCGACCGGACGTCGCGATTGAGCGCGTCGAAGCTGCCTACGAGGAGGAGCTCGAGCGGCTGGGCAGCGAGCTGGTCACGGATGATGAGCTCACGCGCGCCAAGGCGCTGATCGAGACCGAAGAACTCGGTGCCCTTCAGCGCGTCGAGGAGCGCGCGGATCGTCTGGCCATGTACGCGACACTGTTCAACGATCCCGATCTCATCAATCGCCAGCTCTCCCGCTACCTGTCGGTCACCGCCGAGCAGATCCGCGAGGTGGCGGCGCTTGTGTTTCGCCCGGAGAACAGGGTGGTGCTGACGTATGTGCCCCTGGCGGGCGCGCCTGGCGGCGAGGACGAGCCAACCGGGGATGCCGACGCGGCCGCGGTCGAAGGCGAGGAGGCCGCATGACCGGCACCGTGATCGACGCACGACCGACGCCCGGCACGCCCCGGCCGTACGAGTTTCCGCCCTTCGAGCGCGTTCGATTGGCGAACGGACTGACGCTTGTCACGGCCCACCTGGCCGGCCGTCCGCTCGTCAGTGCGTCGTTGATCATGAGAAATGGCGCCGCGGACGAGCCGCCGGAATGGGCCGGCGCGACGTTGCTCGCGGCCCGAGCGCTCTCCGAGGGGACCGAGCGCTACGACGCCATCGCGCTCGTCGAGGCGGCCGAGAGGCTTGGGGCCGGCCTCCATGCCGAGGCCAGCTGGGATGCCACGTCGGCCGCGCTGGACGTGCCCAGTGCCCGACTCGAACCCGCGCTCGAGTTGCTGGCGGAAATGGTCCACCACCCCACGTTCCCGGCCTCGGAGGTCGATCGCCTTCGCGACGAGCGCCTGAACGACCTCCTCCAGGCACGCGCCGACCCGCGCCGGCGCGCTGAAGAGGCCTTCACGGACACCATCTACACAGCGGATTCGCCCTACCACCGACCCGGTGGGGGCGTGCCCGAAACCGTGGAGAAGCTGGACCGCGACATCGTGCGCGCCGCATACGAGCGCGGCCAGGACCCGGACCGCGCAACGTTCATCGTCGCCGGCGACCTCGCTGGCCTCGACGTGCCGGCAATGGTGCAGCGTCTGTTCGGCGACTGGCAGCGCGCCGCGGGGGCGCACGACACAATCGCGATCCCCGCCGCCAGCGCGGTCGACTCGCGCCTGATTCGCCTGATCCATCGCCCCGGATCCGTGCAGACAGAGGTCCGGATCGGTCATGTCGGGCTGCCGCGCCACATCGAGGACTACCCGGCGCTGTCCGTGACGGGCGCGATCCTGGGCGGCCTCTTCAACTCGCGGCTGAACATGAAGCTCCGCGAGGAAAAGGGCTACACGTACGGGGCAAGCGCCGGGTGGGACCTGCGCCGCGCGGCGGGACCCTTCGCTGCCCGTTCCGCCGTGAACGGCGAGGCGACCGCGCCGGCGGTCCAGGACATCCTCACGGAGCTCGACAGAATCCGCCAGGAGCGCGTCACGGAAGAGGAGCTGAAGGCAGCGCGCGACTACCTCGTGGGCGTCTTCCCGCTTCGGTTCGAGACACCCGGAGCCGTTCTGGGTGCCCTCGCCGGGCTTGCCGTACATGGCCTGGCGGACGAGGAGATCACGCGCTATCGGGACAACATCGAGACGGTCACCGCCCAGGACGTCCTCGACACGGCCCAGCGACGGATCGCCTTTGAGCGCCTGGCGATCGTTCTTGTTGGCGACGCGGATGCGATCGGCGCGGAACTCGAGAAGGTCGGACTGATGCCGGGCACCGTCGAGCGCGATGACGGTCCCATGGCGAAGGGCCCCGAAGAGCCGGTCGCGGGACAGCTGGGCCCCCTCGACAGGGAAGAGCCCGAGATCGTCCTGCCGATCGAGGACAACCCACTCGTGGAACCCGCGGAGGAGCCGGACGACGGGCGTCCAGCCTGACGTCCCCGCCAACTCCGACGCCGACCCCAGGCGCGCCCGGGCTGAACCGCAGCCGGACGCCCGGCAGGGGGAGGACGATCTCGGACGCTGGCGCCGCATGCCGGCGCTTGCGTCGCCGGCCTTCCGGCGCTTCATCGCCGGGGCGCTGCTCAGCAATGTCGGCTCGTGGATGCAGGCAACCGCCCAGGGCTGGCTCGTCCTTGGGCTGACGAACTCGGCAGCCGCGCTTGGCCTTACGAGTGCCGTCGCCAATCTGCCGGTCCTGCTGCTTTCGCTCTATGCGGGCGTGCTCGCGGATCGCGTGGACCAGCGGCGCCTGGTCGTGGCCACGCAGGCAATGGCCGCCGTGTTCACGGCCGTCCTGGCGGTGTTGACGACCGCTGGCGCGGTGCAGTTCTGGCACGTCCTGGTGATCGCGTTCCTGGTCGGCTCGATGATGGCACTGTCCTCGCCGGCCTACCAGGCGCTCGTCTCGACGCTCGTCCCGCAACGGGCGCTCGGCAACGCCATCGCCCTCAACTCCGCGCAATTCAACTTCTCGCGAATCGTGGGTCCGTCGTTCTCCGGGGTGGCCATCGCCCTCGGAGGGCTCGCGCTTGCGTTCTGGGCGAACGCGCTGAGTTTTGTCGTGGTGGTGATTGTCCTCGCGACGCTGCCGATCAGGAATAGCCGGGCCATCGGCCGGCTGGAGGCGTCGCTCTGGGCGAACATCTCGGATGGACTCCGGTATGCGCGTGGTGCGCCGGTGGTGCCGACCCTGCTCCTGCTGACAGTCGCGCCGGCTCTGCTCAATCTCAACTACCTCGTGTTCCTGCCCGTTTTCGCGCGCGACGTCCTTGATATCGGGGCGCCGGGGCTGGGCTTGCTGACCGCGGCCGTCGGGATCGGTGCCCTGACGGGAGCGCTCACGGTTGCAATCGCCCGGCCGGGTGGCGGCAGCGGCAGGCTGGTGATCGCCGCGCTCATCGCGTCTTCGACAGGCCTGCTGATCTTCAGCGTGTCGACCTGGCTGCCGCTCTCGCTGGTCGGCCTCGCGATCCTGGGCGCGTGCCAGGTGGCCTACTACGCCACAACGAATACGTTGCTCCAGCTATTGGTCCCGGCTCGGCTTCGGGGCCGTGTCATGTCGTTGTACATCCTGGGCTCGACCGGCCTTACGCCCGTCGGGGCCCTGAGCACCGGCTGGATAGCGGACCACATCGGCGTCCAGCTGACCCTCTCGATCTGTGCGCTCACGACGATCCTGGTCTGCTGCCTCGTCGGCCTGCGGTCGCGCGGCCTGCGGAATCTTCGGGCGGGCGCGGCAGTGTCATAGCCGCGATCGCTCAGCCGTGCGTCCCCTGGCCTGCTCCCCCGTGCGACCGCTACGCTTTCACCCGTGATCGTCGTCCTGGGCAGTCCTGTTCTTCGGCGCGATTCCGGAGCCCCGTCCGGCGCGGTCGCGGGCCTCGCCGGTCAGGTCGCCGCTGCCGCTGCCGCTGCTGAGCGGACGGTCCAGCTTGTCGGCAAGATCGGCGACGACGACGCCGGCGACGCCCTCATGGTCGCCCTGACGCGCGCCGGGGTCGGGCATGCCGCTCTCCTTCGCGACGCGGCTCGTCCCACGGCCGTGGATGCAGGCGCAAATCCGGACGCGGAAGAAGACCCGGACGATGCGTTCGCCCCGGACGATGCCGACGGTTCACGCGCGCTCACCGCCGCCCCCGAGGGTCTCTCGCTCGAAGCCGCTGACATCGAGTTGGCGCTGCGCTATCTGACGGAGTTCCGGGTGCTCGTGATCGCGGCGCCCCTCGATTCGCTGTCGCTGCATGCGGCGCTCGATGCCGCCGGGTTCTCGGGCGCACACGTGGTGCGACTCGACCCGCCTCGGCCCACGCATCGCGATGAACCGATATCAGCGGAAGCGCCTCCGGACGGCGTGGAGGTCACGGCCTTCGAGGCGCCGAAGCGCGACGAACCGGCGTTCGGGGCAATGGTGGGTCGCTATGCCGCGGGCCTGGATGCCGGTCGAAGCCCCGGCGACGCTTTCGCCGACGCCACGCGTGGGACCCATTGGGAGCGAGCGGCGCGGGACTGACGCAGCCACGCGGTGTGTCAGAGAAGGGTTGGCAGCCGCCCGATGAGCCCGGGACCCTGGTTTCGGACATTGTTGACGAGCGGCGGCACGGGGAACGTCTCGTACGGCTCGGCGTCCGGCGGCTCCAGAATGGCCAGCAGTTCGCCGTCGGCGTCGGCTTTCGGGTCCAGCCAGCGCGCCCACTGCTCGGGGGCCAGTGCAACCGGCATTCGGTCGTGGAGGCCGGCGATCGCGTCGTTCGCCCGAGTGGTCAGGATGGCGAAGGATCTCCGCGGCTGGGAGTCGACCACTGGCCGCCACGTCGCCCAGATCCCGGCGAACGCCAACGGCATTCGGTCGCGCCGCCGGATGAGGTGGGGCTGGCGCGCATTGCCGTCACGCGTCCATTCGAAGAAGCCGTCCGCCGGAACGATGCAGCGATGCCTCCGGAACGCATCGCGGAACGTCGGTGACGAAGCGACCGTTTCCGAGCGCGCGTTGATATGCCGCGCAGCGACTGCCGGACTGTCGGCCCAATGCGGCACGAGGCCCCACTGAAACACCGTGATGCCTCGCCTCCCGTCGGGACGCTCGACGACAACCGCCGCCGGATCCGTGGGCGCGACGTTGTAGCGCGGGCCGAGGTCTTCGGCCATCTGCTCCGCTTCGAAGAGTTCCGCCAGCTCGGTCATCGAGCGTTCCTGGACGAACCGTCCGCACATCGGCTCAGCTCGAGAACGTGCCGCGCAGGTCGAGGCCTGCGCGTCGGTCGGCGGGCAGGACGACGGCCAGGATCTGGGCCGTCAGGTCCCAGTCGGACCCGCCAAGGCTTCGAAATGTCTCGGTCAGCCTGTGGATGTCGGCCGCGGTGGCCCGACCCTCGCGCTGTCTCTCGAGCACGGCCAGAGCGTCGTGAGCACCCGCGCGGCCGCCGAGCCGGGGCGATTCCTCGAGGATCTCCGCGAGCGTCGCGTAGAACTCGCCGAGGAACGTCCACGGGTAGTACTCGCCGCAGACGACGCAGAAATGCGGGACTCGATACGCCCTTGGGGGTTCCGCGCCTGGAATTGGAAAGCCACAGCCGGGACACGCGAGGATGGTGCCGGCCCCACATTCCGTGCAGCCGATTCCGGTCGTCTGCACGGCCAGGGGATCGGCGCGATTTGTGGGCGCGCCGGCCGCGAGTCGAGAGGCAATATGGGCATCGGCCAGGTGGCCGTTGAGGCAGACGCGCGCCGCGCTCGAGGGCGGCTCCGCGCGCTGCGCCGGGGTCG
>JBBQFS010000135.1:0-6775 GCA_038322255.1 Candidatus Limnocylindrales bacterium | reverse complement strand
CGATCTCCGACCCGTATCGACTGACGACCGGCGGGCTCGGCGCCTTCATGTACTCGCCGGCAGCCGCAAGGCTCTTCGCCCCGGCCGCGTTGCTGTCCTGGCCGGCATTCCTCTGGCTCTGGACCGCGCTGCTGCTCGCGACCGCGGTCTGGCTCGGTGGCCGGCGGTGGCTGTGGGTCCTGGCGTTCCCGCCCGTCGCCCTCGAGCTGTACCACGGCAACATCCACCTGCTGATCGCCGCGGCGATCGCACTCGGCTTCCGCTATCCCGTTGCCTGGACCTTCGTGCTGCTCACGAAGGTCACGCCCGGGATCGGCCTGCTGTGGTTCGCGGTGCGCCGGGAGTGGCGGAATCTCGCGATCGTGGCCCTCGCGACCGGCGTCATCGTCGCCACCTCCGTCGCGGTCGACCCGGACCTGTGGCGGCAGTGGATCGACCGCGAGCTGCTCCACTCACTGAGCGTGGGGCCGGACCAGCCCTACATCCCCGTGCCGCTGCTCGTTCGATTGCCGCTGGCCGGGGCGCTCGTCGTCTGGGGCGCCCGCCAGGATCGCAAGTGGACGGTCCCGGTCGCCGCGGCGATCGCGATGCCGGTGCTGTGGATCACGGCGTTCGCGACCCTCGCCGCGCTGCTCGCCCTCGATCGGCCGGAGCTACAGACCGTGAACCGGAAAGCGCTGGGTCCCGGTACGGCCGACATGGCGAACGCCTCGAACGCGACGCACGAGGCAGTCGCGAAGATCGCCACCGCAGGCGCGGACACCTGATGGTCTGGCGACGAGGCGCCACGGACGAAGAGCCCGAGGGCCCGGCGCCCGCCATGGCCTGGAAGGCGGGCGTCTCCAATGTCCCCGGAGCCGAGCAGGTTCCCGTGGTCGTCGAGGCCTGGGACGACGAGATCAAGGGCCCGACTCGGTCCGAGGAGGTCTCTGCAGCCCTTCGCCGGTCGCGGTTGCGGATCGGGCCCGCGACGCTCCACGGCTTCCACCTCGTGGTCTTCGCCGCCGCGGTCATCGGCGCGCTGGCGGGCGCGGCCATCGCGTGGATGCACGTGATGAGCGACCCGCTCGCTGACGCGCACGCGTATTACGAGGCCTCGACCCGCCTCAACGCCGGCCAGCCGCTGTACCCGGCTGGCGCCGATCCGAACGGGAACCAGATCTACCTCTATCCGCCGCTCCTCGCGATCGTGCTTCGGCCGCTTGCGCTGTTGGGCTTCCCGCTCTTCGCCGCGGCGTGGGAAGGGATCGTGATTCTCGCCTTCGTGCTCCTGCTGCGAAAGCTCGGACTCCGGAAGCGCAACACATGGCTCGCGCTGGGGCTGCTGGGAATCCCGATTGGCTGGGCGCTCGCGGTCGCGCAGGCCCACGTGCCGTTCACCCTCCTGCTCGCGATCGGCCAGCCGTGGTCGATCGCGATCGCCACGAACCTCAAGCTGACCCCGGTCCTCATCTGCCTGTGGTGGCTGGGCCGGCGCGACTGGGAGGCGTTCTTCGCCTACCTGCTCTGGATGGTGCTGCTTGCCCTCGCGCAGGTCGTCCTCGCCACCCGCGACTCCTTCGCCTTTTTCATGAGCGTTGGAGTAGAACAGTTGGGCGCCGTCCGGAACTGGTCGCCGTTCGTGCAATCGCCCCTCGTGTGGAGCGTACTGGTGCTGGTCGGCTGTCTGGTCGTGCTCGCGCTGGCGCGCACGCGCTGGGGCTGGGCCGCGGCGATCACGCTCGTGACCCTCTCGCCGCCGCGGTTGCTCGTCTACATGTTCATGGGCCTGATCGCCGCGATTCGCGAGCCGAGGATGGCCGGCGAGCCCGATCCGGACGACGTGAGCGACGTCGGCGCTGTCTACAGCGGGTCGGCCCGATGACGCCGCTCGCGCGCACGGTCGACAACCGAAATGCCGGGCTCGACGCTCTCCGAACGGTCGCCTGCCTCCTGGTCGTGGTCTTCCACCTGAGAACGCTGCTCGTCGTGGACTTCGGACTGCTCAACCCGATCATCGAGGGCGGGAATAGCGGCGTCTTCGTCTTCTTCGCGCTCTCGGGCTATCTCCTGTATCGGCCGTTCCTTCGCGGCGACGTCGACCTCCGGTCGTATGCGATCAAGCGCGCGGCGCGGATCCTGCCCGGATATTTCGTGGCCCTGTTCGCGGTGGCCGCGCTGACGGGCAGCCGGCTTCCCGTCGAGCACCCGCTGCCGTACCTCACGATGACCTCGAGCTACGACATCCCGCTCCGGGGCTTCCTCGGTGTCGCCTGGACGCTGTCCGCGGAGGTCCTCTTCTACCTCCTGCTCCCGATTGCGGCCAGGTTCGTCCAGGGCCGCGAGATCCTGCGGCTCACGATCCTCGCGACCCTCTCGATCGTCCTCGCGCTCGGCCACCGCCTGGTGCTCTCCGACGCCAACATCTGGCTGCATGGATCGTTCCCCGTCGTGGCCTACGCGTTCGTCCCGGGGATGATCCTCGCGGTCGTGGAGGTCAAGCATCCGGGCGCGTTCAGGCGCCTCCGGGGCCATCTCTCGCTGATGCTGGGCGCCGCGCTGATTGTGCTCGGCTGCATCCATATGGCGGATCCGCTCGCCATCCCGACGGGCGTCGGCACGGTCCTGGTCATGGGGTGGCTCCTGCAACACCGTATCCCTGGCGCACGGCCGTTGGTGTTCCTGGGGGGCGCTTCCTACGCCCTCTACCTGTGGCACCGGGACCTGCTCATCGCCTTCGGGGTTCCGGGTCTCGCCATCGCCGCCATCGGTGCCGCGGCGTCGTGGGCGATCGTCGAGCGCCCGATCCTCGATTGGGCCCATCGCGTCGCCGCAGGCTGGCGCCGCGCGAAGCCGAATGAGCCGCTGGTGGTCTCCTCGCACGCGACCTCGTGACGTTCGCCGGAACCGAGATTCGACCGACTCGCCCAAATCTCCTGGCCCGCTCGGTCCTGACGTCCATCGCGTTCCTTCTCGTGGCCATCCCTGCCGCGGCAGTTGTTGGCGGCTACTTCGCCCACGCGACCGTTATCGCGGGCTACGGCCGGCTCCTGAACACCGATCTCCCCTGGATCGTGGTGGGGGCGGCTCTCGCGCTGGGGCTCGCGGGCCTCGCCGTGCGGCTCGGCGGAAAACGGTTCACCGCCCTGCTGGCCGTCTCCTGCCTCGTGGTCCTTCTAGGTTCGATCTGGGTCGGCGCCCAGTACGCCGCGCTCGCGGCGAGCCATGGCGCCACATACGACGTGCTGCGCCAGGCGCGAACGCCGTCGCCCGAGCAGCGCCGTCCCGACGAGCGACTCGTCTTCGCGGAGGTCGGCGGGGTGACGCTGCACGCCGAGGTCTGGCGAGCCACCAAGCCCGCCTCGGCGGCGGACACCAACGGTCTTCGCCCGGGCGTGCTCTACATCCACGGCGGCAGCTTCAACCATGGCTCGCCAGGCATTCGGCCGCACCTGTTCGCGACCTTCGCCGACGCCGGCTACGCCGTCGCGGATATCGAGTACCGCCTCGCGCCACCGCCTCGATGGCAAGACGCGCCGGCGGATGTCCTGTGTGCGCTCGGCTGGTTCCAGCGGGTTGCGTCGACCTATGGCGTCGACCCCGCCCGGATCGTGGTCATGGGCGATTCCGCAGGTGGGAACCTCGCACTTATCGCCGCATATGGCCCCGGGTACCAATCGGCGGGCGCCCGGTTGACGCCTTCTTGTGACGACTCTCCGGCGCCGCCGGCTGGCGTGATCGGGGTCTATCCGACCGCCGACCTTGCCGCGACCTGGGCCGACGTGCGCGAGCTGTCGGACGAGACACCCTTTCCAGAGACCTATATCGGTGGCCCGCCGGCCCAGTTTCCGGACCGATACGAGGCGGCGTCCGTCCAGCCAATCATCCGCGCCGGGCTTCCGCCGACGCTCCTCGTGACCGGCGCGAACGACCTGCTGGTCCGAGTCGAACGGGTGCGCGACCTCGCGACGCGCCTGCGAGAGGCGGGCACCGCGGCCGAGCTCGTCGAGGTGCCGTTCGCCGATCACGCGTTCGACGGGCCCATCAACGGCTTCGGCATGCAGCTCGAGGAGACGCTACTGCCGGCGTTTGTCGCCAAGGTGGGCGGGATCCGTTGATTCGGCCAAGTCTCGACGGGGCGCGGTCTCCGCTAGGAAACCTCGACTGGCTCGCTCGTCTCTCGAAGCCGCCGCTCGTGGCGCGCGAGATCCGCGTCGACCATCATGTGGATGAGGGCCTCGAAGTCGATCGACGGCTCCCAGCCGAGCAACGTTCGGGCCTTCGTGGCGTCGCCCCGCAGGTTGTGGACGTCGGCGGGCCGGTACATCGCCGGATCGTTGGTGATGTGCCGCTCGTAGTCGAGGCCGACGCGGGCGAAGGCGATGCGGCACAGCTCCCGGACCGAGTGCGCGATGCCCGAAGCGATGACGAAGTCGGTGGGCTCGTCGTGCTGGAGCATCAGCCACATCGCCCGAACGTAGTCCCCCGCGAAGCCCCAGTCGCGCTCGGAGTCCAGGTTGCCCATGGGCAGCTCCGTGGCGAGGCCGAGGGCGACCCGCGCGGCGCCGTCGGTGACCTTTCTCGTGACGAACTCGAGACCACGCCGCGGCGACTCGTGATTGAAGAGGATCCCGGAGACGGCGAAGAGGTCGTAGCTCTCGCGGTAGTTGATCGTCAGGAAATGGCCGTACACCTTGGCGGCCCCGTACGGGCTGCGTGGGTCGAACGGCGTGAGCTCTGTCTGCGGCTCCTCGCGCACCTTCCCGAACATCTCGCTCGACGATGCCTGGTAGTAGCGGATCGCTGGATCAACCTGACGAACCGCCTCGAGCAGTCGGGTGACGCCGAGGCCGGTGAACTCGCCAGTCAGGACGGGCTGGCTCCAGGACATCGGAATACGGCTCTGGGCGCCGAGGTTGTAGACCTCCTGAGGCGCGGTCGCTTGAAGCGCCGCTACAAGCGACGCTTCGTCGAGAAGGTCGCCTTCGACGAGCTCAATCTTGCCGGCCAGATGCTCGATCCGATCGTCAACCTCGCCCTTCGGGCGTCGCGTCATGCCAACGACGCGATAGCCTTCGGCGAGCAAGAGTTCGGCCAGGTAGGAGCCGTCCTGGCCGGTTATCCCGGTGATCAAAGCTGTTTTCGGGCCGGTCATCCCGCGGAGTATACGGACGGGTCGACGCTTACCGGCGCTACGAGATCGCGCCGCCGCGCAGAGATTCGGCCCTTTGGCCTTCCTGCGCCGACCTGAACGCGGCGGGTCGAGACACCACCGTGTTTCTCAGACGATGGCGCAACCTGCTGGACAGACTCCTACCGCCGACGAGGTCCAAGGCGAGGTCGGTTAGCCGTTCGATCGGCGTCGCCTTTCACGATCGCGAGTGGAAGGTTCTTGTCGCGAACGCGCTCGCGGTCCTCGACATCGGGGCGGGTTATGGGATGGTCACTGAGTTCATAAGGACGTCGTCTGATGGTTCGCAAGTTCCGGAAGTAGACGTTGATTTCACGATCCACGATGTCGGCCAGCGCCACCACGGCGGCGTCGGATCCCTTCATGAACTCGAGACTTCAGACTCCGCTTCTTCGCCAGATGGACCGCCCTAAAGAGCATTGACAAGGCGACCAACGAGCGAGCGGAGCGATGGATTCGCGAGGTCTCGATCTGAGAGGATCGGCCCGCCGCCCGGGGCGCCTAACCGGGGCCATTCCACCCCAATGTCGGGATCGTCCCACCTGGTCCCCAACTCATCGGTCCCGTCGTATTCGTTGGTGACGATGTACAGCAACTGGAGTGGCGCGACTGCCAGGAACCCGTGGCCAACGAGCGGCGGAATCTCGACGGTGTCGTCGCGACTGAGCGTCGCGGTTTGGACAATCGGTCTGGCCGCTCCATCAGCGAGTATCGGCCTGATATCGACGACGGCGACAAACGCGACACCTGCCAGGACAACCCAGCGATCGGACTGGCGCTGGTGCAGGTGCAGTCCTCGAAGGACGCCTTGCTCCGAAGACGACAGATTGGCCTGAACGCCAGCGAACTCGCCGGACGGCGTCATTCCGGAGGTTCGCCATGCCTCTGCAAATGATCCACGCGAATCCGCGTGCCGGGCAAGCTTGCCGAATATCACTCCTGGAATCAGGCTCGCCGGAACGCTCATGCGACCAGTCCCCCCAATTTGATCCTGTCTGCCATCGCCATTCGCCATGATCGCATCGGGCCCCCTGGGAGTGGTGTCGCCTCGAGGACGCCCCATCGCGGTGGCCTCGATGGCCGAACGTAGTCGTCGAGAGCGATCTCCTCCACGGCCACTCTGAGCCCAAGCCTCGCGAACACATCACGGGCCCAGTCGGCACGCGAGGTGACGCCGTCGTTCACGATGTGGTGCACGCCCGCGAATCCGCCTTTCGCAAGCCGGATGACCGCATCGGCCAAGTCGGGGACGTAGGTCGGCGTACCTATCTCGTCGGCGACCAAGCGCATCGTCTTGCCCTCGGCGATAGCCACGCGTGCGGCCGTCGCGATTCTTGCGGGAAAGTCGGGCTTTCCTGCTCCGAAAAGCCAGGAAGTCCGGACGATACCGAGACGACCCGCTCCGCGGAATGCCTCCTTGGCCGCCATCTCACCGGCGAGCTTGGAGCGCCCGTAGGCGTTCGCTGGGTGCGCCGGCTCGCTGCTTCCATACGGCTGCGAGTCGGTACGAAGGCCGTCGAACACCTCATTGGTGGAAATCACGATCAGGGGAGTTCCGGCATCGGCGCAGGAATCAGCGAGCACCCCCGTAGCCTCGCCGTTCCG
>JBBQFS010000134.1:0-6779 GCA_038322255.1 Candidatus Limnocylindrales bacterium | reverse complement strand
GAGCCGATGCTCCGCTCCGACGTGATCACGAACGAGCCGATCTGGCCGCTCGCCCGGCAGTGGGTGCCGCCGCAGAGCTCGAAGCTGTAGCCCTCGACCCGAACGGTCCGGACCGTCTCGCCGTACTTCTCGTCGAAGAACGCGTCTGCGCCGCGTTCGATCGCCTCGGCCATCGGCAGGTACTCGACCGCGACCGCCCGATCGTCCCGGATCACGCTGCGGACCTCGTCTTCGATCGCCCGCTTCTCGTCGTCGGTCAGTCCCCGATCGAAGGGGAAGTCGAACCGCAGCGAGTCAGGCGTGACCAGCGAGCCGGCCTGCTTCGCCCGCTCGCCGACAACGTTCCGGAGCACGCGATGCAGCAGGTGCGTGCCGGTGTGGTTGCGCATCGTGTGGGCCCGCCGCTCGGCATCGACCTCGACCGTGACGGTGTCGCCCACGGCGACCCTGCCCCGGAGCGTGCCACGATGCACGATCAGGCCCGCGGCTTGGGTTCCGGCGGCGCGCTGCGTGTCCTCGACCTCGAAGAGGACCCCGCCCTCGTCGGCCGGCAGCGATTCGGTCGAGCCGACGAAGCGTAGGGCGCCCCGATCCCCGATCTGGCCGCCACCCTCCGGATAGAAGGGCGTCCGATCGAGGAAGATCTCGGCCGCGGCCCCGGCCTCCGTTCGCAGCTCCGAGTCGCCTCTCGCCTCCAGCCGGTCATATTCGATCCCGTCGCGCAGGATCGCGACGATGCGGGCCTCGGTCGACATGGTGTCGTAGCCCACGAACGTCGTGTCGCCCGAGATGCCCCGGATCGACTCGTACATGGCAGCCCGCTCGGCGTCGCGCGCCAGGTCGGCCTTCTTGCCCGAGCGGCTGCGGTCGCGCTGCTCGGCGAGGGCCGCCTCGAACCCCGCCCGATCGACGGCAACGCCGTACTCGGCGGCGAGCTCCACGGTCAGCTCGATCGGGAACCCGAACGTGTCGTGGAGCTTGAACGCGACGGCGCCCGGTAGGACGGGCGCGTCGGGCGGCAGGTCCTCGGCCTTGAGGCCGACCCGTCGATCGTTGGACGTGAGCGGGATCAGGGCCTCTTCGAGGAGGTCCGTGCCGGCCTCCAGCGTCCGCGTGAACTGGCCTTCCTCGCGCGCGATCGCGCCGAGGATCGAGGCCTCGTTCTCTCGCAGGTGGGGGTAGGCGTCGGCCATGGTGTCGATGACGACCTTGGCCGTCTCGGCGAGAAACGGCTCCTTCCGCCCGAGCAGCCGGCCGTGCCGGACGGCGCGCCGGAGGATTCGCCGGCAGACGTAGCCGCGGCCCTCGTTCGAGGGGAGCACGCCGTCGGCGATCAGGAACGTAACGGCACGGCTGTGGTCGGCGATGACCTGATAGCTGAAGCGCTCGGCCTCGAAGGCATCCGGGTCGTGGCCCAGGAGTTCCCGCATCCGGGCGTGGATTCCCTGGAAGAGGTCAATGTCGTAGTTGGTGGCGACCTGCTGCATGACGCTCGCCAGGCGCTCGAGGCCCATGCCGGTGTCGACGCTCGCGAATGGCAGCGGCGTCCGGCCCTCGGCGGACTGGTCGAACTCCATGAACACGAGGTTCCAGATCTCCAGCCAGCGCGGGCAGGTCTCCGAGTGATCCGGGATGCAGCCCGGACCTTCGGAAAGGTGCGCGCCCCGATCGAAGTGGATCTCGCTGCACGGGCCGCAGGGACCGGTGTCGGCCATCCGCCAGAAGTTGTGGTCGTCGCCATTGTCCACATCGCCCCAGCGGGCCATCCGCTCGGGCGGCAGGCCGATCTCGTCGCGCCAGATGCTCCGGGCGAGCTCGTCGTCCTTGTAGGTCGTCGCGGCCAGTCGCTCACCGGGGATGCCGAGGTCCTTCGTGAGGAAGTCCCATGCCCAGTGGATGGCCTCGCGTTTGAAGTAGTCGCCGAAGCTCCAGTTGCCGAGCATCTCGAACAGGGTGTGATGCCGCGGCGTCCGCCCGACCTCCTCGAAGTCGTTGTGCTTGCCGGCGACGCGGAGGCAGCGCTGGTAGTCGACGGCGCGCCGGTAGCTCCGCGTCTCCACCCCGGTCAGCACGTCCTTGAACTGGACCATCCCCGAGTTGGTGAAGAGGAGTGTCGGGTCGCCCGCGGGCACGAGGCTGGCGCTCGGCACGACCGTGTGCCCGCGTTCCGCGAAGAACTCGACGAAACGCGCGCGAATCTGGGCGGCGGACAGCCACGTGATCCGCGGATCACGCTCGGGAGCGGGGCTCGACATCCCGGAAATGGTAGCCGACCAACTTCATGGTTCCGACCGCCCCGGCGGCTGCGATACTGCCCGTCCCTCGATGACAGGCTCCGCCGTACGTCGACGTCCAGGCCCGGGCACCCTCTTCGCGCTGGCCGCGGGCGTCGTGCTCGTGGCGGTTGCGATCGCGATCGTCAACCTCGGCGGTCCGAATGGGTCGGCGACGGCAACGACCACGCCCGAGCCCAGCGAGCCGTCGCAGACGGAGGACCTGGGCCCGCTCCACCCGTTCCCCGAGCTCGAGGAAAAGCTCCCAAACGGCGTCGCCGGCATCGCGCTCGACACCTTCAGCGTTTCGGGGAGCGAGGGCGGCCCGACCGGCAGCGATGCCCTGATCGGAACTGACGAGCCGATCGGCACGGATGAGCCCCCTGGGACGTACCCGGCCCCGGACCTCTTCGCGGCCGCACTGCGGAGCTTCGGTCGGACCCCGGTGGACCTCCAGCTGGCGATTGCCCGGCCGGTCGACCGCGACGCCGACGTCGTGATCACGGCGTATCGGCTGCCGGGTGTTCGCGCAGTCGATCTGCTCGCGAAGCTGGGCCCCGACGATGTCGACGGCTCAATCGAACCGGCGACCATCGCCGGCAAGAGCGTCCTGGCGTTGCTGCAGATCCAGGCGACGTCCTATGCCTACGCGGCCGACGACGTCGTGTACATCGTCGGCGGCTCACCCGAGCTGATCAGGGCCGCGATCGAGGCGCTTCCCTAGCGCGATCCCGCTGCGCCTCGCGGACACGAGTCCAGAGGGTAGATCCGGCGATGGCGGCGCCGACGAGCGCGCCGATCGCCAGGCCCCGACGGAAGCTCGGGCCTCCGATGAACCTGGTCAACCGTTCCATCATCGCGGTGTCTGCGGCTCCGGCTCGGCGGCGTGACCCGCCTTCAGAGGCCGATCGGCCGAAACCGTGGCGGGTGTCGATCGCTGCAGGACCGTCGAGACGCGCGGCCGCCCGCTTTCTTCGCGCCGCTCCGGAACCAACACCGCGATGACCGCGACGAGGCCGATGCCCAGCCAGGCCACGAACGACGCCGAAAGCAGGTGAAATTCGCCGACCCGCACCGGATCGATCGCCATGCGCGCCCCGACCGTGTCGCCGGCCCACGCACCGAGGACCGCGGCGACGACGAGCAGCGGCAGGCGGGCGCCGGCGCGGCCCCGGATGAAGACATAGGCGGAGACGTGGAACAGCCCGACGATGGCGGCCAGGATCGGGGCGGGCCCGATCACGCCACAGCGCTCGTTGCAAGGCTCGGGGCGATGCGACCACCGCCGAGGCACCGATCGCCGTCGTAGAACACGGCGGCCTGGCCCGGCGCGGCGGCCCAGACCGGGCGGTCGGTCTCGACGATCCAGCGGTCGTCCGGTGTCGGGGCCGTCGCTGTGTCCGAGGCCTTCGCATTCGACGAGCCACGGGAGCGCAATTCGCGCCGGATCGTCGCCGGCACGAGAGCGCCGCGATGGCGAATACGGACGTCGGCTCGGAAGGCTGCTCCGTGCGGCGCCTCACCCGCCACGAACCGGACGTCCACAAGCTCGATGGACGTCGTCTCCAGGTCCTCGCGCCGGGCGAGCGTGATCATGTTCGAACGCGGGTCCACGCGCGAGACATAGCGTGGCTCGCCCAGCGCGACACCCAGGCCCTGCCGCTGCCCAACCGTGTAGCCCGCCGCCCCGGCGTGCTCCCCGACCCGCGTGCCATCCGCGTCGACCACCGGCCCAGGCACGGGCGCCCAGCCCGCGCGCGATCGGAGCGCGCCGCGGACGTCCCCATCGGGGATGAAGCAGATGCCCTGGCTCTCGGGCTTGTCGGCCGTCGCGAGACCCAGATCGCGGGCGGCCTGGCGGACCTCGGGCTTGGTAAGCTCGCCGAGCGGGAACCGGGCGTGGGCGAGCTGCTCCTGGCGGAGGCCGTACAGGAAGTACGTCTGGTCCTTGTCATCGTCACGGGCGCGCCGAAGCTCCGCCCGCCCATCAGGTCCATCCGCGCGCCGGGCGTAGTGGCCGGTCGCCACCGAATCGCACTCGTAGAGGTGCCTCGCGCGACCGAGCAACGCCCCGAACTTCACCTTGGTGTTGCAGTCCGTGCAGGGCGTTGGCGTCTGGCCGTCGAGGTACGCCCCGAGGAACGGCGCGAGCACGCCGGCCTCGAACTCAGGCTCGAGGTTCATCACGTAGAACGGGATCCCCAGCTGCCCGGCAACTCGTCTGGCATCGTCTGCCGCATCGAGCGAGCAGCAGCTCTTCTTGAACTCCGAGACGGAATCCGCGACGTCGTGCAGGCGCATCCAGACGCCGACGACGTCGTGGCCGGCCTCGGTGAGGAGTGCCGCCGCCACGGACGAATCGACGCCGCCGGACATCGCGACGAGGGTCCGCGTCACGCAGGCGCCTCGGGGATGTACGTGGCTTGTCCGCTCACGGCGCCGTCCCCACCGCCTGGCCCAGCGGGTCCGCCGCCAGCACCGCGGCCGCGATGCGTGAATCGGCAAGGACCCGCGGCGCGATCTCGAGGGCCGTGTCGATCTCGGCGTCCGTCGTGGACCGACCGAGCGACAACCGCAGCGAGCCGCGTGCCTCGTCGTCGGGATAGCCCATCGCGGTCAGCACGTGCGACGGCTCCGTCGAGCCGGTCGTGCAGGCCGAGCCCACCGAGCCGGCAATGCCCTGGAGGTCGAGCTTGACCACGATCGACGCGCCGTCCGCCTCGCCCACGACCACGGACAGCAGGTTCGGCAGCCGCTCGCGCGGGTGGCCGGTGAGCTCCACCCCGTCGACTGCGAGCAGGGCGGATCGAAGCCGGTCGCGCTGCTTCCGGACACGCTTCACCGTTGCCTCCCGCTCGGCCACCGCGAGCTCGAACGCCACGCCCATGCCGACGGCGGCGGCCACGTCCTCGGTCCCCGCCCGGCGGTAGCGCTCCTGGGTGCCGCCGTGCTGCTGCGACAGGATGTGGGTGCCACGCTTGAGGTACAGCGCGCCGATGCCCTTCGGTCCGTCGAGCTTGTGGCCCGCGAGCGCCAGCAGGTCGCAGCCGAGCGCCTCGACATCGATCGGGAGCCAGGCCGCCCCCGCCACGGCATCGATCAGGTACAGGCAGCCCTTCGGGCCCTTCTCACGCACGACCTTGCCGATCGCGGCCACGGGCTGAAGCGTGCCAACCTCGTTGTTCGCGAGCTGGATCGCGACGACGGTCGTTCGCTCGTTGATCGCCGCCGCTAGCTGGTCGGGGTCGACCCGTCCGTATCGATCGACCGGCAGCTCGACGATCTCGAAGCCGAACTTCTCGAGATGCTGGAGCGTGTGCAGCACCGCATGGTGCTCGACCGCACTCGTGACGATTCGATGGCCGCGGCCCTTGCCCGCCCACGCGGCGCCCTTGAGCGCCAAATTCAGCGCCTCCGTGCCACCGCTTGTGAGCACGATCTCGCGCGGGCCGGCGCCGATCCCCCGGGCGATCCGCTCGTGGGCCTCGTCGAGCGCCGCGCGCGCCCGCCGGCCGTACGAATGCGGCGAGCTGGGGTTGCCGAACTCGCCGCGCAGGTACGGCAGCATCGCCTCGAGGGCCTCCGGCCGCAGCGGCGTCGTGGCGGCGTGGTCGAGGTAGATCGGCACCCCGGGATTGTATGGCGCCCCCGCGACTGGTCCGCGGGCCGCCCGACTCGTCGACCTCGCCACCACCGTCTGGGCGCGCGCCGCCTAGCCGCCGACGTCGGGCGCCGAGGGCGCCCGCGGCTCGATCCCGGGGGCTGCCGCCGGCCACGAAGCTCCCGCCATCGCAGGGACGGCGGTCCGGCCTCGGCGTGACCACCGCTCGAGCCAGCGCGGTGCCTCCAGGCCCACGACGAACCTCGACAGGAATGCCGTCGCCACGATGGCTGCAACAATGCCGACCAGCGTCGCCTCGAGGCTGAGGTCACGGAAGCCGACGACCCCGATCCCCCACCCGACCACGAGCCAGTGCGTGAAGTAGATGGCAATGACGCTGGCGCTCCAGCCATACAGGAAGGTGAAAGCGCGATTCGCGCGGATGTGCCGCACCGCGAGATCGCAGGCCCACAGCCACACGAGCACGACCCCGAGAATCCCGACGAAGAACGACGGCGGCATCCGCCAGTAGGTGTTCACGTCGAACGAGGGCGGGCTGATGACGAACAACCCGACCCCCGCGATGCACAATCCGATCCCGACGACGGCACCCCGGCGGAACACGCGCGTCCGATCCGATGTGCGAGCCATCACCGTCCCGAACACGGCGCCGGTCAGCGGGTAGGCGATCCAGGGCACGACCGCGTAGTACACGTTCGGCGCGCCACCGAGCACGGGGGTGAGCGGCCCATCGAGAAGCGGCGTGCCGAATTCGAGGCCCCGCACGAACGGCCCGGCAATGACGACCCCGGCCGCGACCACGAGCCAGGCCCAGCCCGGCCGGCCGGCGAGCCGGAGGGCGGCGAGGGCGATGAGCGACAGGCCGGCCATGTGGTGGACGTCGA
>JBBQFS010000133.1:0-6812 GCA_038322255.1 Candidatus Limnocylindrales bacterium | reverse complement strand
GCGGCTTGCCGGCGTGTGACGACTCGAGGCGTGCCAGCTCCTCGGCATTCGCGTCGATCGCATCGGCGAGCTTCAGGAGCGCGGTGCTGCGCTCCTGCGGCGTCGTGCTCTGCCACGTCTCGAACGCGGTCGCGGCAGCCTCCACCGCCCGATCTACGTCCTCCTCGCCCGACGCCGGCACCTTGGCGATCACCTGGCCGTTGGCAGGGTTCACGACATCGAGCGTCTTGCCGCTCGCGGAATCGACCCACTGGCTGCCGATGAACTGCTGGTGTGTCTTGACCCGCTCCATCACGTCGGTCACTGGGGGTCTCCTCCCGAGTCTACGAGGATCGATTCGGTCGCCGGAATTCGCGGGCGCGCCACCGTCGGGGCGCGCGAATCGCACGATACCGGCACCATTCTCGCGCACCGCGTCGTTTCGGGCCAGCCCGATCGCTATCGAGGAGCCCCCAGCTTGGCACGTCGCCTCCAGCGCCCCGATGGCCTGATCTTCGACCTCGATGGCACCCTCGTCGATACGGTCGCCGCAAGGATCGAGGGCTGGCTGGAGGCGTTCGAGCGGGCCGGCATCGGCGCCGATCGGGACCAGATCGGGCCGATGATCGGGATGGACGGGAAGCGGCTCGCGCGCGAGGTCGCGAGCGCGGTCGGCCGGCCGCTTTCCGACGACGAGGTCGAATCGATCGATCGGGCCGCGGGCGAGGCGTTCGACCGCCTGAACCGTTCGCCCCGGCCCCTGCCCGGCGTGCGTGACGCGATCGCGGCGATCGAAGCCGCCGGGCTGCTTTGGGTGATCGCCACCTCGAGCCGCCGGGAGCAGGTGGCTGTGTCGGTCGCGGCGCTGGGGTTGGCTCGAGAGCCCGAGATCGTCGACGGCAGCCAGGTCAAGCACGCCAAGCCGGCACCCGATCTTCTCCTGCTGGCGGCAGACCGGCTCGGCGCGCCGCCTGCCCGATGCTGGGCCGTCGGCGACTCGACGTTGGACATGCGCGCGGCGGCCGCCGCGGGGATGACCGGGATCGGGGTGACGGCCGGCTCCGCGGTCAGCCGGGAGGCGCTCCTCCAGGCCGGCGCTGCCGTCGTCGTGGCATCGCTCTCGGAGCTAGCCTCGATGCTGCGAGATCCCGCGACCGTCTGACCGTCAGCGCGAGGCGAGCAGGGCGATGACAAGGATGGCCACGGCGGCGCCCCCGATGACCGCGTCGAGGCCGGCCCAGGCGACCGGTCGGTAGCTCGTTCGCGGGCCACTGCCGAACCCGCGCGAGTCCATCGCGATGGCCAGCTGGTCGGCATGCCGGATCGCCCGCACCAGCAGCCCCACCAGGAGGCGAGGGTGCCATCCACGGAGCCCACGCAGGCGCCGGGCACTGCGCAGCGTGGTCAGGTCGTCGGCGAGACGCGGCACGGCCTGGTAGGCCGCGAGCGCGCCGTAGGCGAAGCGCGGCGAAACGTGGGCCAGCTGGACGAGCGAATCGATGAGCCGCGTCGCGTCCGTGGTCAGCGCGAAGACCGCGCCGACGCTGACGATCGCGACGATCCTCGCCCCGAGGCCCGCCGCGGCGTCGATCGCCTCGGCCGTGACCCGCAGCGGCCCGAGCCTCAGAAGCTCGGTCGCGAACGGATCGGGGTTGTGCGTCGAGAACAGCAGGTTCGTGAGGGCTATGCCAATCGCGGCCAGGCCCAACGGCACGAGCCGCCGGCCCAGCGTCGCTGGCGGGATCGCTCCGAGCTGCAGGCCCGCCACCAGCGCGACCAGGGCCAGGATCAGCGGCGGGCGGACGTCGAGGGTCAGTCCCAGGCCGATCAGCCAGATGATCGCGATCCCCAGCTTGATCAGCGGATTCGTGCGCCCGAGGGGACTCTCCAGCTGCGCCGGGGCGATTTCGGGGGCGAGCATCGCGGCGGTCATCGGGGCGCGTTGCCATGTGGCTCAGGGGGCACGGCGGGATTGGGGGCGGCCGGCTTGGATCGGCGCCTTCGGACGGCGACGCCTCGCCCCGGGGTCGGGCGCGACGCAGGCCGCGC
Organism: Candidatus Limnocylindrales bacterium; assembly: GCA_038322255.1. Lineage (GTDB taxonomy): Bacteria > Chloroflexota > Limnocylindria > Limnocylindrales > CSP1-4 > UBA5189. Next base: position 4,784 of record JBBQFS010000133.1, on the reverse strand, counting down.
GGACCTCGACACGGCATCGTCACCGACGATCCAGCCGTCGGCCAGCTCGATGCGGCGGTCGGCCGCGTCGCGCACGAACCGCTCGTCGTGGGTCGCCGAGAGTATCGCGGTCCCCTGCCCCACCAGCTCGTCGAGCGCCGCGACGAGAGCGTCGTGGCCGCGTCGATCCTGGCCATACGTCGGCTCGTCGAGCGCGAGCAGGAGCGGCCGTCGGGCAAGGCCGGTCACGAGCGAGAGCCGGCGCTGTTCGCCGCCGGAGAGCCGATACGGGCTTCGTTCGCCGAAGTCCTCGAGCGGAACGCGGAGCCGCTCGCAGAGCTCACGGGCATAGCGGACCTGCTCGGGCTCGAGCCCGAGCTCGACCTCTTCCTGCACCGTGTCGGCGAGGAATCCGAGCTCCGGATCGTGGACGACGTAGCCGGCGAGACGCGTCAGCTGCACGACAGGAAGCCGGGACGGGTCTCGCGCACCCAACCGCACCGTTCCGACCCTCGGCCGGAGGAGGCCCATCGCCAGGCGGAGCAGGGTCGTCTTGCCACTGCCGTTCGGCCCGACGAGCGCGATCCGGTCGCCCGAAGCGATCGTCAGGTCGATGTCACGCAGCACCGGTCGATCGGCCTCGAACCCGAAGCGGACACCCGCCATCTCGAGGAGTGGCAGCGATGCGGCCACGGCTCGATGCCTCCAGCCGGGCTCCCGCGCGCCGTCCTCAGCCGACCGAGGCGCGTCGTTCCCCGCGGCCTCGCTTCCGGCAATCGCCTCGGGCAGCCAGATCCCGGATCGTTCGAGGGTCGAGCCGGAGCGCGCGAGGACCTCCGCCGGCGGCCCGACATCGATCGGACGACCATCGTCGTCCAGCGCGAGCACGAGGTCGGCGAGCGGCCACGCAAGCGAGGCTCGATGCTCCACCAGGATGATGGTCGCGGCCCGCCGCGCCCGGAGCTCGGCAAGGATCGCGAACACCGAAGCCGCGCCGTTCGGATCCAGGTTCGCGGTCGGCTCGTCGAGCACGAGCAGGGAGGGCGAGGACGCCATGACCCCCGCGATCGCCACACGTTGCTGCTCACCGCCCGACAGGCGCGTGGAGCGGCGGTCCTCGAAACCGCCCAGGCCCACCTGCCCGAGCACCTCCGGCACCCGTTGACGCATCGCTGCCGGCGGCCAGGCCAGGTTCTCGAGCCCGAAGGCCACGTCGTCGCCCACACGCTCCATGACCAGCTGGCTCGCCGGATCCTGGAAGACGATCCCGGCCCCGAGCTCGGCCGTGGTCAGGTCCGAAAGGTCACCCTCCGGCAACGGTTCGACGGGCGACGCTTCGCTCGAGTCGTCGCCCGCGGCCCCGGATCGCGCAACCTCGACGTCGCCGACCCGGAGCGAGCCCTGCCATTCCCCCGGAAACTGGCTCGGCAGCAGTCCCGCGAGGGCCCTCGCCAGCGTGCTCTTGCCCGACCCGGACGGACCGACGACCAGCAGCACGGCCCCCGGCGCGACCTCGAGATCGAGGTCTCGAAACGCCGGCCGCGGGCTCCCGGCGTAGGTGAAAGCCGCGCCCGCTGCCCGGATCGACCGGGGCCGCGAGGCCGTAGCTGGAGCGCTCAGCCGTCGAACCCCTCCAGCACGCCGGCCCGCCGGAGCGACCGCTGCAGCATCACCGAGCCGCCAACGACGAAGACGATCGCCGAGACCGCCATGGCAACGCCGCGTAGCACCTGGAGCGTCAGATCGGCGTCCGGGTAGTACAGCACCCAGTCGTGGATCCAGGCGGCGGCCGCACTGGCGATCGCCGCTGCGCCGAGCACCGGCAGCGACCAGCGCTGGTACAGCACGAGGGCGAAGATGAGCTCCGCCGCTGCGCCCTGGACGAACCCGGACAGGAGGACGTCAGGTCCCCACGGGCTCCCGAGAAGCGTCGACACGCCGGCCGCAACCATCTCCGCGAACACGGCTGCCCCCGGCTTGCGGACGATGAGCGGCGCGAGGACGGCTGGAACGAGCCAGACGCCATAGATCAGGAACGCGTAGATCGGTGCGACCGCGCTCGCGGGCGCCACGACGCTCCAGACGAGGTTCCATGCGGCGAACACGATGCCAAAGACGACGCCGATGATCGCGGCGACGAGGATGTCGCGCGTCCGCCAGGCTGACGGAGCGGCCGGCGCCCCGGCCCTTTCGGCCCGTTCGAGGGTGGTCATGAGCGGCGGGTCCTTCCAGATACGAGGACGCCGTCCCCCGATGGAGAACGGCGCGCATCGAGCCTGGGCCTGCTTCCTTCGCCGGTACGAGCCGGATCAGGTTCCGCGGGTCTGTGGTCGGGCCACACTCTCAGCGCGTGGGCGCTCCCCGGAGGCGGTGTTCAGTTGCCGCGATGGTAGCGCAGCCCTGTTGCGCGGCACTCTCAACCGCCGCCCGGGGCGTGCAAGCGGCTGACGCGCTCCCGGATCCAGCGGACCTCGTCGTCGATGACCTTCGGGCCGGCGGGCTCGTTGTGCAGCTCGTGAAGCACGCCCGGATAGACCCGCCGCGTGACGCCCGGCCGGCCATCGAGCGCCTCGCTCGTCGCCGTCGGCACGAGCCGGTCGAGACCGCCATGGACCACGAGAGTCGGCATGGACAGGCGATCGAGCGCGGCGGCGACGCGGCGCTGCTCGCCGAAGGCGGCGTGCGCGAAGCGGACGGTCGACTGATGCTGGTTCAGAGGATCCGCGAGGTAGCTCGCCCGCACCCCGGCGTCGCTCGAGAGCGTCGCGGCGTCGAGGCGGTTCGAGAGGCGCAGCCCGGGAGCGACACGCCGCAGCGAGCTCACCAGCAGCCGCTGCCAGCGCGGGATCTTGCCGGAGATCGCCGGCGCCGAGAGGACAAGCAGGTCGGGTCGGGCGCGCCCGTCGAGCACGTAACCGAGGGCAATGAGCCCACCGAGCGAATGCCCGAAGAGGACGACCGGACGCCCCGGATCGATCGCTCGGACGGCCGCGAGGCGCTCCTCGACGTCGTCGTGGAGCTGCGACCACCGATCGACCGACGCGCGCGGGCCACCGGACGCGCCGAACCCGCGGAGGTCGAAGGCATGCGTGTCGATCCCCGCTGCCGCGAGCTGTGCGCCGACGTGCTCGTAGCGCCCCGAATGCTCGGCGAGGCCGTGGACAAGCAGCGACGATGCCCAGGGCTCGCCCGACGCCACAGGCCAGTGGCGCGTCAGCAGCGACGTGCCGTCCCGCGCCAGGACGTGCTCGACGCGGGCGCCCGGGGCGTGACCCCGAGCCACCCCTCAGGCGGCCGCTTTGGCGGAGGTTCGGGCGAGGGACTCGCCGGTGGCGGCGTCGAACAGGTGCAGCTTCTCGAGCGGCAGCTTCAGGTCGAGCACGTCGCCCGGCTTCACGCGGTGCTCCGAGCTCACGACGGCGACGACGTCACCCTCGTGGCCCTCGACCGTGACGTGCAGAAGCTCCTCGTCGCCCAGGAACTCGACCACGTCCGCCTTGGCCCGGATCGTCGCCGAGCCGGGGGTGTCGCCCAGCTCCAGGTGCTCGGGCCGGAAGCCGGCAACGACCTCCTTGATCCCGTCGAGACCGGCCCGGTAGCGCGTCGGGATCGGAAACGTCATGCCCTCGCCGGCCACGTTCGTGCCGTCGACGGCCATGTTCGCGAAGTTCATCGAGGGGCTGCCGATGAAGCCCGCGACGAACAGCTTGCTGGGGTTGTCGTACAGGTCCTGGGGCGTCCCGACCTGCTGCAGCTCGCCCTTGTCCATGACCGCGATCCGCGAGCCCATCGTCATGGCCTCGACCTGGTCGTGGGTCACGTACACGGTCGTCGTGCCGAGCCGCTGGTGAAGGCGCGCAATCTCCGCGCGGGTCTGGACGCGCAGCTTGGCGTCCAGGTTCGAGAGCGGCTCGTCCATCAGGAAGACCGCCGGCTCCCGCACGATGGCCCGTCCCAGGGCGACGCGCTGGCGCTGGCCGCCGGACAGCTCGCGCGGCTTCTTCTGGAGGTTCTCGAGGTTGAGGATTCGCGCCGCGTCCCTGACGCGCCGGTCGATGTCGGCCTTCGGGACCTTCCGGAGCTTCAGCCCGAACGCCATGTTGTCGTAGATCGACATGTGCGGGTACAGGGCGTAGCTCTGGAAGACCATCGCGATGTCGCGATCCTTCGGGGCGACGTCGTTGACCACGCGGTCGCCGATCTTGAGCGTGCCGTCGGAGATCTCCTCGAGCCCCGCGATCATGCGCAGGCTGGTCGTCTTGCCGCAGCCCGACGGACCGACGAGGACCATGAATTCGCCGTCGCCGATCTCGAGGTTGAGCTCCTTGACGGCGTTGAAGTCGCCGAAGCGCTTCCAGACGTGGTCGAACGTCACGGTGGCCATGGCACCTACTCCTCGCCCGGTCGTTGATTACATCGCGGGCCCTTGCATCTCGACGCGAGTCGGTCGCGCCGTCGACGGGCCCCGTACGTGTCACCTAAATTCCGGAGCGCCTGCATCGTAACAATGCCCCGGGGCTCCCGAGGCGTTGCAACCTCATTTGGACGCAACGTCGCTCGGGCTCGACCCGGAGACACGGAGCCGGAGACACGAAGAAGGCCCCGGCGGTGCCGCCGGGGCCTCGAAATCGTGGTTGGGTCGGGCCTTGATCAGGCCGGGACGAGCACTCGCGCGGGAGCCGGGACGATCCCCAGCTGGACGAGCATGCCCAGCTGATCGACGACGGCCCAGTGCTCGGTCAGGCGGCCGTTGACGCCTCGACCGATGTGGATCTCGGTCCACGTGGCTCGCTTGCCAGTCGCGG
>JBBQFS010000132.1:0-6920 GCA_038322255.1 Candidatus Limnocylindrales bacterium | reverse complement strand
GCTGCTGACTCCTGACCAGTCCACCGCCCCCTTTCGGCAGCGGCGGTCGGAAGGCGAGGCCTCCGACACCCGATCAGGTCTCCCCGGATAAGAACAGCCGCTGTCGCCCCAGCCCCGCCGCATTTACGTGGCGGCGTCTTGGTGGTCTCGGGCTTCACCGTGCGATGCCGGCTGACCCACGCCGTCCCGCCTCGTATGCGGTTCGTGTTCCTCGGGTTGGAGCTTTGCCTCGGGCTTCCTCCCGACCCCACCTCGCGGTGGCGCCGTTGCCGTCGGCTAGGGGTGCGTACCACCTCGATCCCCAGAGGACTTTCACCTCCAAGCTGCTGCCCATGCCGGGCGTACATGGAAGAGCGCGCCGGCGATGCCGGCGCTCCGATTGGCTGGTCACCGATGGCGCTAGGGGGCGTTCCCGACGATCGTGTTGCCGACGCTGACGTCGGTTCGTGCCTCGGTGTACGTCGCCTGGGTGTTGCCATTGAACTTCGGGCCATACATGTTGCTGACCCCTGAGTAGCCGTAGCTATTCAGCGAGCTCAGCGCGCCGCCAGTGCCGTTGCTCTCGTTCAGACCCGCGAACCACGGGCCGCCCGATGAGCCTCCGGTCATGTTGCAGGCCATGGACCAGGTCTGGTTGCCGGTCCCGGCATCCTGCCCGATGTTCCCGGCGCACCACGTGAGGTCGCTGCCGTTGTACTTGCCGGCCGCCGGATAGCCGAAGGCCTGGAGCCGATTGCCCGAGGACACGGCGTTAAACTGGATCGGGTAGCCGCCGCCGACGCCACCGGTCGTGCCTGACGCCGCACCGTCCAGCTGCGTGTTGCCCTTCCCGCCGGGCCCGACCACGACGAGCGCCCAGTCGTGCGTCACCGCCTGGTTGTTGAACGAGCCGGCGTGGGCGAAGCCGTAATGGACGTAAATCCCGCCGTTGCTCGAGGTCCAGCAGCCGTAATAGCTGCCGGAGCAGGCGGTGCTGAACGTCGCGGGCTGGCGATCCCAGTTCGGCATGAACACCCAGTTCGTGGCGAACTCACCGGTGACCTCGTCGATCGCACAGTGACCCGCAGTGAGGACCATCGAGTAGCCGACTCGGCCCTGGTCGTCGACGACGGAGCCCGAGCACTGCCAGTCTCCCGTGCCCATGTGGAAGAAGACCTTGCCGGTCTTGTCGAGGACGGGGCCACCATTCGTCCAGGACGCGCCAGTCACACCCCCGCCGCCTGGGCTCGGCTTGCCCTTGTCGGGCTTGGCGCGGGCGCCGACGGGCGTCAGGTCGCGCGGCTTGGCGGCCGCCATGCGAGCCGGCGTCCAGTAGGCGAGGACGCGGTCATGCGAGGAGCGCGCGCTGGCAGGCGCGACGACGAGCGGCACCACGAGCAAGGCAAGCCCGATGCCGACGGTCAGCGTTGAACGACGACGCACGTTGGATTTCCCCCCAGCTGGTTCGATGGAAGAACCGTTGGCGGGCATCGTACGCAGTCCGACGACGGCCGTCGATGGCGTCTTGAAAGCTTGGTGCGGATCGACACCTGGCGTCCGACCGGTGGCGATCGGCGCGGCGTGCCGGCAGTGGGATTCGAACCCGGCTCGACGGACGGCCATCCACGGGAAGCGCGGTCACCGAAGCACGATGCCCCTACCACGCGATGCCCCTGCAACGTGAACGGCTACGCCCGAGACGCCTCGCAAGCAGCGCGGTATGGCTGTCTCCTGCTTGGGTCGGTTTGTCCTAGGTCACCGTGATGATCGAAGCCCATCTCTTGATCGAATAGGAGGTGACACCAGGCAACGCCCCGGGGCTGGGCGAAGACCAGCGCGGCCGGGACGTGGTCCTTCGCTCCATGGCGACTTCGTCGGTAGGTGGGGACCCGCGAGCGACCTATCGCGACGCCCGAAGGGTGGGGGCTCCTCCGGGCGTCGCTGTGCCGGCACGGGGCGGGTGAATTGCCTCCACACGCCCACCCGGACGAACCGCCAGGTAAGCGCTACCTGGTGGGCGCGGGACTCTATCCGGGGGCGGGGCTCCTCGGCACTAGGTGGAAGAACGTATTGCGCGAGGGCCTGATCAGCAAGGTGGTTTGAAAGTTGCGATCGCTACCCTCATCAGGCGCATCGCTCCGGGCCGTGAGTGGTCGGGTTCGCGTGAGCACAGGCGATCGATCATCGCTCTGCAGTGAGCACGAGATCCAATGAGAGCCGACTCCGAGTTCGTCAGGTGTGCAGACTGCGGAAGACACACACGAGCATTCACGCGTGTCGAGCGCGCGGGACTGGCCGCGGTGGTGTGCCGGCGGCCGAATGGTTGTAATCGCCCAGGCAACGCGGGACCCCAGGGACGGCCTTCAGAGCAGGCTTTCCAGCATCGCGACGGAGTGGCGCTCACTCGCTGAAAGGCAGGCCCCGTCAATGGGGCCGGGGCTACGATCCTGCGATGCGGACCCCGCGTTCTCGGATGGCCAACTCGTGATCATCCAGCCGAATCAGCGTCGCCGGAAGCGCCTCCTGCGGATGTCGGCAGTGATCGTCGGTATCATCGTCATCACGTCGGTGGCCGCTTGGGGATGGTCGATCCGCCCCGCCGAGTCCTCGGTTCCTGAGCCGACCGCGGTCGCCGTCGCCGTCGTGCCAACGGCGACCGCCATTCCAAGCCCGACGACCCCGGCACCCTCGCCGAGTCCGATCCCTTCCTTCATTGGCTGCGCCCCCGCACCGGCCGAGCTCGTGCCCGCGATCGTCATCTCGCACGGCCCGCGCACGAAGAAGGTCGTGGCCCTGACGTTCGACGATGGGACGAGTGCGGAGAGCACGCTGAAGATCGTCCGGACCCTCATGCGCGAACATGCGACCGCGACGTTCTTCCCGACCGGTCGGTCCGTCGAGCGGTTCGCGGATGTCTGGCGACGGGTTGCCGCGGCTGGTTATCCGATTGGAAATCACACGTACAGCCATATGTCCCTGGCTGGGCAGTGCTACGAGGCCCAGCTCGCCGAGCTCCTTCATGACGAGCGAGTCCTGGGCGAGCTGGGCTTGAAGCTTCTTCCGGTGATGCGACCGCCTTACGAGGAGTGGGACGCCGCGACAAGCCTCGCTTCGAGGGCCGCGGGCGAGAGCCACATCATCCTGTGGGACGTTGACACTCACGACTGGACAGGGGTCAGCGCCCCCACGATTGTGTCCCGGGCAGTCCGTGGCCAGGCGGGGTCGATCGTTCTCATGCACACCATCAAGAACACGGCTGACGCCCTTCCGGCGATCATCCACCGGTACCGTGATCGCGGCTACACGTTCGTGACCGTGCCCTCGCTGCTGGACATCGCGAGCGCCGAAAGCACCCCTCAGGTTCCCGCAACCGGTGATGCTGCGACGCCCGGAGCTCGCTGAGCTGGATGGCAGACTGCACCCGGTACCGGAGGGGAGATTCGAACTCCCACGGGATCACTCCCAGCCGATTTCAAGCTGCTCGCCTACCGTCCGCCGACGTACACACCGTGCGCTGGGCTGTTATGGGCTGTTCCGAAAGCGCTCTCCTGGAGCACAGAACGGCCCCGGTCGCCCGCCGCTGATCTGGCCAGCCTAAGCCGGATCGAGACGCGACGGCGTTAAGGGGAATGCAGAGCAGTCGGTCGCCCGTTGCTCGTCTATCGGCCGCCCGGGACGCGGGATCGAGGGCGAGGATGCGGAGCCCGCGTCAGTCGCGGTACCAGGTGGCGGGACCGTCATCGAGCGCCCCGAACAGCGTGTCTGTGCTGGCGTCGTAGGTGAACGTCCGGCTGAACCGATCTGGCGCCTTGAGGACGAGGACCGGACCGCAACGAGCTTGCTTGAACGAGGCAGTCATCGTGTCGGGCCCAGCTAAAGGGTCTCGGCCGACGACAGTTGGGCCAACACGTCATCAACCATTCGCGTGCCCGCGAGGAGCTCCTTCTCCTCGAAGGCACGTCGAGCTTCATGCGCCGCGGGACGCGCTTCTTCAATCCGACCGGCGGCAAAGAGCACGCGAGCCAGATCGAGGGCCGCCACTCCCCGACGCTCGGGCCACTGTGTCGGCGCTGCTAGAGCAACAGCCTCGCGGGCGAGATGCTCCGCCTCCGCATTCGAGCCCCGGTCGGACAAGATCCTTGCCTGGACTGACCGCCACCAGAGCCCACTCTCGATGTCATCGGGATTCTCGAGCGCGGCACTCAGCTTCGCGCTCTCAAGTGCCTCGTCGGCGTTGCCTGTTCGCCGAAGCGCTTCAGCCAACATTGCCGCAACGGTGGCGCGAATCGAAGTATTCCCGGCACGCGCGAGCTCGGCGTCGATCGAACGAAAGGTTTGGAGCGCCTCGACGTTCTGGTCGAGCCACAGCTGCGCGAACCCACGAAGTGTGCCGAGCTTGTCCGCACGACCAAGATCGTCATAGATGGCATCGGTCTCATCTATGGCCCGCATTGCCTCGTCGACGTTACCGCGATACGCCTCGAGGACGGCGATGAGCGGGTGGATCAAGGCTCGGGAAGTCTTGGAGGTTGCGTCCGCCACGATGCTTCGAATTTCCTTCAACCCGTGCAATGCGGGAGTCGCGCCGAATGTCACCGACGCGCACACAGCGAATTCGCATCGTGCGATCTGGATGGCGGAGCCCGCTTGTCGCGCGGCGGCGAGAGCCTCTCTCGCGGCCACCAGAGCGGCGTTCTCGTCCCCTGCCGCCCCACGAAGCCAAGCGATGAGCATCATCGCGTGACTATCTCCGAAGTCGTCATTGTGGTTCCGCAAGGTCCGTGCGACGTCACGAAGCGTCGAAGCTGCCGCGCGCCAGTCCGCAGCGGCATCGTCGATCGCGATGTGGGTTTCAACGAGCGTCGAATGGGCGCCCAGGACCTCGTCACGGAGTGACGTTGCGACGCTACGGAGGCGCTCCGCCACGGCCGCTCGAACATCCTTACCGGTGACGGCGGTCGCTGCCTCGTGTGCAAGCACCAGAACAAGTCCCTGCTCCCGGGACTCGGGAAGCAGGTCGGCGGCATGCAACGCCATCTCGAGCGTCGCCGCGAGGTCCTCGCGCGCCCAGGCTTCGCGTGCGGCGGCCGCGTAACGAAGTCCGGCGCGTTCCCCGAGCCGCTTGAGCTCTGATCCGGTCTCGCCGAGCTCGGTCCGGTAGCGATGGGCCTGGGCGAGGTGATGGCCGACGATCTCCTCGAGCTCGACGAGGCGCTCGCCCGCCGTCCGCTCGAGCCAGTCCCGAAGCGCTCATGGAGGACCGCCCGCTCGGCCTTGGGGAGGGCCTCGTAGGCGGCGTCGCGGATGAGAATGTGGCGGAACTTGAAGGCCTCGCCGGCGGTCAGCTCGGAGCGGTCCGGCCGGATGAGCTCCTTTCTGACAAGGGCCAGCAGGCTCCGGCCGACCTCTGGCCGGAGGGCCGCGTCGGTGAGCTCGGTCACGGCGTCCTGCTCGAAGATCCGGCCGACCACGCTGGCCCGCTCGGCAACCGACCGCTCGGCCGGCGCGAGGCGCTCCAGGCGAGCGGCCAGAAGCGCGCTGATCGTCGGCGGGATCGAGACGTCGCTGACGTCCGGCCCGGCCTGCCATCTGCCATCGGCGCCCTCGACGAGGCGGCCGTCGTCGACGAGCATCGCCAAGAGCTCCTCGACGTAAAGCGGGTTGCCCTCGGCCGCTGCCTGGATCCGGGCGACGACCGCCGGTGGCAGGACCGAGCCGCCGGGCAGGGCGGCGATGAGTTTGGCCGCGGCATCGGACCCGAGCGGCTCGAGGAGGACGGTCGTCGCGTTGAGCTTGCCACCACCCCAGCTGGGTCGCACATCGAGGAGCTCCGGCCTCGCCGGGCAGAGCAGCAGGAGAGGCGCGTCGCGGCTCCAGTCGGCGATGTGCTCCAGGAGGTCGAGTAGCGTCGGCTCGGCCCAGTGGATGTCCTCGACGACGACGACCAGCGGGCGCTCTCGGGCGAGGTGCTCGAGGAGCTTCCGGATGGACCAGAAGAGCTCCTCCTGGGGGGCCGGCTCGCTCGACAGGCCGATCGCGGCGGCGACCCGCGCGGCGAGGACGTCGGCGTCCCGCTCGCCCTCGAGGAGCGCCCGGATCTTGACCCTGGCGGCCTCGGCGGTGTCGGCCTCGTCGATCCCGGCGGCCGCCCGGACGATCTCCCCGATGGGCCAATAGGTGATCCCCTCGCCGTAGGACAGGCAGCGGCCCCGCAGGACCAGGGCCTCGGCCGTCACGCTCGTCGTGAACTCGGCGACGAGGCGGCTCTTGCCGACGCCGGCTGTCCCGAGCAGCGTGAAGAACTGGCAGCTCCGCTCGGCGACTGTTCGGCCGAATGACCCCGCAAGCACCGCCAGCTCCCGCTCCCGCCCGACCAGGGGCGCATCGAGTTGCCGGGCATGCCCTGCAGCGCCCGAGCGGACCGCCACGAGCCGGAATGCCCCAAGCGGCTCGGCCTTGCCCTTGGCCGCAATCGCCTCGAGCGGCTCGACCTCGACCGCGTCGCGGACGAGCTGGTACGTCAGGCGGCCGAGGAGGATCTCGCCCGGTGGCGCCGCCTGCTCGAGCCTTGCCGCCGTGTTGACCGTGTCGCCGGTCACGAGGGTCTGGCCCGTCGCCGGGTCACCGGCCACTACCTCGCCGGTGTTGACCCCGGTCCGGAAGCGGATCGCAATGCCCCGGCTCGCCTCGAGCTCGGTGTTGAGCGCGGCGAGCTCGGTTTTGATCTCCTCGGCTGCCCGTACCGCCCGGAGGGCGTCATCCTCGTGGACGATCGGGATCCCGAAGACGGCCATGACGGCGTCGCCGATGAACTTCTCGACTGTCCCGCCGTGGGCCTCGATGACGCGCTTCATCATCGCGAAGTAGCGGCCCATCACCGCCCGAAGGGTCTCCGGGTCAAGCTGCTCGCCGAGAGCGGTCGAGCCGGTCACGTCGGCGAA
>JBBQFS010000131.1:0-6928 GCA_038322255.1 Candidatus Limnocylindrales bacterium | reverse complement strand
GCTGTCGTTGAGGACGTTGTCGATCGCCACGAGGGCCATCCCCTGGTGATGGGCCATGTAGCTCTTCACCACGGCGACCGTGGCGCCTTCGGGGACGCGCGGCGGGGTGTAGTCGAGCGCCTCGTGGAGCCCGTAGCGGCCGTTCGCACCGGCCGCCGCAAGGCGCTTGAGATTCGCGACGGCCGCCACCGGCCGGACCATCGCGGCGAGGAGCGTGGCGTACGGCGCGATGACGAGATCCTCGGCCAGGCCGCGCTTGAGCCCGAGGCCCGGGACGCCGAAGCTGGAGTACTGATAGGTCCGCTCGAGATCGCGGGCGTTGAACGCCGATTCCGATATGCCCCACGGAACGCCCCGCTCGGTGGCGTAGCTGATCTGGCGATCGACCACGAGGGTGTACGTCTGCTCGAGCAGGCTTCCGGCCGGAGCACGCATGGCCAGGGCCGGCATGAGGTACTCGAACATCGAGCCCGACCACGAGATGAGCGCCGAGCCGCGTCCCACCGGCGTCAGCGGACGGCCGAGGCGGAACCAGTGCTCGGCGGGCACGTCGCCCTTGGCGATCGCGAGGAAGCTGGTCAGCCTCGCTTCGGACGCGAGCAGGTCGTAGTAGCTCGGGTCGAGTGAGACGTCAGCCACGCGGTAGCCGATCGAGAAGAGCTTCCGCGTCGGGTCGAACAGGAAGCTGAAGTCGGTCTCGTCGAACAGCCGCTGGGCAAGGTCGGCGAGGACCATGAGACGGGCCGCAAAGGGCAGGCCCGGCTCGGCGCCCGGCTCGGCGCCCGGCTCGGCGCCCGGCTCGGGCCCCGGCTCGGCGCCCGGCTCGGCGCCCGGCTCGGCCCGCGCCTCGGGCCGCGCCTCCGTGCCATTCGTGGGCGCCCGGTTCGAGGCGGGCGCGGGCTCCGCGCCTAGCGCGGCATCACGAGCGTGGCTCTCGATCGTCCGGACCGCCGTCTCGGCCCACGCCACGAGCTCGCTTCCGACACCCTCGCCTCGCTCGGCGGTGAACGCCCGGGCCACGTCGGCGAGGGTGCGGGCCTTCCCCGCCAGGGTCGCGAGGTCGGTGGCCCAGGCCTCCGAAGGGACCGCGTTCCCGGCGCCACCCACCGGCGCGGTCCCGTCTGCCCCAACCGACGTCCCGTTGCCCCCCGGGGCGGTGTCGGGCCGGGGGTCGAAGGCTCCGAGCGCTTCGAGCAGGACTCGCCGCCCGGTCGTATGCGTCCGTCGCTCGTCGCTGGTTCCCACCGCCGACAGTCGGGCGAGGTCGATCGCGTCACGGATGCCCGCCAGTGCGGCCGCGTTCGGGATCGGCCGCTCCATCAGCTCGCGACAGGCGTCCGCGACGACCAGCAGTGCGGCCGAAAGGTTCCCGCTGTCGACCGAGGAGACGTACTGCGGCTCGAGTGGCTTCAGATCCCGGGTGTCGTACCAGTTCAGCAGGTGGCCGCGGTAGCGCTGCAGGTCAGTGACCGTGTCGAGCGTCGCTTCCAGCCGTTCGACCGCGTCGAGCGTGCCGATCCAGCCGAAGTCACGCGCGGTCAGGACCGACAAGAGGTACATGCCGATGTTCGTCGGCGAAGTCCGATGGGCGATGACCGGCTCGGGCTCCTCCTGGTAGTTATCCGGCGGGAGAGCGTGGTCCTCGCCGCCGACGAAGGCCTCGAAGAAGCGCCACGTCCGACGTCCCACCAGGCGAAGCTCGTGGGCCTGCGCCCGCGTGAGCTGGTCGCCGGGCCTCGCCAGCGGGGCCGTGCTCAGCTGGCGCGTGATCGCGGGCGCGAGCACCCAGAGCGCGAGGAACGGCAGGGCGAGCGGCAGCGCCGCGGGCTTCACCACGACAACGAGGACGGCCGCCGCAAGCGCGACGATGACACCGCCGGCCATGCGCCGGTAGAACCCGGCCAGGCCCAGCCCGAGGACGCCCTTGGTCTGAGAGGCGGCCGTCCACTCGAGCAGATCGCGCCGCGTGATGATCAGTCGCGCGAGCGTTCGCGCGATCGCGTCGGCCATCAGCGCAGCCTGGTGCGCCAGCACCGTGATCTCGAGACCGATCCGGGTGGTGGCCAGGGACACGTCCGATGCGACCGCCCGGAGGTGGCTGCGCTTCGAGATCCCAGCCCGCCGCGGCAGGAGCCCGCCCGCGACCGGGATCGCCGCCGGCAGGAGCATGGCGACGAGCACGAACATGGTCCACACCGCTGCCGAAACCGCCGGCAGGCCCCAGGCCGCCACCAAGGTCGCCGCGGTCAGCGGCGGGGACAGCGTCCGGCGGAGGTTGTCGAGCATCTTCCAGCGGGCGATCCCGGGGATGTTCGGGTTCGCCCGCCGGCCCTCCGCATCGCGGGACAGTCCAAGGATCCAGGGCAGGAGCTGCCAGTCCCCGCGCGCCCAGCGATGCTCCCGCGCGGCCGACTGCAGGTAGTTGGACGGGAACTCCTCGAACAGCTCGACGTCGGTGACCAGCCCCGCCCTCGCGAACGTCCCTTCGAAGAGGTCATGGCTCAGCAGGACGTTCTCCGGCACCCGGCCGGCGAGCGCCGCCTCGAAAGCGTCGATGTCGTAGATGCCCTTGCCGGTGTAGCTGCCCTCGCCGAAGAGGTCCTGGTAGACGTCGGACACGGCCGATGCGTATGGATCGATGCCCGCCGGGCCGGAGCTGATTCGCTGGAATGGCGAGGCGTCGCGCTCCGCCGGCAGCGTGGGCGTGATCCGCGGCTGGAGGATGGCGTAGCCGCGGCTGACCCGACCGGCGCCCGTGTCGAACCCCGGCCGGTTCTGGGGATGGGCCAGCGTCCCAACCAGGCGGCTGACGGCGCCGCGTGGCAGACGGGTATCCGCGTCGAGCGTCACGACGTAGCGGACGCCCGATGGCGCGACCGACAAGGCCCGACCCGATGCGAGGATGTCCGTCTCTCGCGAGCCCCGCAGCAGCGCGTTCAGCTCGTGGAGCTTGCCCCGCTTCCGCTCCCAGCCCATCCAGCGGCCCTCGCTCGGGTTCCACCGCCGTGCGCGGTGGAACAGCAGGAAGCGAGCACCACCGTCCTGGGCGGCGCCGTGCCGGTCGTTGAGGTCCTCGATCGCGGTGGAGGCCGCGGACAGGAGGTCGTCGTCGTCATCCAGGCGCTCGGTCGGCGCATCGCGCCAGTCCGAGAGCAGCGCGAAGCGCACGTCCCCGTCCGGGTTGCTCAGGTAGTGGATTTCGAGATTTCGGACCTGCTCCTCGACATCATCCCGACTGACGAAAAGGGTCGGGACGGCCACGAGTGTCCGCATCGAGGTCGGCACGCCCTGTTTCAGCTCCAGTCGCGCGAATCGCGTCGGTCCCAGCGCGCCCGTCGCGAAACGGTTGACAAGTGCGACGGCAAGATTTGAGCCCGGACCGAATGCCAGCAACGCGATCAGGAGGAGCGCCGGCCAGGCACCAGCCGCGCCGCCGGCTGCGCGCGCCACGTTGGCGAGAATCGGCACGGCAACAACCAGCAGGGTCACGAGGAAGACGGCACCAACGTAGACCCGAGCCGACCGTGAGCAGGCCCGGCGGAGGCGGTCGGCGAAGCGCTCGGGCACGCCGAGGGAGCTCGCGAATGCCTCTCGTCCCTCGCCGATAAGGTGATACCCAGGGTCCAGCAGCCGCTCACGCTCGGTTGCCGCCGCGCGATCGCCATCAACGGCCGTGCCGGCATCGGCGGCCTCGACGGCGGCCTCGACATCGGCCTCATGGGGCACCTCTCGAGGCGCCCTCGCCGCGGCGGCACGTCCCGCATCGATCGCCGCCCTGGCGACGTCGACCTCCACCCGGTCCGATGCGCGGGCGAGCTTCTCGACCGCATGGCGGTACCGGTCGCGGGTCGCGAAATCCATCGCCGGGAACAGCTCGTAGGCGCGCAGGGCCGCATCGACGAGGCTCGTGCTCTCGACGAACGAAGCCCAGTCGAACCACGACAGCAGCCGCATGCTCGTGATCACGTTCCGCACGGTCACGTTCATCTCGGCCTGGCGCTGATGCTCCAGGCGAACGGTTTCCTCGGCGCTCGTGCCCTCCGCCGCGAGCAGCTCCTCGAGCAGGGGCAGCGCGGGCGTGGCTGCCGGATCCAGGTCGCGCAGCCGCTGGAACAGCTGGACCCGCGCCGCGGTCGACAGGCGGAGATCCGTGAGCTTCGCCAGCGCCCCCGCGGGGTCGACGCGCTTGTCGTCGCCCAGGCCGAGCAGCTGATCCGCCAAGGTGTCCGCGGTCACCCGCGATTCGCGGGCTCGGATGATGCGCTCGGCGGTTCGTCGGAGGTTTTCGACCAGGACGACCCGGAGGCTGATCGCGATCGCCCACAGCTCGCCGATCGTCAGCGGCTCGACCCGCTGGTACGCCGTCACCATTCGGCGGAGGCTCTCGGCATCGAAGCGGCTGTCCGTGTGGGCGACGTAGGCCCAGGCCAGCCCGAGGACGCGCGGGTAGCCAGCGAGGTGACCCGCGGCCAGCTTCGGCAGCTCGCGGTAGTACGTGTCCGGGAGGTCGTCGCGAATCTCGCGCAGCTGCTCCTCGACGATGTGGAAGTTGTCGACGAGCCATTCCGCGGCGGGCGTGATCGAACGCTCTTCGCGGATCGTCCCGGCGAGGGTCCGGTACGCCTCGAGCAGGACGCGGCCGTTGTCCGCGAGCCGGGGCATGATCGACCGCCCGCCCTGCGGGCCGGGGGTGACCTTCTGGGCCGCCGCCAGCGATTCGGCGTGTTGCTCGAGTCGCTCGACGCTGAATAGCTCCGCGACGATCGATGTCTCCGGATCGCCGGGCGCGTAGGGAAGCCCGCGGCTCGAGAGTCGCTCGACCGTGCGTGCGATACGCGGACCCCGCTGGGGCCGGGTCGGCGTCCTCAGTTGAGCGCCGCTGGCCGCTCGGGCACCGGTTCGGCCGCCCGCAGGATCCTCACCGTCGGATGATACAGGCGCCCTGCCGCGCCCCCGGGCCGGGCTCGGCCTACCCTTGGGTCCATGAGCGGTCGTAGCGGGAGACCCCGATGAACTTCAACAGCGTGCTGATCGGGTCCGCGGACCCAGGTCGATTGGCGGCGTACTACACGAAGCTGTTCGGCGAGCCGGCCTTCAAGGACGACGAGAGCGGCTATACCGGTTGGTCGATCGGCACGGGCGCGATCACGGTCGGGCCGCACAGCGAGGTAAATGGCCAGAACGAACAGCCGGGCCGGCTGATCCTCAACATCGAAACTGACGACGTACAGGCCGACTTCGACCGGTTCAAGGCCGCGGGCGCGACGGTCGTTCGCGAGCCGTACACGTTCGAGCAAGAGCCCGGCTCCTGGATCGCAACATTCTCCGATCCCGACAACAACTACTTCCAGCTCATGACCCCGATGGGGCCGCCGGACGGCTCGCGGGCCTGACCAGCGCCTCTGCGCCGAGCCGCCCTGCGCCCGCCGCCCTGATGCGCCGCCAAGCCGCTGCGCCGCCACCGCACTCCATCGCCGCGTGAGACACGGCCGTATCGACCGTTCGGTCACCGTATACGGCCGAGCGCACGACCGATCGGAGACGATGTCGCGGTGAGCTCGAAGATCACACCGCCACCGCCTGCCCTGTCGGACGTCGCCTGGACTGCGGCGATCACCGGCGTGAAGGCCACGATCGTGGCCCTCGCTGTGGATGCGTTCGTCAACTCCGACAAGCCACGATTCCAGGGCAAGGCCATGAAGGTTCGGGCCGTCGGGTACGCCGGCACGCTGCTCCTGGTGCCAGTGCTCTGGCGTCTTCGCGGCCGGCCCGAGCCCTACCCGAAGGAGCTGGATCTCCTCGTCGCGCTGCCCCTGCTCGTCGATGCCGGTGGCAATGCCGTCGGCCTCTACCAGAACGCCCATGTCGACGACGCGATCCATTTCGCGAACGGCGCGCTCCTCGCCGGGGTCGTGGGCGCGGTCGCCGCACCTCGGATGAAGACCGCGTGGGAAGCCGCGGCGTTCGCCACGGCCGTCGGAACGGCGACGGGCGCCGTGTGGGAGATCTTCGAGTGGATCGGCCTCAAGCTTGGCGCGAAGGGCATGGACCTGACCTACGACGACACGATGGAGGACCTGATCGAGACCAGCGCCGGCGCGATGCTCGGCGGGCTCGTCACGCTCCTGCGCCATCCCGCACGGCTCCGGCGGGTGCCGGGTCGGGCGGGTGATCCGGTGGTCCGCGACGAGACCTGAGACCGGTGCGAGGAAGCTCGTGGGCGGCTCTCGAGAGCTCCGGCGCTCTGGAGAGCCCGTCGGCGGCGCTCGGCAGCCAGCGCGCGACACCCGGGAGGCCGCGCGCGTCGAAATCCACTTCCTCGGTCATGCCACGACCCTCATCCAGATCAACGGCATCAGGATCCTGACCGACCCGTTCCTCCGGGCGCGCCTCGGGCCGTTGGAGCGTCACGGTCCCCTGCCCGACCCGGCCGACCTACAAGTCGATGCCGTCGTGATCTCGCACGGACACCCGGACCACTTCGACGTCCGCTCGCTCGCCGCGTTGCCGGGCCATCCCGCGATCGTCGTGCCCCGCGGCCTCGGGGGCATCGTCGATCGTGAGCAGTTGGTTCGGGGCGATGTCGCGGAAGTCTCGGCCGGTCAGTCACTCGACGTGGCAGGCCTGACGATTCGAGCCGTCCCGGCGCGCCACTGGATCTCGCCGCGCGCCCCGCGGGCCGAACCGCTTGGCTATCTTCTCGACGGCGACGCGCGCGTCTACTTCGCCGGCGACACTGGCCGGTTCGACGGGATGCGAGCGCTCGCCGGGAGTGTCGACATCGCCCTTCTGCCGGTCTGGACTTGGGGCCCCCACCTGGGTCCTGGACACCTGGGGCCTCGCTCGGCCGCCGATGCACTGTGCGACATCGTCCCCCGGGCCGCCGTCCCGATCCACTGGGGCACGCTCTACCCCCGCCACCTCCACC
>JBBQFS010000130.1:0-6933 GCA_038322255.1 Candidatus Limnocylindrales bacterium | reverse complement strand
GGGATTCAAGAGAGAACGCCTCCGAAAGGATCGGGTCACCGGCGGTGCGGCAACCCCTACGCGAGTATAACGGTGGTCCCACCCGGGCCCTCTATGACCCGATCGGCTGGCTGCATCGTCGCAGACGGTCGGGGGCGGGCGGGCGTTTCGCATTGGCGCGAAACGTTACGAGGTCTCGATTGGTAGCTGGGACAGGATTCGAACCTGTGACCTAGCGATTATGAGCCGCTTGCTCTACCACTGAGCTACCCAGCCACGGCGCGGCATTCTAGCGCGACGACTCCCCAGGGGGCGAGAGCCCGCTCCGTGGCTCAGCGGCCCGCGCCGAACAGGACCTCGAGCCAGGCATCGAGCGGGCTCGCCGGCGTCGGTTCCGCGCCGAGGCGGACCGACGCCGAGCCGGGTGCATCGGCGGCGAGGGGCGGCGCGCCCGCGGCGAGGGCGAACGGAATCTCGCGGGGACCGCCGAGCCCGAACGATCGACCCTCGAGGCGGATGAAGCGCATGTCCTGGACATGCCCGAGGTCGCGCTCGAGCCGGGCGACGTCGTCGCGGAGCGCGGCATTCACGGCGCGGAGCTCGGCCGCCCGATCGGACGCCGCCGTTGCCTCGCCTACCTGGCGAGCGAAGCTCAGGGTCAGGAGCCCGGCGATCAGGACTCCGCCCGCCGTGATCACGCGCCGGCGAGAAAGGCTCGGCATCGGCAGGCTCGCCGGATCCAGCGTCGGGGCACTTGCGGTGGGCGCGGGACCAGGGGCGGGCGTCGCGGGCCGGGGCAGGGCTTGCGTGTCCGCGCGGTCGCTCGCGGGCTGATCCGGCCGGGGCGACGGGGACGCGGGCATCCGATCGAGCGTAGCTACGCGGTCGGGCGCGTGTCAACTCGACGTCGTACGCGCGACGTGCTCGGCGTCGTGCTCGGGGTTGTGACAGCAGAGATGGCACACGGGAGCTCGACGCTGTGCGTACACTCGCCAAATCGAACAGACGTTCTATCGGAGGCTGGCCGTGCGCACCTATGCTCCCGCCGGCACGGAGGCGGTCCTCGCCCGGCTCCTCGAAGAGCCGTCGCTCGCAGCCGCCGTGACCCACCACGCCCGGCTGCCCGCTCGCGACGCGATCACGGCGCCCTTCCCGTCGTGGCTCGACGCCCGGATCGTCCATGGTCTCGAGGACCGCGGCATCACTTCGCTGTACAGCCACCAGGCGGAAGCCGTTGAGGCCGTCCACGCCGGCCAGGATGTGGTCGTCGTCACGCCGACCGCTTCGGGCAAGACGCTCTGTTACGCGCTGCCGGTCCTCCAGGCCCTCGCCGAGGACCCGTCAGCGCGGGCGCTGTTCCTGTTCCCCACCAAGGCTCTCGGCCAGGACCAGGTCGCGGAGTTCGCGGGTCTGGCCCGGGCCAGCTCGCTCGAGGTCGCGGTGGCGACCTACGACGGGGACACGCCGGCGCCGATCCGATCGGCGATCAGGACGGCCGGCCAGGTGGTGGTCACGAACCCGGACATGCTTCACTCCGCGATCCTCCCGCATCACACCAAGTGGTTCCAGCTCTTCGAGCAGGTCCAGGTCATCGTCATCGACGAGCTCCACACCTACCGCGGGGTGTTTGGCAGCCACGTCGCGAACGTCCTGCGGCGGCTGCTTCGCCTCTGCGCGCACTACGGCTCGAACCCGACCATCGTCTGCTCGTCGGCGACGATCGGCAACCCGGGCGAGCTCGCGGCTCAACTGACCGGCCGAACGCCGCGGCTGATCGATCGAAACGGGGCACCTGCCGGGCCGCGGCACGTCCTGCTGGTCGACCCGCCGCTGCTGGATGTCGCGACCGGCGCTCGCGGCTCGGCCCTGACACACGCCCAGCGCTGGGCCCTGCCATTCCTTCGAGCGGGGCGCCAGACGATCGTCTTCGGGCGGACCCGGGTCGGGGTCGAGATCATCCTCACGGGACTGCGCGAGTCACTCCGGGAGCACCTCGGCCCACGTTCGCGCATCCGCGGCTACCGCGGTGGCTACCTGCCGACCGAGCGCCGCGCGATCGAGCGCGGCCTCCGTGACGGCGAAATCCTGGGCGTCGTCTCCACGAATGCCCTGGAGCTCGGCGTCGACATCGGCGCTCTCGACGTGTCGATCCTCGGGGGCTACCCGGGCTCCGTGGCGGGGACGTGGCAGCAGCTCGGCCGGGCAGGGCGACGGCAGGAGCCGAGCGTCGGGATCCTGGTCGCGTCCGGCTCGCCGGTCGACCAGTACATCATCCACCACCCGGAGTTCCTGCTCGAGGGCACGCCCGAGGAGGCCCGGATCGACCCGGACAACCTCCACGTGCTGCTGGCGCACCTGCGCTGTGCAACCTTCGAGCGGCCCTTCGAGCCGGGCGAGGTGTTCGGGCCCGGCCCGGTCGACGACCTCCTGGCATTCATCGGGGAGGAAGGCCACGTCCGGCAGGCCGGAGACGGTCGCTGGTACTGGAGCTCCGAGAACTTCCCGGCGTCCGAGGTGAGCCTGCGCACGGCCGCCCCGGAGAACGTCGTGATCATCGACACGACGCCGGACCGGCCGCGGGTCATCGGCGAGACGGACCTGTTCTCCGCCCAGGTCCTCGTCCACACCCAGGCGATCTACCTGCACGACAGCGTCCAGTACCACGTCGACAAGCTCGACTGGGGCGAGCGCAAGGCATTCGTCCGGCGCGTCGACGTCGACTACTACACCTACGCCAACCGGGCCGTGACCCTCAAGCCGCTCGACGTGTTCGCGAGCGAAGCGGCGACGGGCGGCGGTCGGATTCACGGCGAAGTCATGGTCGCGAGCCTCGTGACGCTCTTCAAGAAGCTCAAGTTCGGGACGGACGAGAACGTCGGCTGGGGCCCCATCGACCTGCCCGAACTCGAGCTCCAGACGACCGCCTACTGGCTGACCGCGGAGGGCGCATCGGTCGGCTGGCGCAAGGACGACCTGGACGTCGCGCTGCTCGGCTCGGGACGGGCGATCCAGGCCGTAGCGGCCGTCCTGCTGATGGTCGACCCGCGTGATCTGGGCCTCGTGACCCAGGTCCGATCGCCGCACTCGGAGGCGCCGACGATCTACCTTTACGAGGCGGTGCCCGGCGGGATCGGGCTCTCGGAGCGCCTCTTCAAGCGCCACGAGGAGCTCGTCACCGGCGCTCGAGCGCTCATCGAGGCATGCGGCTGCCAGAGTGGCTGTCCAGCCTGCACCGGGCCGCGGCTGGATCCCACCATCGACGGCAAAGCCCTGGCGCTACGGCTGCTCGCCGGGCTGATCGCCGGACGAGGCGTCGCGGCAGGAGCGGCGCTGGAGCAAATTCCGGCGTGACCGCCGCCGTCGGGCTCGAGCGCCGTTTTGCCAACTTCCGGGCAGGCATCGGCGCCCGGCTCGATGGCGGCGCGAAGCGCGATGGTGCCGTTCGAGCGGCCACGGCCAGCTCGATAGGCGCAGAACGACTTGCCGTGGCGGTCGGTGGCGAGCTCGTCCGCACGCCGCTCGGATCGTTCGTCCTCGTCGAGTCGCCGACGACGATCCTGCCCGTCGATCGCGTCAGGCTTGCAGCGCTGCCGGGCCAGCCTCCGGCCGATGCTCCCTTGCTCTGTCTCGACACCGAGACGACGGGCCTCGCCACGGCCGCGGGCACCCTCGCCTTCCTCGTCGGCCTGGGCTGGTGGGAGGGCAGCCTCTTCCGCCAGATCCAGTTGCTCCTGCCCGATCACGCCGACGAGCCCGCGCTCCTCGCCGAGCTCGCGTCGCGAATTCCGCGCGACGGCTGGCTGGTGTCCTACAACGGGCGAGGCTTCGACTGGCCGCTGCTCGTCGCCCGCTACCGGATGGCGGCGTCCAACCCCCCGCTCCACGCCGGCCACCTCGACCTGCTGCCGCTGGTCCGGCGCGTCTTCCGCCACCGGATGACCGATGCCCGCCTCGCCTCGGTCGAATGGGAGCTGCTCGGGCTGCGCCGGGACTCGGACGTCGCCGGCTGGGAGATCCCATCGCGCTACCTCGACTTCCTCCGCTTCGGCGAGCCCGGCCCGCTTGTCGACGTCGTCCGCCACAACGAGGAGGACGTTCGCTCGCTGGCCCGGCTCCTCGTCCACGTCGATCGCGGGTACGCGGACGGCGAGCGCTGGCGCGAGGCGCCGGCGGGCGACCTCGCGGGCCTCTCACGGGCGTTCGCGCGCGAGGGTCGTCACGACGAGGCACTCGACTGCCTCGACGTGGCGCTGTCCGTGACGGGTCCCGCGGCGCCGGCACGGAGCCCGCGGGAGTACCTCGAACCGGCGCCGGAGCGCGCTCGCCTCGCGGCTCGCGAGTCACGGGCGGACGACGATGCGTGGTGGTCCCCCCGACGCCCGCCGGATTTCGGCGGGCGGCCCGGTCGATACGCCGCCGCCGCGCCGTGGGACGCGGCCGAATCAAGCCGGCGGGACGCTCCCTGGACGGAGACGCGGATGCTCGCCGAGCGGGCCCGGCTGCTGCGGCGCCTCGGCCGGTATAGCGACGCCGAGGCGGCCTGGGTGGCGCTCGCGGCAAGCCGGGGAACGATCGGAACCCTGGCCTGGATCGAGGTCGCAAAGCTCAGGGAGCACCGGCTGGCTGACCTGGCCGGCGCGATCGAGGCCGCAACCGCCGCACTGCGACTCGCGGAGCGTCAGGCCTGGCTCGGCCGGCCGCTGCCGCGGCTTGAGACGGCGCTCGGGCGCCGGCTGGCGAGGCTCGGCGCGCGCGTCATCCGGCGTCGAACCGCCTCGAGATCCGGAATCCCGAGCAGCCCGGGCGCCTCGATGGCAAGCGTCGCGGCTGCCGCGGCAAATCGGGCAACATCATCGGGATCGGAGGCCAACGCGGGCTCGAGCCGGCAGGCGAGCATGGCGGCCAGGAACACATCGCCGGCGCCCGTTGGATCGACCTCGGCGTCCGACGGGTTGGCGAGGTAGGCGCGTTCCCTGGTGCGGCTCCCCGACCGTTCGCGCTCGACGACCACTCCGCCGGCGGCGCCCTCCGTCAGGACGAGGGTGGCCTCCGGGGCCAGAAGCGGGACCAGGGATCCCGCGTCCGTCCCGGGTGCGAAGTCGTTCCGGCTCGCAGCAACCAGGGTCGCGGCTCGAAGCAGCCGCGAGGGCTCGGGCGGGCGCCGCTGGACGTCAACGCCGGCGCGCAGGTCCCGCAGGAGGCCCTGCCAGCCCAGCGCGACGTGCCGCCGATCCTGGCCGCGCGCCGTGCCTTCCTCGGCAAGCGAGGCCCACTCGTCGCCCAGCTCTCCGGCGACCGGGCCCAGGAGCACGCCATCGAACAGCCTCGGCCAGCGAGCGGGAACAGCTTCGACCGGCACCTGGGCCGAGACCGCTAGACAGCGCTGGCGGCGACCCGCAGGTCGCTCGATGTTCTCGAACACCGGGCCCGAGGCGAGCGGCACGACCTCGACCTCGACGCCGGCGGCGCGAAGCAGGTCGAGCTCGGACGCGACCGCGGCCGCTCGATCGGCACCGACGAGGGCGCGCACGTCCAGCCCGAGGCGCGCCAGTGCGAGTGAGCCATAGGTGACCGCGCCGCCGATCCGCCAGCCCCGGGGATCCGCACTGGTGAGGTCGCGGGCCGCCGAGCCCACGACAAGGACGACCGGGCGGCTGTCGGTTGGGCCAGGTTCGGGGCCGGGGCGCGCGACGTCAGGTTTCAACGGTGATGTCGTCCTCGGCGAAGGGATCGGAGGGGCGCGCGACTCGCCGTGCCCGGTGAGGCGCGTCCTGGGCTAGTGTCCTTTGCGCCACCCGGCGGTATGCCGGGCGATCTGCGCCAGATTGTGCTGGCTCGATGCCCGGGCGCGCTCTTCCCAGGCGAAGACGCAGACGGTCATGATGCCGTCGAACCCGAGCTCGGCGAGGGTTCCAAAGAACGTCTCCCACGGGACCTCGCCCTGGCCAATGTCGAGGTGCTGGTGGACGCGGACCGTGTTGCCCGGCGGGTTGGTGATGTAGCGGAGGCCGGACGACGCACGGTGGTCGAAGCCGTCGGCCACGTGAACCTGGGTGAGCAGCTCGCCTGCGGACTTCATGATCTCGGCCATGTTGCCGCCCTGATGGAACGTGTGTGGCGCGCAGTACAGGAAGCTCACGTTCGGCGAGTTGATCCCCCGAATCAGGTTTACGGCGGCCAGGCCGTCCTCGATGAAGTCATCGGGATGGGGCTCGAGGGCGAGGTGGATCCCCTCCTTCTCGAAGACCGGCAGGAGTTCCTCCATGGACTTCCAGAACTGACTCTCGGAGATGGAGGCCTGCTCGGGGCGGCCGTTAAACTCCGAGTTCATGACCGTCACGCCCAGCTCGACCGCGATCTCGATGGAGCGCTTCCAGTAGCGGACGGCAGCCAGCCGCTCGTCCTCGTCGGGGCCCGCCCACCGGAAGAGCGGCAGGAGCGAGCTGACCTTCACGCCCGCCGATTTGAGCGCGGCCTTGAACGATCGGATGGTCGCGGTGTCGACCCGCGGGTGCCGGAAGAAGGGGATGAAGTCCTCGCGAGGCGACAGCTCGATGAATCGATAGCCGAGGTCCGCGACCAGGCCCGGAAGCTCCGGCAACGGCGTCGTCCGGAACATGTACGGGTCGAGCGCGACCTTCATGGTGTCTCCTCGTTCGGTGGATCAGACTCGAGCCCGATGCGCCGCTAGCGATAGAGCGCCGGCTTCTCCATGTAGTCGATCGTCATGCGCTGCTGGGTGCGGATCGCCTCGACGCCAACCTCGACCACCTTCGTCGCGGCGTAGCCCTCCCAGGCGCTTGGCCCGACGATCTCACCGCGCTCCAGCCCCGAGATCCAGGCCTGGAGCTCGGCCGTATAGGCAGCGCCGAAGCGGACTCGCCAGCTCGGCGGAACCGGTTGGACCTCGACGCCTTCGACGGTGGTCGAGGCGATGACCGGGTTCGTCAGCGA
>JBBQFS010000129.1:0-6945 GCA_038322255.1 Candidatus Limnocylindrales bacterium | reverse complement strand
GACCGCCGGCTCTACGAGACCTACAACAAGAGCCTCTCGATCGTGCCAGTCGCGGAGCTGCCGCTGTACCGCTACGTTTGGGACCGGGCCCGGACGCGCCACGACGCAAGGGCCTTCGACGACCACGCGCCCCTGGTCGCGGAGCTCCTGGAGCGCATTCGCCAGCGAGGCACGCTCTTGTCGCGCGACGTCGGCGCACGCGAGGCGATCGACTGGTACTGGCGACCGACGAACCAGGTGCGAGCGATCCTCGAGGCATTGGCCGAGGTCGGAACGATCGGCATCGCCCGGCGCGAGGGCAACCTCCGTGTGTACGACCTCGCGGAGCGCCTCTTCTCGGCCGAGGTCCTCGCGGAACGCCGGCCCACACGCGAGCAGCAGGCCCACCGGCTGCTTTCGCGATATCGCGGCAATGGCCTGCTCGGGAGCTCCGGCAACCAGGAGCTCTGGGTCGGCGGCACGGGCTACGCCGCCGATCGGGCGGCGGTGCGCGGTGAGCTCATTGACGCCGGGCGGCTCGTGCCCGTCGAGGTCGAGGGGCTGCGCGGCCAGCGCTTCGTCGTCAGCGAGGACCTCGCGGACCTCGAGCGGGCGGCGCGCGAGGTGGACGACGGCGCTCCGCCCGGTGGAACCGAGCCCTGTGTCGCCTTCCTCGCGCCGCTCGACCCGCTGTGCTGGGACCGGGACCTCCTCCGCCGGCTCTTCGATTTCGACTACATCTGGGAGGTCTACGTCCCCGAGTCGAAGCGGCGTTGGGGGTACTACGTGCTGCCGATCCTGTACGGCGACCGGCTCGTGGGTCGGATTGAGCCGCGCATCGATCGGTCGGCCGGGACCCTTCGCATCCTGGGGCTCTGGTGGGAGTCGGGTTTCGATCCGATGGAGGAGCCACGATTCGCGGCGGGGCTCGCCGAGGCACTCGCTGCTCACCGTGACTTCGCCGATCTCCGCTTCGTGACGTTCCCACGCACCGCTCGACATCGGGATCTCGCCATGGCGGTCCGGGCCGCGCTCGGCCGCCGGCGCCGGACGGGCGTGCCTGTGGGAGGATGATCAAGACGATCGCACGGAGGGACATCGATGGCTGAGACCCGACACGCCAGCGCCACATGGAGCGGCAACCTGACCGAAGGCTCGGGGATGCTGCAGTACGTCTCCAGCGGCGCCTTCTCGCGGATGCCGATCACGTGGGGCTCTCGGACGGCGGCCCACGAGGGCCGGACGAGCCCGGAAGAGCTGCTCGCCGCGGCCCACGCCAGCTGCTACTCGATGGCCTTCTCGAACCTGCTGGCCAAGAATGGGACGATCGCGGAGCGGCTCGATGTCCAGGTCGACGTGACGGCCGACAAGCGCGACGCGGGCTGGACGATCCTGTCGAGCGCCATCAAGGTCACCGGTGTCGTGCCCGGAATCGATGCCGCGACCTTCGCTCGGATTGCCGATGCGGCCAAGGATGGCTGCCCGATCTCGCGTGCCCTCGCGGGCAATGTCGAGCTGTCGGTCGAGGCCACGCTAGCCGAGGGCTGAATAACCTGATGTTCACCCGATGGGGCGGCTTCGTGTACCGGCGCCGCCGCTGGATCGTCGCGCTCGCCATCGTTGCCGCCGGTGTCTTCGGGTCGCTTGCGGCTGGCGCGGCCGACAACCTGACGACCGGCGGCTGGCTCGATCCAGCCTCGGAGTCGGCCCATGTCGCCGATCGACTCGAGGCGGATTTTGGCGGCGGCCGCTCGGCCTTCGTGGCGCTGTTCCGGGCGACCAACCCCGACGCCGACGCCACCTCGCCGGCCTTCCAGGCCGCGATCGCCACGACCCTCGCGCCGGTGCTCGCCGTCCGCGGCGTGACCGGGGTCACGGGCTATGCCGAGACGCTCGACCAGCGCTTCATCAGCGAACGCGGTGACGCGGCCTATGTCCTCGTGAACCTCGATGTGGACGAAGACAGCTCCATCGACCTCGTCGACCCGGTGCAGGCCGCGCTCACCGCCGTCCCCGCCGGCTACAAGGTCGCGATCACTGGCTTCGGCCCGATCCAGCAAGACTCCGCGCGCCTGTCCGAGAAGGACCTGGTCCGCGCGGAGACCGTATCCCTGCCGATCGCAGCGCTCGTCCTGATCCTGGTCTTCGGCTCCCTCGTGGCCGCTGGCATGCCGCTGCTCGTGGCAGGCCTCGCGATCCCAACCTCGGTCGGGCTGATCAATCTCCTGGCTCGCCAGACCGAGATGAGCATCTATGTCCTGAACATCGCGACGATGCTCGGCCTGGCGCTCGCCATCGACTACTCGTTGTTCATCACGAGTCGATTCCGGGAAGAGCTCGCCCGCGGCCGAACGGTCGAGCAGGCCGTCGAGCGCGCGGTGGGCACGGCCGGCAAGGCCGTCCTGTTCTCGGGCCTCGCCGTGGCGATCGGGCTGTCCGGCCTGCTGTGGTTCCAGGCGAGCGGCCTCAGCTCGATCGGGCTCGGCGGGGCGACGGTCGTTGTCTCCTCGGTCTTCTTCAGCCTGACCTTCCTGCCGGCCCTCCTGGGCATGCTCGGGCCGCGCGTGAACGCGCTGTCGGTCAACGGGCTGCTGCGCCGCCTCCGAATCCGCCGCGGCCCCCTTGAGGTCGCGAGACGATCGCGCTGGGAGCAGGTCGCGCACGGCGTCATGCGGCGGCCGTTCGCCGTCCTCGTGCCGGTGCTGGCGCTCCTGTTCCTCCTCGGTTCGCCATTCCTGCGCCTCCAGCAGGGCGTCCCGGACGCGACGGTCTACCCGGAGGGCGTCCCGAGCCGGGATGCGTGGGTCGCGCTCCAGACAGAGTTTCGCTCCGGCGAGACCACGCCGATCATCATCCTGGCCGACACGAAGTGGGCACCGACAAGCCCCGAGTCGATCACTGCGGTGGCGGCCCTGGCCGCCCGCCTCGCGGACCTCGAAGGGATCGATCGCGTCGAAGGACCGTTCAGCATCCACGACCCCGCGACCGGCCAGCCGCTGAGCACCGACCGGGTCGCGGCGCTCTACGCTGCCCCTGCCGGGTCGCTGCCGCCGGCGCTCGAGGCAGGCATCGTCCGCCTGCGCGAGGCGTACATCCGGGGCAACACCGTGCGACTGGACGCGATCAGCCCACTGAAGTCGTCGGAGCCTGCCGGGACGGCGCTGATCTCGACGGTCCGCGCGGTGCCGCTCGATGGCGCGATCGCGCGAATGCAGATCGGCGGCGCCGCGGCCACCGGCGAGGACTTCCTGATCAGCCAGGCGCAGCGAACACCGTGGGCGGTCGGTACGACCCTGCTGGCCTCCGCAATCATCCTGTTCCTGCTCTTCGGGTCGCTCGCCATCCCGATCAAGGCCGTGATCATGACCCTGCTGTCGCTGTCGGCCAGCTTCGGCGCACTCGTCTGGATCTTCCAGGAAGGCAACCTGCACGAGCTCCTGAACTTCGAGCCGCTCGGCTACACCATCGCCGGCAACCCGATCATCATGTTCGCGGTCCTCATCGGGCTGTCGATGGACTACGAGGTCCTGCTCCTGTCGCGAATCCAGGAGTCATACCGCCGCACGGGCGACAACGCGGTTGCGGTTGCCGAGGGCCTGGCCAGAACGGCCGGCGTGATTACCGGGGCGGCGATGATCATGGTCACGGTCTTCGCCGCCTTCGCGCTGGCCGACACGATCACGATCAAGAGCATCGGGGTCGGGATGGCCCTCGCCGTCGCGCTCGATGCGACGATCGTGCGGGTCCTGCTGGTGCCGGCCACGATGCGTCTCCTGGGCCGCTGGAACTGGTGGGCGCCGGGGCCGCTTGGCCGGCTCGCGGAGCGTTTCGGGTTCAGCCACGTCGAGGACGAAGAGGATCTTGCGGCCGCAGCGGGCGCCGGACATGCTCACGATCCCGGTGAGCCGGGCGACCCCGCCGCCGCACCGGCGTAGTCTCCTCTAGCCCAACCGCCAACCCAAGGGAGGAGATCGGATGGATACCTCAGATCGCGAGCCGGATCTGCTGCGCAACACGGTCCCGCCGGGGACGCCGCCGCCGGAGCCCGGGCCGGTCCGGTCCTACGGCTGGCAGTGGGGCCCCGAGGACGACCGCCAGCCGCA
The DNA here is from genome assembly GCA_038322255.1 of Candidatus Limnocylindrales bacterium. Lineage (GTDB taxonomy): Bacteria > Chloroflexota > Limnocylindria > Limnocylindrales > CSP1-4 > UBA5189. The sequence goes on along the minus strand of JBBQFS010000129.1, from coordinate 2,863 downwards.
GCTGCCGTGGATCGGGATCTTTCTGCTCGTGCTCGGCGGATTGCTGCTCCTCGACCGCCTGCTCCCCGCGTACGTCAGCCTGGGCAACGTCATCGTGCTCGCCGCCGGGCTCGCCTTCCTGCTGCTCTGGGTCTTGCGCCGGGGAATCTTTCCGCTCTACGCGGGTGCGTTCCTGACCGCCGCTTCGGTCCCTGGCCTCGTCGAGGCGTTGACGAGCCAGAAGTTCAACGGGCTGGGCAATCTGAGCTATGGGATCGCCTTCCTGTTCATCGCAGCCGTGCGAGGATCGCGCCGCGGGGGGATCGGCTGGCAGGCGCTGATCGGCATCCTCCTCGCGGCCCTTGGCGCTTCGCAGCTGGCGCTGCCGAACCTGGCGTCGCTCGTGCTGCCACTGCTGCTCCTGGTCCTCGGAATCGTGCTGCTCACGCGGGGCCGGCGTTAGCCAAGGGGACCCGCGCTACCCGACCGAGGCGACCGCCTTCGTGACGCGGTCGATCGCGGTGACGAGGCCCTCCGCGATCGCCACGAGCTCGGTCTCGGTCACGACGAAAGGCGGGCCCAGCACGATCGCGTCGCCGTTCGTGCCGTCGGCGAGGCCCGTGCTGGGATAGAGGAGCAGGCCCAACTCGCGCGCGACCCGCAGCACGTTCTCGGTGACGCGCTGTGTCCGTGGGAACGGAGCACGGGTCTCGCGATCCGCAACAAGCTCGACGCCGATCAGCAGGCCCCGCCCACGAATCTCGCCCACGTTCGGATGCCCCCCGAGCCGGTCCTGCAGGAGCGCCTGCAACCGCGCGCCCTTGACGGCGCTCGCCTGAATCAGGTCCTCCGCCTCCAGGATGCGCAGGACCTCGCCGGCGACGGCGGCGCCGACCGCATGATGCGAGTAGGTGAAGCCGTGCACGAAGCCGCCGCCGTCCAGCACGCTGTCGCGGATCGCGCCTGACGCCGCCACGAACCCGAACGGGAAATAACCCGACGTCGCGCCCTTGGCCCCGACGACGATGTCCGGCCGCACGCCCCAATGGTCGATGCCGAACCAGCGGCCGGTCCGGCCGAAGCCCGTCATGACCTCATCCGCGACAAGGAGGACACCGTGGCGGCGGCAGACCTCGGCGACCGCCGGCCAGTAGCCATCGGGCGGCACCGCGGCGGCGAGCGTCGCCCCGACGATCGGCTCCGCCACGAATGCGGCGACCGTCCCGGGTTCGGCCGATTCGATCGCGCGCTCAAGCTCCGCCGCGAGCTCGTCGGCATCGCCGAGGGCATTCGCGCCGGGCTCGCCGGCTCTATACGGATACGCTGCCGAGACGTGCCGGAACCGCCCCAGCCACGCCTCGTATGGTCGCCGGAGCGACTTACGGCCCGACAGGTCGAGCGCCCCCAGAGAGTTGCCGTGGTAGCTCCCCCATCGGGCGATGACGATCAATCGTTCCGTCTCGCCGCGCGCCAGGTGATAGCTGCGAACGAGCTTCAGCGCTGATTCCATGGCCTCCGAGCCCCCGGCGACGGGATAGATCGCCGGGTCGTCGAGGGGCAGGTGCGGCGCGAGGGCCGTCGCGTAGCGCTCGAGGGGCTCCGTCGTGAAAGCGGTCCCGTGGGCGTAGGCGACGCGCCCGGCCTGCTCGGCCATCGCGCGAGCTACCGATTCCCGCCCATGCCCGATCCCGACCACGACGGCACCGCCCGCGGCGTCGAGGTAGGGCTTGCTTTCGGCGTCCCAGATGGTCGAGCCCTCCGCGCGGGCGGCAACGGGCAGGGCCGGATCGCTCGAGCGTCGAAAAACGTGACTCGTCATTTACGCGGCCCGCAGCCCTGGTTCAGCATGAACTGAGCATTCTAAGGACCAGCACGGCCGGCCCATTCGACCAGCATCATCCCCAGTGTTGGATACGTCGGGACCACGTTCGTCTCGTTGACCGAGATACCTGCCGGTGCGAGCCGGCACCGGTGCCTCCTTTCGGGTGTCGACCCTCCGGCGCCGATTCTCGGTTCCACACGTGTGCGAGACCCGCGACACATGATGATCTCCGCTGCCCCCGCGGCCTGTTCGAGCCGCGCAGCGACGTTCACTGCATCCCCCGTGACGAGGCGCTGCCCGAGCGTCGCTTCGCCCGCGATGACCTCGCCGGTGTTGACGCCGATGGCGTTGAGAAGATGGACACCCCATTTCGCCGCGAACTCCTCGTTCAGGGCGGGCAAGGCCGCTTGCATGTCGAGTGCGGCGCGAAGCGCGCGAACCGCGTCGTCCTCGTGGCGGATCGGCAGCCCATAGACGGCCATGACGGCGTCACCAATGAACTTCTCGACCGTGCCACCGTGCCGCTCGAGGGCGCGCTTCATTTCATGGAAGTAGCTCGACATCACGTCGCGCATCGCCTCAGCGCTTGGCGCCTCGCCTGATTCGGTCCGGGGCTTGGGATCAGCAAAAACCAGGGTGACGGTCTTGCGACTCTCCTGGGCCGTATTGGCCTTGTCGAGGGGCGAGCCGCACATCCCGCAAAGACGGGCGCCGTCCGGGTTCTCTTCGCCACAGTTCGGGCAGTAGCGAGCCTCACGCCGACCTGGGGCGGTCACTCCGGTCCCTTGGCCAGATGAATCCAACGATTCCCGTACCGATATGAGCCGGTAGGCCTCGGTCGTCAGCGTCGTCCCCTTCGGGGTGATCGGGCCCATGGCCTCGACCTCGACGACGTCACGCACGATCTCGTACGTCGGCTGCGCGATCAGCACCTCGAGGGGCGGCGCGTTCTGCTCCATCGCCGACGAGACCTTCATCGTGTCGCCGGTCAGGACGTGTTGACTCGCGCTCACATCACCGACGACCACTTCGCCCGTCGACACCCCGGTCCTCGTGACGAGA
>JBBQFS010000128.1:0-7107 GCA_038322255.1 Candidatus Limnocylindrales bacterium | reverse complement strand
TGAGCATCCCGTTCGAGGCCACGATCATGTACGGCCGGGCGGCGGTCGCGATCGCCTTCGATTCGTCGATCGTTCGGGTGATGGTCTGATTCGGATAGTCGAGCGGGGTGTCTCCACTGGCGAGGAGCTTCTTCGTCTCCTCGTCGTAGAACTCGGGATGGCGGCGGTAGACGTCCGACGCTCGGGTGGCCATCGGCGAATCGAGGTACAGCGGCAGCAGCGGGATCTCGCCGCGGTCGATCAGGCGGTCGAGCTCCCAGACGATCTCCTGCGTCCGGCCGATGGCGAACGACGGGATCAGCAGCACACCGGCCGCCTCGGAGACGGCCCGGATCGCCTCCGCCAGCAGCCGGACGGCCTCTTCCGACGGCTCGTGCTCGCGGCCGCCATAGGTCGATTCGACGACGACGTAGTTCGCCTCGGTCATGACGGTCGGGTCACGGAGGATCGGCGTGCTCGGCCGTCCCAGGTCGCCGGAGAAGACGATGGTCGTCGGCTCGCCGCCCTCGGTCTCGCGGATCACGAGCTGGATGATCGCCGAGCCCAGGATGTGGCCGGCGTCGACGAACGTCGCGACGATTCCGGGCGCGACCTGCACCTCGCTGCCATAGCGAAGCGGCTGGAACATGGGCATGACGAGCTTCGCATCGTCCTCGGTGTAGAGCGGTGCCTCGAGATCGGTCTGGATCTCCGGCGGCTGCTCGCGGAGCGCGACCTCCGGATCCACCGGCTGTTTCCCCGTGTCCATCGCGCCCTCCTCGGATGAGGGGGTCGCGTCGGGCGACACGGCACCGGTCGACGCGAGCGACTCGACCGGATCGGGCGGTTGTTCCCGCCCAAGCGGCTCGATCGTCGTCGGGAAGTGGCCCTCGGACTCGGCCTTGCGGGCCTCCTCGAGCGCCGCCCGGTACGTCGCTTCCGTGGCGTCTCCGGCAGCGTTGGCCTCCGTCACATGGCGGCGCTCCCAGCGCGAGTGGCGCTTCGCGAACTCCTCCTGGAGCCGGCCGCTGTCGAGCAGGACGATCTCGGTGAGCTCGGCCGTCGCGCTGGTGAGGAAGATCGGGCCCTTGAAGCCAGCGCGGACGACCACCGGCAGCATGCCGCAGTGGTCGAGGTGGGCGTGGGTAACCAGGATCGCGTCGAGGTCCTTTGGCTCGAACCCGAGCGGCACGCGATTCCGGATCGTCTCGTTGGGGCTGCCCTGGAACATCCCGCAGTCGATCAGGATGCGGGCACGCTCGGTGGTCAGGAGGAAGCGAGACCCCGTGACGGTGGTCGCGCCGCCCAGGAAGGTCAGGTGCATCGGCGTCAGGACTCCAGCGTGGGGTTGCGGCTCACGAGCCGAGCCGAACGTGGGACCGCTTTAGTCTAGAGGCGCTCGCGATCACGGGAGCCGGATCACCGAATCGATCGCAACCGCGGCGAACAGGACCGTCAGGTAGGTGATCGAGTAGCGATAGAGGCGGATCGCCTGGGCGGTCGAGGCCTCTGGAGCAGTCCCCTGTCGCCACAGCACCCACGCCCGCCACAGGAACATCGCGCCGAGCACGCCCGCAGCGACGAGGTACAGCAGCCCCATACGGGCAACGACCCCGAACACGACGGTGAGCGCAACGAGCAGGATCGTGTAGAGCCCGATCTGGCGGCTCGTCTCGGCGATACCGCGCACGACCGGCAGCATCGGCACCCCGGCCGCCGCGTAGTCGCCGCGGATCCGCAGCGCCAGCGCCCAGAAGTGCGGCGGCGTCCAGTAGAAGACGACGAGGAACAGGAGCAGCGCCGGCAAGCCGATGTTGCCCGTGACCGCCGCCCAGCCGATGACCGGCGGGAGCGCGCCGGCGGCGCCGCCGATGACGATGTTGGAGGGCGTGCTGCGCTTGAGCATGATGGTGTACACGACGACGTAGAAGCCGATCGCGAGCAGTGTCAGGAACGCGGCGAGGAGGTTCACGGTCCAGGCCATCAGCCCCACCGAGACCGCGCCGAGGACGATCCCGAACACGACCGCCCGCTCCGGCGTGACCTCGTTGGCCGGCAGCGGCCGGCGACGCGTCCGCGCCATGTGCGCATCGATATCGCGCTCGAGGTATTGGTTGATGGCGTTCGCGGACCCGGCCGCGAGCGTGCCGCAGGTCAACGTCCAGAAGGTCAGCCAGGCCCAATCGACGATCGGCATGCCCGGGACTTCGCGCGTCGCGAGGACCATCGCCGGCACGGTCGTCACGAGCAGCAGCTCGATGATCCGGGGCTTCGTCAGCGCGACGTAGGCCCGGACGGAATCGCGGAGCGTCTCGCGGCGGCCGTCGGCGCCGGTGCCGTCCTCCGGGGTCGAGGAACCCCTGCCAGCCGGCGCCTCGAGGGGAGCAGCGATTCTCGCTTCGTAATACGCCCCGACCGCCAGCGCCACCGTGCCACCCCAGACCAGCGCCCCGAGCCCGACGTGGAGCGTCTGGGCCCACGCCGCAAGCTGGGTCGCGATCAAGAGCGCGCCGACGCCGACCTGGATTGTGTACACGGCGAGGATGGCGAGAGCGAGGCGGGCGATGCGGGGCTGCGCCCGGCGTCCGCGCCAGGCCATCCATGCGACCGCGGTCAGGATCAGGAACACCACGGCCGCCACGTACCGGTGCAGCGCTTGCGCTCCGTACAGGACGGCGAGATCCGCTCGGCCCTCAGGGACAGCCGGAACCACGGCCCCGTTCATGAGCGGCCAGTCACCGAACACGAGGCCGGCATCCCGGGCCGTGACGTTGGACCCGAAGAGCAGCAGCACGAACGTCGCGGCGGCGGCGAAGGCGGCCAGCAACGTAAAGCGCTGGCTGCCGCTCCCGGCGAGGCGCGCCGGATATGACGAGCGCACGAGGAGGTACACGAGCAGCCCGACGAGGGCCATCGCAGCCGCCAGGTGGGCGGTAACCGACTCGCCGGTGTTGCCGAGGCGGACGGTCTCGCGCCCGAGCCAGGCCTGGAATCCGACGAGGAGCACCGCCGCGACCGAGGGCCACAGGATCGAACGGCGGTCGCGATGGTCGAGGACCGCCAGCGCGGCCATCCCGACGATGAGCACGCCGATCAGGGCGGCTACGGTTCGATGCAGCCACTCGATCCAGACGTGGGAGTCGGCGGCAAGGCCTGGCAGGAACTGGCCCTCGAAGCAGCCCGGCCAGTGCGGACACGCGACGCCGGAATCCGTCGCGCGCACGGCAACGCCGATCACGACGAGCACGAACGAGGCGGCGACGGTCGCGGCGGCGAGCCGCTGGAAGCGGGTCACGGGTCCTCCGGGTGGTGCGGGCGGATTCTAGCCGCCCGAGCGGCACCGCCTTCCGCGGCCTACGGGTAGGCTTTGGCCGTGGCCTCCCAGATCCCTCCGCGTTCGATTCGACTCGCAGTCCTCATGTCCGCCATCGCGTTGGTCATGGCCGCCTGCGGCCCAGGCCGTGCCTCGACGGGCGCCCCTGCCAGTGGCCCGACGGGGTCGGCTTCTCTCGCCTGCCCGACGGCGCCGACGGTGCCCGACGACCTCGCCGGCTGGGCCCCGCCCCCGACGGCACCGCAGATCGTGCCGGTCCTGATCCCGGGGCAGGGCCTGCTCGTCTGTGGCCCCAATCGCTTCATGTTCGCGCTCCTCGACCCATCCGGACGTCCCATCGGAGCGCTCGATCGGAGCCTGAAGGTCGCTCTTTTCGACCTCGGGCGCGACCCCAACAAGGCGATCGCAACCGTCGATGGCGCCTTCGTGTGGGCGATCCAGGACGTGCGTGGGATCTACGTGATCAACGCGCCGTTTCCGGAGGCCGGCCGATACGGCGCCGAGGTCACGACGGCTGTCGCCAGCGTCCCGCCAGTCTCGGTGCGGCTCACGTTCGACGTCCAGCCCAGCTCACCGGTCGTGAAGGTCGGCGATCGCGCTCCGGCTTCGAAGACGCCGACCCTCGCCGATGTTGGCGGCGACCCGACCCACGTCTCGACTGACCCTTCCCCCGATCCGGCGTTCTACCAGACCTCGGTCGATCAGGCGCTCGCCGCCCACAAGCCATTCGTGGTCATATTCGCGACGCCCAAGTTCTGCAAGACCGCCCAATGCGGCCCAACCCTCGATCGAGTCAAGCCCTTCCCCGAGAGGTATCCAGGCGTGACATTTATCAACGTCGAGCCATACCGCCTGAGCCTCGTGAATGGCTCCCTCGAGGCCGAGCTTGACGCGACCGGCAATCTGGTTCCCACGGCTGCAACGGACGAATGGCATCTCTTCAACGAGCCCACAGTGTTCGTGGTTGATCGCGAGGGGATCGTGCGGAACGAATTCGACCTGATCTTCTCCGACGCCGAACTGATCGCCGCTCTTGATGCGGTCAAGTGAGATCACGCTGAGCGAGCATCTCGGTGACCCTAGGGCGGCGCGTCGTCGAGGCGGTAGACGACTGGCTTGCCGTCCTCCAGGCGGTAAAAGGCGCGGATCGGTTGGCTCGTAACCTGGTGCTCGCTTAGGTGGCTGGGCGAAAACTCCGTGGCATTCTCGAGGGTCCCCAACGTCAACAGGATCGTCGAGCCGCCGGGCAGGCGCAGCGTGAACGCCTTTACCTGCCCGAGGCCGGCCGAGTCGACGGCGACCACCACGCCATCGACCGGCGATGGCGGGAGCGGCGCTGCCGTCGGCGTGCAGGCGCAAGCTGGGGGGGCGCTGAGCCCAGCAATCAGGACGAGCGCGACGACCGCGGCAAGCACGGCGAGGGTCGGTGCAAGGCGAGTCACGAGCGATCGCCTGGCGCCCCAGCCAACCGGGTCGCCGGGCATCATGCGGTGGCGGCCTCGGTGCTCCCCGGCGCATGCACGGGGTTGCCGGCGGCGCACCGCGGGCACGTCGCGGGGCCTGGCACGTACGTTGGGAGATCGAGGATCCAGAGGGCGCTTAGGCCGTAGCGTCGACCAGTCGCCGGCGAGGTGAGGGCGCTCAGCCCCCCGGATCGGTCGACGAGCACCGCGCATTGCACAATCTCGCCACCGGCCGCTTCGACGGCCGGGATCATCGCGAGCAGCGAGCCCCCCGTGGTGAGGATGTCGTCGACGAGCAGGACGCGCTCTCCGGGCTCGATATGGAAGCCGCGCCGGAACTCGCGTCGCAGCGGGCCTTCGCCCTTGACCTCCTCGGCGAAGATCGCCCGCGTCCCGAGCTGCCGTCCTGTCTCGAACGCGAGGATCACGCCGCCGGTCGTCGGTGCCGCGACGAGATCGACGGTCGGACGATTGTCGGCGCCGCGATATTGCCCGGCCCAGAAGGCGCACAGCTCGCTCGTCGCCGCGGGATCGGAGAGGACGGCGAACTTCTCGAGGTAGGCGTCCGAGTGGCGCCCGCTCTTGAGCAGGAAATGGCCCTCGCGCAAGGCGCCCGAGCTCCGAAACAGCGCCTCGGTCCGCTCCGCGGTGGCAGCCCGAGCCGCGAGCTCGAGGCCCGGTTTGATCGTGGTCATCAGCGCCGAGTGTAGGACTCGTGTTCGGGTCCGCGACCACTGTCGACGCCCAACGCGCGCCTCCGCTATCGTCGCGACGATGTTGCCGCCTGCCGAGGTCCGCCTGCCTCGTGGGTACTGGGGACCGGCGCGCACCCGTCCGATCCTCGACAAGGTCCTGACGACCCGGTACGACGTGGACCTGGGCGGCCTCGGCCCGGGCGAACTGTCTGCTGTTGCCGAGCTCGTTGCCGCCGGGAGGGCCCTGCAGGACCTGGCCGAGGAGACAGAGCACCACCAGGCGCTCCGCGCTCGACGCAACCTGCAGGTGCTCCACGAGCAGCTCGGACGCCCGGCCGCGACGGCCGACCTGCTCGAGCTTTACGAGCTGAACCAGGGCCCGATCGCGACCACCCTCGACAACGAGCTGCTGCCGTTCCTCCCGGTCGACCCGTACGCCCAGGGCCGCAACGTCTACCCGTGGGCCATCACGGCCGACGAGGTCGAGGTCTTCCTTGCCAAGCGGCCGGATCGCCGAGCGTGGATCCTCGACAGCCACACCGTAGTTCGACGGACCACGCCTGCAGCCTTGAAGCGCGACCTCGCAACGCTTCGTCGCTACCCCGTTCTGGCCGGCTTGGATCCGGGCCTCGTCGAATACCTCCACGCCGTCGCGGCGGCGCCCCAGGGGGATCAGCTGTACGCGGTGCCTTACTCCGTCGCGTGGCCGGAGCGGATCCTCGACATCGCTGGGCACCTGCACCGGGCAGCCTCCGCAGTCGGCGGCGAGGACCCGGACCTTGCGACCTTCCTCCGCCTCCGTTCGAGAGACCTGCTGGCCGACGACAACGAGGCGGGGGACGCGGCGTGGGTGCGGGGAACCTTCAACCACCTCGACGTGGTCGTCGGCGCCCATGAAACCTACGACGACGAGCTGTTCGGAACGAAGGCCTTCTTCGGACTGGCCATCCTGCTTCGGGAGTCGACCGGGACCTCGGAGCTGGGCGATCGCATGCACTACCTCCAGGGGATCGAGGATGCCCTGCCGATCGAGCGTCATCGGACCGTCTCGTCGGACATCCCCGTCGGTAGCTACGACGTCGTGGCCGCGTTCGGCCAGGGCACCGGGCCGATCGCCGAGATCCTCCCGAACGACCCGGTCCTCATCCGCAAGTACGGGCGGAAGATCCTCCTCCGCCACAACTTCCAGGTGGCACCGGGACCGTTCGAGCGGATCGCCGCGCGCTGGCGAGCGGCGATGGCGCCCATTCACCACCCGGAGCTCACGCCCGAGGGCGCGTTTCGGCAGACGACCTGGCATGAGGTGGGCCACTACCTCGGGCCCGACACTGACCACGCTGGCCGGCCGCTGGACACGACGCTCGGCGAGGACGCGGCGATCCTCGAGGAGCTGAAGTCGGAGCTCGTCTCTGCCTTCGCCTGCCTCTGGCTGGGCGACGCTGGTGCTTATACCCCGGAGGACGTCCGGTCGGTCGTCGCCGCAAGCATCCTGGGCGGCCTCCGGCCGGTCCGGCCGTTGCGCGCCCAGCCGTATCCCACGCTCTGGCTGATGCTGTTGAACCATCATCTCGAGGCCGGCGCACTTCGGATCGAAGCCGACGGGATCCATATCGACCACGCCAGCATGCCTCGCGCC
>JBBQFS010000127.1:0-7114 GCA_038322255.1 Candidatus Limnocylindrales bacterium | reverse complement strand
CGCCGTGGCCTTCCCGTACTCGGAGCTTCGGAAGGTCGGCGTCGCGTCGGCGACGAATGGCAGCGACGCAATCGTGGTGTTCTGGACGCCGGGCACCGCATCGGCGCTCGACGGCCCGAACATCGACGGCAGCAAGGACATTGGCGCGACCGGGGTGTTCAAGGCGACCGTGGATGGCCGCCACCTCACCTTCTTGCGGCAGGGCGGCGAGGATTCGCCGATCCACGATCGAGAGACCGGATCGACGTGGTCAGTCGCCGGCATCGCGACCGACGGCGAGCTCGCGGGCACACGACTCGAACCGGTCATCCATGGCGACCACTTCTGGTTTGCCTGGGCCGCCTTCTCGCCCAAAACGACGATCTGGACGGCCGGCTGAGCGCTACCACGGCAGCCACGGCGGCAGCCGCCTCCGCAGCCGGCCGGCCGCCTAAAGCTCCGCATCGCCGTGTCCGCTAGCCGACGTAGGCTCGTTCCTCGTAGCCCCACCTGACGCCCCGAGGGGCAGGCATCTGGTAGATCACCGGGTGGCCCTCGCCGAGGGCGTGGGCACGTGCGTGGCCCTGCTGCGATTCGCAGCATCCGACGTGGCCACAGGTGGCGCACAGTCGGAGGTTGAACCCGCTGCCGCATTCCTGGCAGCGATCGGCCAGAGGCTCCGGGGGCGTTTCCTGAACGTGTTCACACGACGTCGAGGAGCCGGCAAGGCGGCGGAAGATGTCCATATCGGCACCCTACCGGTGCGCGGGTCAGTCGACTGTGGGATGGCCCACGTCGGGAACCGCTGGCGTTCGAAGAAGCCAGGCGCCGATTCCCATCCCTCCCGCGAGGGCCAGCGCCGTGAGCGCGGGCTCGTCGAGGGGACGTCCCTGCGCGGCGAGGACGACGGTTGTCACCAGCGCGACCGAGGCGCCCAGCGCGAGGAGCGCGGCCCGCCGACCTCGGCTCAGAGGCTGGTCGACCGCCGAGCGCACGATCCATGCCGCAACCAGCGTCGGCCCGGCTGGCATGAAATGGAAGATCAGCCCTGTTGCGGATGCCAGGCCATACCAGACGAGCCCCGCAGCAACGGCCCCGGCGAGAGCAAGCGAGACGCTGTGATCTCGCATCCAGGTCGTCACGGGCTTCGTCTCCTCCCGCCAACTGCCACGCGCACAGCCAGACCGATCACGACGACGAGGGCGAGCGTCGAAATGATGCTATTGGCGCGGATCAGCGCCCCAACGCCGGCCTCGAGCGAGATCGCCAGGTCAGCCGCGCCGAGGTCCGCGTACACGCCGCTCAGCGCACTCGATCCCTGGAAGACGATGAAGGCGATCCCGAGGCCGACGAAGACAAGGCTCGACGCGACGACCGAAGAATGCCGCACCCACGGCCCGAGTCGGATCTCACGTCCTCGAAGCCGCTGCCGGCCACGCGTCCCGACGCGGTCCCAGAGCAGAGCGAGCAGGAAGAGGGGCGCCGCGATCCCTGCCGCGTAAACCGCGAGGAGGACGCCTCCTGCCAGCGCACCCCCGGAGGTCCCGGCAAGCGTCAGGACGCCGCCGAGGATCGGTCCCGCGCAGAAACCGGCGATGCCATAGACGGCGCCGAGCGCGAACGTCGCCGCGGCCGACTCCCCGCCAACACGGGCCATGAGCCGGCGGTGCCGGGAATCTCGAATCCACCCATTGAGAACTGATAGAGCCCGATCGCAATCAGCAGGACGCCCGCGACGAGCGCCAGCTCGGTCCGCCGCTCGAGGATCAGGGCGCCGAGTGCTCCGAGGCCCAGGCCGACGGGGACCAGCACCGCAACGAGGCCCACATAGAAGACGACGGTGCGCGAGATCAGGCGGCCGGTCGAGCCGAAAGCGTAGGCAAAGAATGCCGGCAGGAGAAGCGCGGAGCAGGGGCTGAGGAGCGCGAGGACCCCACCGGCGAACGCGACAGCCGCTTCGATGCCCAGGTCCATCGGTGTCCGTCTATCGGCCGGCGAGCTCCGCCTCGATCGCGGCGGCGAAGACCTCGAAGGGCTGCGCTCCGACGACCCGGCGGGATCCGATGACAAAGGTCGGCGTTCCCGTGAACCCGAGGGAGCGGACCTGCCCGAAGTCGGCCTGAACGGCGCCGGCATAGGTACCGCCGTCGACGCAAGCATCGAACGCCTGCGTGTCGAGGCCAAGCTCCTGGCCGAAGGCCTTGAGGCGGTCCCTCGAGAAGGCTCCGCTGTTTTCCCCCGCCTGCCTGGTATACAGCAGGTCGTGGTACTTCCAGAACTGACCCTGCGCCTGGGCGCACCTCGCGGCATTGGCCGCTTCGCGCGATTCCGGGCCAATCCAGGCGAAGTCGTGCCATTCGAGGCGTGCCTTTCCAGTCGTGATGTACACGCCGCGGATCCTCGGCTCGATCGTCCGGAAGAAGGCGCCACAGGACGGGCACTGGAAGTCCCCGTACTCCCGGATGACGACCGGCGCGGCAACCTCACCGAGCGCGGGCGGCGCGAGGCGCGGGCCCGACGGTGAGGACGAAACCGCGCCGCCGACCAGGATGAAGATCGCCACGAGCAGGGCCGCGCCGAAGACGCTCGGCAGGAGCCAGGGCCGCAGTGCGGTCAGCCGCCCGCGCCGACTCGGCTCGCGAGACGGGCGAGATCGGCGCGATCCATTCGCAGAGCTGGCCCGTCGCGACGAGCGGCGTCGGCTCACACGCAGGACCGCACGGCCCTGATCTCGGATGGCATCCTCGCAGCCTCAGGCTCTTCTATGGAGGGCGATGTGTCCCATCTCACGGCGCAACTGGTCGATGTGGACCTCCGATCGTCTCGAACATGATGGACTTCCGGCGCGACGTGGTCATTGCGCGCTACTTCGCCCTCAGCTATCGGATTCTTGCGACCCCAGCCGGACGAGCGTTCCTGAATTCGGCACGCGCCGCGGGCGCTCCGGCGGTACACGGCTACGCGACGGCGCAGGACCTGACGGCACTGGTCGAGGCCCTGCAACCGTCACCTCGTGATGTCGTCGTGGACCTTGGCTGCGGCGTCGGCGAGGTGGCGATCGCCGTTCATCGCCGGACGGGCTCTCAGGTCGTGGGAATCGACGCGTCCCCGCGCGCGATTGCCGAAGCGCGCCGGCGCGCCGCAGCGGAGGGCGTCTCCTCGGCGGTTCATTTCGATGTAGGAGAGCTTGGTTCCGCGGAGATCGGGGGATCGGCAGCGTACGCACTCGACTCGTTGATGTTCGTCCGACAAGCGCCTGACGTGCTGGCATCGGTGGTGCGCTTTCTGGAGCCGCCCGGACGCGTGTTCGCCACCTTTATCGACCATCGCGGCCTTGATGGCGATTCATTCGGCCGATGGGTCGCCGGCTCTGGGGTGCGGCTCGAGCAACTCGACGATGTCACAGGCGAGTTCTCCGAACGGAGCCGCGAGCGGGCTGCGGCGGCTCGACGAGAACTCCGCGGGCGGCCGGGCCGGGCCGGCCGATTTGGGCTGCTGCTCGTCCTCGTCGAGGAGGCGGCCGTCTCCTGGCTCATCCAGCGTGGCCGGCTGCGACGGTGGCGGTTCACGGCAGTTCGGGCGATTCCTGTGCCCGGCCACGACCCGCAGGGTCCGCGCCCTGGGTGAGCCCGGTTACAGCCATCCCTGCGGCGCGGCTTACCCTCGTAAGGCATATCGCGTTCCGCGGTTCAGCCAAAGCGCCCAGGTGAGGTCCACGCACGGTGAGTGTCTCGATCGGCCCCGTTTCCACCTGGATCGCCGCGCCGCCGGCCCTCGTCTACCAGATGCTCTCGGCCATCGGACAGGGCGATGATGGGAACGGCGAGCGGGCCGAGGTGCTGCGGCGGGCGGGAGACGAGCTCGTCTGCGACTTCTGGACGACGGTCAGGCTTCCGGGCGGTGTTAATCGTCTGGTACGGACCCGTGAGCGCGTGACGCTCCGGCCGCCAGACACCATCCTGTATGAGCACCTTGACGGCCCGGTCCGGGGGCTGCGGGAGACGATCCGCGTCAGTCCCGACCCGGACGGTGGCACGCAAATGACCTACGCCGGATCGATCGAGCCACGCGGTTTCCTCGATCACCTACGCATTAGGCTGCTGGCCCGACCGCTGCTGGGGCGGGTCATCCGCCAACACTTTGGCGACGTCCGCGAGCGCGCCGAGGCTCGCGCCGCGAGAAGCCGGGTCTTTCCAGGTCGAGCCTCGGTCAGCAGGCCTCCGCAGGCGCGGTAGTTGCGAGACCGTCGCTCTCCCGGCTCTAAGCGACGGCACGGGCGACGACGGCGCGATAGCCAATTCGGCCCTCGGTCACGAGCCGCCTGGCGTCCTGGAATGTGTGCGACACACGCGTCTTGTCGGCGAGCGAGGCCGGTCCCCAATTGAGCCCGGGGGGCAAGTCCGTCGCGGCGAGGTCGCGAGCGAGCGTCGCCACCAGACCCAGACGCGCCTCAATGCGGTCGAGCAATGCGACGATGCTCTCGCTTTCGTCCCATGTGCGCTCGATATGGAAGCCGCTCAACGAGGCCAGATCCTCGAGCTCGCCGGGACCCCAGGCGCCGGTCAGGCACAGGACATCGGCGATCATCTCCGGAGCGTCGAGAGCCTCGGTCGCTGTGACGTCCGTGATGAGCAGAGCGCCACCGGCTGCCGTCACCCGCCGCAGCTCTGCAAGGGCAGGGACCTTCGGCGTCGTCGACAGCACACACTCCGCGAGGACGCCGGCGAAGCGGCCATCCTCGAATGGCAAGCGCAGGAGCGACGCCTCGGCGAAGTGAACGGTCGCGCCGGCGCCGTCCGCCAGGGTGCTCGCGCGTCGGATCGCCGCGCCGCTGACGTCGCACGCATCGACGACGAGACCGAACTCCAGCGACGCGAGACGTGAGCTCGCACCGAGACCACAGCCGGCGTCGAGAACCCGGGCTCGGGCCGGGAGAGGTGCCGCCTCGAGCAGGCGTCGGGTGCTCCCGAGCCCGCCCGGGTGGAGCGACTCGCCCGCGATGAGCTCGACGAGGGGGTGGCCATAGAGGCTCGCACAACACGCCTCGACAACGGACGACGCGACGGTCACCGGATTCGCTCGGTCACCGCCGGCGCGACGACCGGGCTTGCGACGGGCAGCCCGCGGCCTCGCCGGCGGGCGGCGAGGCGCGCCCGCGTCTCCTCCCGATAGCCGACGGTGTTGTAGGTACAGAACGGAATCATCCGACCGTCGTCCTGGAGAATCCCGATGCAGCACTTCATCGCCTTCTTGACATCGAACGTCCAGGGATCGAGGAAGTCGCGGAGCTGGACCATGAAGACCCGACGCGCAAGATCGCTGAGCGTCGGCAGGTCGATGTCGCAGGCGGCGCAGGCGAAGCGATCCGCCGTCGGCTCGCCGGGCACCGAGCCCGCGGACCAAAGTCCCTCGAGGGCGTGGAGGATGTCGCGATCGATGGCCGGCAGCGAGCGATTCGTGATGTAGTCGAGGTACTGGTCGACCTCGAGCACCCGTGGCAGCGGGATCACTTCGCCCTCGTCGCCCAGGTAGGCGTAGGTGACCGACGAGCAGGTCGGGAAGCAGCACGGGATCGGCACGAAGTCCGAGGCGCGAAACGAGCCTGCCGGGTGCTCATCAATCCGCCGGATGACGTCGGGGATCGTCATCCGTCGCAGCGGGTCGTGGTCTGGATGGCGGCCCGTGTGCGTCACCGGCTGGAACATGACGCCGCGGACCGCCGAGTGACGCAACCCGAACTCGATGAGTGGGCCGACCTCATGCTCGTTCACGTCGCGCTCGATGGCGGCCACGAGCATGACGTGAAGGTCTGCCTCCGCGAGCCGGTCGAGCGCCCGCAGCTTCGTTTCGAGCAGCGGGGCCCCCCAGATCGTCCGGTACGTGTCGTCGGTCAAACCGTCGAACTGGAGGTAGATGAGCGGGCGGCGAGCCGCGAACTCCTCGAACCAGGGTCCGCCCTCGGCGATCCGGAGGCCGTTCGTGTTGACCATCGTGAATCGAATGTCGCGCCGTTGCGCGGCGTCGAGCATCGCGATGAGCTCGGGATGGATCGTTGGCTCGCCACCCGAGAATTGGACGACCTCCGGGTGACCCTCGAGCTCGACGAACCGATCGAGCATGGACTCGACCTCGGCGAGGGTGAGGTTGAAGCCCGCCCCGGCGTTCGCGAAGCAGACCGGACAATCGAGGTTGCAGGCGGTGTTGACCTCGACGAGGGCGAGGCAGGTGTGCTGGCGATGCTCAGGGCAGAGGCCGCAGTCGAACGGACAACCGCGCTCGACCTGGGTGGAGATCCGCAGCGGGGCCTGCCCCGGCTTATTGAACCTGGCCTGCTCGACGTACGCCCGCGCGTCGGCGTAGATCAGGCCCTCGAACCAGCCGTGATCCGGGCATCGCTTCCGCATGAAGACCTCGCCGTCACGGAGCAGCACTTGGGCGTCGATGGCCGCCCGGCATACCGGGCAGATCGACCGGGTGACTTCATGCAGGATCTCGCCCTCCGGCCGGGCGACCACCTGCGCCGTCGGGATCAACCGAGATCCAGGGACCCGAAGGCGCGCTGGACGACCTCCGGCAGGGCGGGATGGACGAAGATGGCCCGTCGGACGGCGTCAACGTCCTCATGCGCGCGCATGAGGGTCGCAGGCCCCTGCACGAGCGTGGACGCGTCGGTGCCAAGGATGTGGAGCCCCAGAATCTCGCGCGTCTTTGGATCGGCGAGCACCTTCACGAACCCGTCGTGGTCCTCGATCGACGCTCCGTACGCGGTGTCGTCGTAGTCATAGCGAGCCGAAACGTACCGGCGGCCGGCGTCGCGCGCCTCCTGCTCGGTAATTCCCACGCTGCCGACCTGTGGCGCCGCGAAGATCGCATGCGGCATTCCGTGGTAGTCCACCGCGACAGGCGCATCCGGATTCATGAGGTTGACCCTCCTATGGATGTCAACGGCCTCAGGGTCGACTCGTCAGGCAACCGCATGCGCCAGGGTCGTGGTCACCCGATTCGACGCCATGCCCTTGAGCGCGAGGTAGATCTCGCGCGCGACGTAGCGCTTGAGACAGCGGATAACCTCGCGCTTGGTCCTGCCTTCCGCGGTCCGTCGGGCCATGTAGTCCTGGGTCGGCTTGTGCCAACG
>JBBQFS010000126.1:0-7123 GCA_038322255.1 Candidatus Limnocylindrales bacterium | reverse complement strand
GGCCGCGATCGACCAGATCTGGCGCGCCACCGGGATCGAGATCGTGACCCTCAGCCACGAGGAGGAGGCCGTTCTCGCCCTGCTCGGCGTCCAGGAGGGCCGGCCGGTGACCCGCGAGCAGGTGATGGTCGATGTCGGCGGCGGCAGCACGGAGATCCTCGTTTCGGCCCCGGAGCGCGCCCCGGTTGCGGTCGGGCTGCCGCTCGGTGCCACGAGGCTCACTGGCGTGTACATCGGCCATGACCCACCGACGGCGCCCGAGATCCAGCGTTTGCGCGCCGAGGTCGCGTCGGCGATGAAGCGAGCGCCGGATTCCGAAACCTCGCAGCTCGTCGCGGTGGGTGGCACGGCCCGCAACCTGCTGCGCGTCGGGCCGCCACTGGCCAACCGCGTGCTCACCGCGACCCGGATCCGCTCCGCTCTCGACACGATGACGGCGGTCCCGGCAGCGACGCTCGCCGAGCAGCACGGCGTGCGGCTCTCGCGGGCCCGGGTTCTCGCCGCGGGGGCCTCGATTCTGCTCGGGGCGCTGGAGCGATACCGCGCCGACCGGCTCCGGGTCGCCACCGGCGGTCTGCGTGAGGGCGTGATCTTCGCTGCCTACCAGGCGGGGCCGACGTGGCGCGCCCACATCCTCGACCTCGCCCGCGGTTGGCAGCGCTAAGGTGCGGCGGCTCTAGGGCTCTAGGGCGCGGCGGCTCGCACCACGACGAGACTGCCGAGGCGACGGGCGAAGCCGATGCCCGCCACGGGCTGCCAAGGGCGACCGACCGATTGGTGCAGGTCCGCGACCTCCTGCTCCTTTGCCCCGAGATAGGCCGCGATCTCGGCCCGCTCCTCGGCGCTGAGGCGGTCATGCCGGTCTGCGAGGAACGACCGGACGGCGACTCCCGCGACGGTCGCGTCGTTGAGCGTCCCGAGGTGGTCCTGGAGCGCCACGAGCCGCTCGATCAGCCAGGCCCGCTCCGGGCCGAGGATGTCAGCCAGGAACTCGAGGTTGTCCCGCAGCCGCTTCGCGGCGATTCGCACCTGGTGGAGCGTTTCGAGATCCGCCTCCTCCATGACCGGAGCGTAGGCCCGGACGTCTTCGTAAGCGAGCCAGACTCGCGAGGCGACGCGGTCCTGCAACGTGGAGAGGTCAGACGCCGATCCCTTCGACTCCGATCGGTTCGCCCGGGCCGGCGTTGCCTGGACGAAGTCGGCGAGCTCGGCGAGGAGGCAGCGGTGGCGCTTGGAGCCCATTCGGCGATGGAGTGATGCGACGGCCCGGTCCCGATCGCGGCCCCAGGCGGCGAGCATCCGCGCGATCGAGGTGACGCTGTCGCCGCCGCGCTCGATCGCCCACCGGTTGAGATCCGCGATCCGCAGGTCGAGGTCGCGAACCGCGCCGACCGTCCGGGCAAGATCGGAGAGCCCGCGCCGCAGGGGCCGCACCTCCCGATCCGGATAGGCCGCGGCGAACAGCCTGAGGGCCGCCCTCAACCGCCGGGTCGCCACCCGGTAGCGGCGTAGCTCGTCGGGCCGCTCGGCATCACGCGCGCCGGATTCGCGCGCCAGGAGGCGGTCCAGGTGGACCCACATCACCTTGCGCCCCGCGATCGCGAGCGGATCGGTCGCGACAACCGGCGCGGGCCGGTCGCCGAGCACCGTGACCGCTCGACCTCGAGATGGGCGATCAGGTGCCAGGCCCGCCCCCGTTCCGTCGCTCGGGGTCGGGACGGGGTCGCCGGCCGGAGTGGCGCCGTTGGAGCCACCGTGCGACATGACCGGGATCACGCTCTTCTGGTCCTTGGTCATGCCCATTGCTCCAGCAGGCCCGGGCCGGCGTGTCGATGCGGAGCTGCGCCTTCGATCGACCGCCGGGTGGCGCTCGCCTTCAGGACCTGCTGGGCGTCGATCGTGCCCGCGACGCCCTGCAGCCGCTCGATGCGCTGCCATTTCCCGTCGCTCGACAGCGCCCACGCCCGCCGATCGTCGGCGAGGAGAGCGGTGAGCGTCTCGTCGAGGAGGCGCTGAGCCTCGGGATCGTCGATCGGGACGAACGCCTCGATCCGCCTGTCGAGGTTGCGATCCATGAGATCGCCCGAGCCGATGAGCCACTCAGGCTCGCCGGCGTTCTCGAACCGCCAGATCCGTGAGTGCTCGAGGAACTCACCGACGATCGATCGAACCTGGATCCGCTCGGACAGCCCCTTCACGCCCGGTACGAGGGTGCACGCGCCGCGGACGATGATGTCGACCTCGACGCCGGCGGCCGAGGCGCGGTACAGGGCGTCGACGCAGGCCTGGTCGACCAGGGCATTCATCTTGAGCACGATCCCCGACGGCAGGCCCGCCGCCGCCTGCTTCGCCTCGCGCTCGACCAGCTGTAGGAACCGCTCGCGCAGCCCGGTCGGGGCGACAACGAGACGCCGGAAGGTCCGCTGTCGCGAGAGGCCCGTGAGGGTGTTGAACAGGTCGCTCACGTCCGCCCCGATCTCCGGCCGGCACGTGAGCAGCCCGAGATCGACGTAGCTGCGCGAGGTCCGGGTGTTGTAGTTGCCCGTGCCGATGTGCACGTACCGGCGCAGCGACCGGCCCTCGCGCCGGACGACCAGCAGCGTCTTGCAGTGGGTCTTGAGGCCGATGAGGCCGTAGACCACGTGGGCCCCCGACTGCTCCAGCTTGCGCGCCCAGTCGATGTTCGCCTGTTCGTCGAAGCGCGCCTTGATCTCGACAAGGACGACGACCTGCTTGCCCCGCTCGGCCGCCCGGATAAGGTGGTGGACCACCCGCGAATCGAGCGAGGTCCGATACAGGGTCTGCTTGATCGTCAGCACGTCGGGGTCATCGGCCGCCTGCTCCACGAGCCGCTCGACGCTCGCGGTGAAGCTCTCGTAGGGATGGTGCACGAGGATGTCGCCGGCCTGGATCGCCGCGAAGACGTCCGCCGGGACGTCATCGTCGGGCGGCACGAGGCGGGCCGGCGTGACCGGCACCCAGGCAGGGGTGTGCAGCTCGGGTCGCTCGAGTTCGAGGAGCTGGGTCAGGCCCGTGAGGTCGAGCATGCCGCGGACCTCGTAGGTTTCGGCGTCCGTGACCCCCAGACCGCGGCGGAGCACCTCGCGAATCTCCTCGGGCATCGACCGCTCGACCTCGAGCCGGACCGGCTCGCCGAAGCGGCGCCGTCGGAGCTCGGCCTCGATCGCGACGAGCAGGTCGCCCGCGTCCTCCTCGTCGAGCGTCAGGTCTGCATCCCGCGTCACCCGGAACAGGTGGTGCCGCAGGATCTCCATGCCGGTGAACAGGATGTCGAGGTTGGCGCCGATGACCTGGTCGAGCAGGACGAATCGGCGCCGCCCGATCGGATCCTCGCGGTCCCGCGGCAGCTCGAGCAGGCGCGGCAGGACCGGCGGCACCTTGACCCTGGCGAAACGGCGCTCGTCGGTCTCGGGGTCCCGCATCGTGACGGCCATCGAGAGGGTCAGGCTGGAGATGTACGGAAACGGGTGTCCGGGGTCGACCGCGAGGGGCGTCAGCACCGGGTAGATGTCCGCGAGGAATCGCTCGCGGAGCGCCGCATGGTGCTGCGGAACCTTGGCGTAATCCACGATCCCGATGCCTTCCCGGGCCAGCTGCCGGCGGAGCTTGCGGTAGATCGTCGAATGGTCCTCGACGAGGTCCGTGATCTGGCGCCGCGCCTCCGCCAGCTGCTCGATTGCCGACGGCCCGTCGCCGATGTTCGACACGCGCGCGAGCCTTGCCGCCCGACGCAGGCTGGAGACGCGGACCTGGAAGAACTCGTCCAGGTTGGAGGCGAAGATCGCGAGGAACTTCACGCGCTCCAGGAGCGGGTTGCGGTCGTCGGCCGCCTCGTGCAGGACCCGGGCATTGAACTCGATCCACGACAGCTCGCGGCTGAGGTGTGGGACGCGCCGCGCCCGATGTCGCCGGGGGCGCGCCGCCTCCGTCGCGGGAAGGGTCCCGGAAAGTGCCGTCACGTGTCTTCGAGGGCTCCGGCTGTGGGTGCGACCTGCACGCTGCTGGGAACGCGGCAGTCTAGCAGTGGATTGTTATCGGACCACCAGCCAGACGGCCCGATTCCAGGAAGGACGCCGATCTCGACCACTGGCGGTGCGAGATCGGGCGGAGGCTCAGCCCTCAGCGACGTACCGCCGCTCGCCGCTCGACGGATCGACCGCGACGCGCACCTTCACGCCCGTGGTCGGGTCGATGAAGACCTCGCTGGTCGGGCGGAAGCGCGGCTCGAGGCCGGCGCCGGCAGGCTCGCCCCCGCCGGGCCCCGGGGCGGCGTGGGTCCGCTCCGCCGTCACGGACCGGTAGCGGTGCCGCTCGATGGTCACGATGACCACGAGGAACGCCCCGAACCCGACGAGCTGCAGCCCGGCCAACCCAATGCCCGGGATCGCGACGATCAGGGCGAGCCCGGCCAGCATGAGCAGCAGCCCCAGGACGATCAGGGCCGCGCGAACGAACGTGCTCATCGGGGCGGCGGGCTACTCCGAAACCGGCCGGGCCGAGGCATCGGGTTCGACGACCACCGCGGTCCCGTAGGCCACGATCTCGGACATCGTGCCGGCGATCTCGCTGCTGTCGAAGCGCATCGAGATCACGGCGTTCGCGCCCATGACGGTCGCGTTCTGGACGAGCCGGTCGAGAGCCTGGCGGCGGGTGTCCTCGAGCAGCTGGGTGTACTCATGGATCTCGCCGCCGCCGAGCGAGCGGAGGCCGGCGATGAGATTGCCGGAGAAGCCGCGGCTTCGGACGACCAGCCCGAAGGTCTGGCCCTTCGTCTCGACGACTCGATGGCCGGCGATGAACGGCGTGGTGGCGACGATCACGGACGAACCCCCCTTTGCTGCGTTGGATGCATGCCAACGGACGGCGACGACGCGCGCTGGCTCGTGCATTCGGCGCAGGAGCAGCGGTCGCGCAGGAGCACGAACGGGTAATAGCCGGTGTGATGGCCGTCACCCCACGTTGGGGCCAGAGCGTAAGACCCGACGAGGTGGACGTCGACCAGCCGGGTCTGCTCGGCCGTGAGGGTCGGCGAGGTGTCGAGCCAGCCGGGCATGCCGGCCTCGCCGCGGCAGAAGGCGCAAGGGCAGAGCCAGCGCAGGTCGTGGGCGATATACGTCGTGCGATGGCCGTCCTGCCAGTCGAGCTCGAGCGTGCCGGCCGTCCGATCGGCATGGATGCGCGTCGGGATGGTCGGGCTGGCGTCGGCCTGCATGGTCACGCGCCGATTCTGCGCCGAAACCCGGCCGGTGGGGGGCCGGGCCGGACCATCGGCTGACGGATCCGCCAAGGTGCCGGGGCTATGCTCCGCCCACATGTCCCTGACCGTCCACGGCCTGGTCAAGCGATTCGGTTCGGTCGTCGCGCTCGACCAGCTGGAGCTCGAGGTCCCCCAGCGGCACGTCTTCGGATTCCTCGGCTCGAACGGCGCCGGCAAGACCACCACGATGCGAATCGCTCTGGGTGTCCTTCGCGCCGACGCGGGCTCGATCCGCTGGGGCGGCGTCGACCATCGCTCGCTGCCCCGCCAGACGTGGGGCTACCTGCCCGAGGAGCGCGGCCTCTATCCCAAAATGACGGTGCTCCAGCAACTCGTCTTCTTTGCCGGCCTCCAGGGCGTCCCCACCGACATCGCCACGCGCGAGGCGCGGTCGTGGCTGGCCCGCTTCCGGGTGCCGGAGTTCGCCGAGCGCCGGGCCGAGGAGCTATCCAAGGGCAACCAGCAGAAGGTCCAGTTCCTGGCCGCGGTCATGCACGACCCGCAGGTGCTGCTGATGGACGAGCCCTTCACGGGCCTCGATCCGGTGAACATTGTCCTGCTGCGCGAGGCGATCCTCGATCTCCGGGACCGCGGCAAGACGATCGTCCTCTCGACCCACCAGATGGAGACTGTCGAGGCGATGTGCGAGTCCGTGGCGATCGTCGACCACGGACGGACGGTCGTCGCCGGCGCGCTCCGTGACGTCAAGCGCTCGACCGGCCGGCGGATGGTCGTGCTCTCCGTGCGCGGTGACCACAAGCTCGAATGGCTGGCCAACGTGCCGGGCGCGCGCCTGCTGCGGCCGGGGATCGAGCGCGCGGAGATCGAGATCGAGGCCGACGTCGAGCCCGAGGCAGTCCTCGCGGCGGCGCTGGCCGCCGGGGCCCGCGTGACCCATTTCGAGGTCGCCGACCCGTCACTGGAGCAGGTCTTCATCGAGTACGTGGGGCATCCCGCGGACCTCGATCCGGAGACGGCGGCGAGCGCCGGCACCCCACCGGCCGGCATCAGCCGGCCCGCGGCGGGGCGAGCCTCGGCCTCCGACGGCGAGGCCGTCGCATGACCGAGGGTCAGACGTTGCCAGATCCCGCCGTCGTGGACGGCGGGCGCGGGGCGCCATCGGTCAGGCCGCGTCGCGGCGTCGCCGCGAACTCGTGGCTCGTCGCGCGGCGGGAGTTCCGGGAGCGGGTACGGAGCCGGCTGTTCTTCGTCTCGACCGGGCTGCTCGCCGCACTGGCGATCGTCGTCGCCCTGACGCCGGTGCTGATCAAGGCCGTCGATCGGGGGACGACCACGACGATCGCCGTGGTCGGCGAAGACGGCGACCTGATGGCAAGCTCGATCCAGATCATCGGGGGGATTCTGAACGGCACGCCGGTCGAGGGCCGGCCGCCGGCCTACGCGTTCGTGCCCGTATCCACCTCCGCGCCGATCGCCGGTGACATCTCCGCCGGAACGTACGACGGGGCGCTGATCGCGACCCGCTCCTCCAGCGGCCAGCTCCTCTTCCAGTTCTTGACAGGGGAGAGGATCGGCACCGACCGGGTCCAGCTGATCCAGGTGGGAGCCCTTGCGGTCAGCATCCTCGACTGGACCAAGGAGAACGGCAGCAGCGGCGGAACGCTGTTCCAGCCGGCTGCGTTCGAGACCGCGGCCATCGGCGGTGGCGGCGGCGACGCCCAGCCGATCGGCGCCAGCGAGTATGCCGGTCGCCGGATCGTCGGCGTCGTCTTCGTCGTGCTGATCTTCATCACCCTCGTGATCTACGGCATGTGGGTTGCGGCGGGCGTCGTCGCCGAGAAGTCGAGCCGGGTCATGGAGCTGCTCATCAGCGCGGCCTCGCCC
>JBBQFS010000125.1:0-7217 GCA_038322255.1 Candidatus Limnocylindrales bacterium | reverse complement strand
GTTCCACCTGCCGGAGCCCCGTCGCGCACCTCACGCGCCGCCCGCTCGAGGTCCGCGAGGTCCTCGCTGACGACGAAGCGCTGGCCGCGCAGCCCCTCGACCTCGACGGGCACGAGCCGCCCGGCGTCAATGAGCTCACCGCGCACCGTCGCCCGATCGGCGGCATAGCCCGTGCCGCCGACCCAGAGCTCCTGGCTGCCGGAGCTCCCGAGCAGGCCATGGCCGCGATATCGCGACAGCAGCCGGTGGGCCTGCTGCTCACGCGGGGGCCGGCGTTCGGCGAGGACCTCTGCCGAGAAGAGGCGCTCCGCGAGGTCGTACACACGGAGGTTGCCTTCGCGCCGGGCGATGCCGATCGTTCCGACCTCGGCCAATGCCTCGAGGATCGCTCGCACCTGGTTCGTCGGTCGCCAGTACCAGTCGATCGCTTCGCGTGCGCCGACGTTGCGCGACAAGAGCGTGCCCTGTTCGCGAATCCGGCCTAAGAGCTCCTCCACCAGCGGCGCGTGGTCGTCGAAGGCGGTCGCGTCGTGGCGAATCCGCGCCCGGTCCCAGACGTAGCGGTACAGCGGCAGCTCCGCGACTGGCACGATCGAGAGGCTCTTGTTGTAGGTCTCGTAGAGCCGGCGGTCCTCATACAGCCAGTGCTCGGCCCAATCCCGCCGGTAGCCGCTGATGCGCGCCAGCAGGACGAGGTCATGGTTCCGACCGGCGACCTCGAGTGGGTCGAACTGGAGCGAGCCGAGCCGGTCCACGACCCGAAGCACGCTCTCGGGTTCGGCCGGCAGGGTCCGTGGCGGCGCGAGCAGGTGGCGCAGGACCAGGAAGCGGCGGGCGACCGCCGCCGAGATCTCGCGAATCTCGCTCACGAGCCCGGCGGGTCGTCGAGCGGCCGCTCGAGCTGCGCCTGGAGCCGATCGACGAAGGCTGCCTGGACCGGATGCGCGCGCCGACGCGCCTCCTCTGTCCCGAACCACGCCACGCGATCGACTTCGGGAATGACCAGCCGCCGTCCGGTCCGCGGCGGCCACTCGATCTCGATCTCGTTCGACATCGCCAGCGCCGGATCGAGGTCGCCCTCGACCGCCCAGGCCCGGACCACCTTGCCGCTCTTGAGCGTGACCTCGCCGAGGTCCAGCGGCGGCTCATCGGGCTCGCGGGCGACGGCGCCCAGCTCGAACCCGGTCTCCTCGCCGAACTCCCGCGCGGCAACGGCTTCCAGGGGCTCGTCGATTTCGGCGATGCCCTTGGGCACGCTCCAGCTGCCGTAATCCTGCTGGTTCCAGTACGGTCCGCCGGGATGGGCGAGCAGGACCTCCAGCCCGCCGCCGTTCCGGCGGAAGAGGAGGATGCCCGCCGAGAGGCCCGGTTTCATGCCTTGTCCTTCGCCGCGTTCGCGACCCTCGCGCCGGCGGCTGGGGGATGGGTGCGCCGGCCGAGGACAAACCACGTCTCGATCAGGCCCTTGCCCTTCACGTCGACGATCCCCCGACGCTCGAGCTCGAAGGCGCCGGACAGGCGCTCAGAGGTCTCGCTGGTGACCTGGAGCCGGCCCGGCACCCCCGTTGTCTCCATCCGGCTAGCGGTGTTCACCGTGTCGCCCCAGACGTCATAGATGAACTTCTTCAGGCCGATGACGCCGGCGACAGCCGGCCCGACATGCATCCCGACCCGCACCTGGAGGGCGCTGCCCGCCGTCTGCTTGAAGCGAGCCACCTCGGCGAGGATCGCAAGCCCCATGTCGGCAACGTCCGCAGCGTGCGTGTCGTGGGCGCGCCCGCCACCGCTCGCAGCCGCGTCCTCGAGGCCGCCGACCACCATGTAGGCGTCGCCCACCGTCTTGATCTTCTCCAGGCCGAACCGGTCGGTCAGCCGGTCGAATGTTGAGAAGACCTCGTTGAGCAGGCTCACGACGTCGGTCGGGGCGAGCTGCGAGGACCGCTCCGTGAACCCAACGAGGTCCGCGAACAGGACGGCCATATCGTCGAATCCGTCGGCGATCACCGTCTCGCCCGCGCGAAGCCGCTCGGCGATCGAGGGCGGCAGGATGCTGAGCAAAAGCCGCTCGTTCTCACGGCTGATCGCCTCCACCTGGCGGGCGGCCGTGATGTCCGTGCCGTAGAGGTTGATCGAGTTGAACTCGTACACGGACACGACTCGCAGCCGGTAGATGGTCCCATCGGCCTCGACCTCCATCGTCGGGTCGGACTCGTCGTCGCAGGCCGCGAGGACGCGTGCGAAGACCGCGGGATCGAGCGCCTCGCCGACATCGGCGCCAAGCGCCTTGCGGACGAGCGCGCTCGCCGGGTTGGCGTAAGTCATCACGCCCTCGCGCGCGAGCCGCAGCACCGGGTTCGGATTCTGGTTCGGAAACCTGTCGACCGCCTTCTCGGCCGTGACGTCGGTGCCGTAGAGGTTCGTGAACCCGAACTCGGGGATCACGACCGGCTTCAACCGGAACGTCCGGCCCTCGCCGGCGATCTCGACGGGGACCGCCGCCGGATCAGCCAGCGCAGCATGCAGCGCATCAAGCACCGCCGGCGGCAGCGGATCGCCGACCTCCACCCCCAGGGCCCGGCGGATCGTGGCGCTCGCCTCGTTGCCGTAGCCGAGGGTGCCGTCGGGCGTCATCCGGAGGACCGGGTTCGGGTTGCGATCCGGAAAACGCTCGACGGCCTTCGCCGCCGTGATGTCCGTGCCGTAGAGGTTGTAGAAGCCCAGCTCGGGGACGTGCACAGGCAGCAGGGCAAAGGTTCGAAGATCGTGACGCAGCTCGACCGTCTCGGGCGGGGACGCCGCCGCCGACACGATCAGCCGTTCGACGATCGTCGGCTCGAGCCGGCCTTCGGCGTCGGCGCCGAGCGCAGCCCGGATCGGCTCGCCGGCCGCGTTGGCGTACGTAAGCTGTCCGTCCGCGGACATCCGGAGGACCGGGTTCGGGTTCTGGCCCGGGAAGCGGTTGATTGCCTGGATCTCGCGCTCCAGCAACTCGGTTCGCGCCGTGCCCCCGGCTCGCCCAAGGCGCAGCGCGATGAGGCTCGCGACGAGCGAGACGGCGAACGGGACGATGTAGGCCAGGGCGATCGACGGGAGGGCCGAGGCGGGCAGTTGCCCGGCGACCAGGCCATCGCCGTGGTTAACGATCGTGAGGATGGTGCCCGCGCCAGCAGCGGTCATGGTTGCGAGCCGGACTGCGGTGCCGTCGATGACGATCCCGTACCAGGCTGGCATCCCGGAATCGGTCCTCCATGCTGCGCTTGCCCTGCACAGCCTAGGGCCACCGCTGGCGTGTGGGAACGCCCGGCCATCTTCTCGCCGGCGAGAGACGAACGGTAGAGAGAAGGGTCCGGGCGTCAGTGCTGCGTGATGCGGTGCGGCTACAGTTTCCTAGCCTGACCCGTCCTGGTCGCGCCCGCCGCCGCCCATGCAAACATGTCAGAGATCGATCGTCGATGATCCGGGGGAAAGCATCCATGTTCGCCATCGGCACGGCTCGACCACGAGCCGTCGTCGTCAGCGCGATGCTCGCGATCGCGATTGCCGCGGTCCTGAACCCCGTGTTCGCGGCTCCCTTCGTCGGTCCGCCGCTGCTCGAGGCCGCGCCATCGATTGTCCAAGTCGGCTCGACCGTCTCGATCACCGGTCGCGGTTTTGTGCCCAAATCCAGAGGCGTGCTCGCGTTCGACGGAGATTCCACGGGCATGCCTGCCTATCGCGCCCGGGGCACCGGCTCGTTCGTGGAGCACTTCGTGGTCCCGGACGGGACGGCGGTGGGGGACCACACCATCGAGGCCCTGGGACCCGAGCTCATCGCGCGGGCAACCGTGACCGTCGTCGCGCCCGGAACGTCCGTGGCCCCGCCCGTTCCGACGCCCACGGACACGCCGGCCCCGACGCTAACCCCGACCCAAGCCCCGATACCGACGCTGCCCCCGGCCACGAGCGTGGACCACGTGTTCGTCATCGTCATGGAGAACCACGCGTACGGTCAGGTATGGAACGGCAGCGCGACGCCGTATACCACGACGCTGGCGAATGCCAACGCCCGCGCGGCGAACTATTTCGCCATCAGCCATCCGAGCCTGCCGAACTACCTGGAGCTTTACGGTGGGTCCAACTACGGCATCACCATCAACTGCAACCCGTCGCCCACCTGCCACACCAATGCCCCCAACCTCGCCGACAATCTCGAGGCGGCGGGTCGGACGTGGAAGGGTTACTTCGAGGACATGCCCGGGCCCTGCTATCTCACGGACTCGGGCGGCTACCGGGCGCACCACAACCCGTTCATCTACTTCGATGACATTCGAACCGATTCGGCGCGCTGTGACGCAAACGTCGTCGATTACAGCGCGCTGTCAGGCGATCTCGCGACCGCGGCGAGCACGCCGAGCTACTCGATGATCGTCCCGAACAACTGTCACAACACTCATGACTGCTCGGTCGCGACCGGGGATGCATGGCTGGCCGCCAACGTTCCGCCGCTTCTGACCAGTCCCGCCTGCGTCGCCGACACCTGCCTCGTCGTGCTCACCTGGGACGAGGACGACGGAAGCCAGGGAAACCGGGTCCTGACCGTATTTGCCGGAAGCGCCGCGCGGAGCTCGCAGGTATCGACCGCCCGGTACGACCACTTCAGTCTCCTGCGGACTATCGAAGATCTCCTCGGCGTCCCGAGCCAGACGTCGAATGACCGATCCGCCACGCCGATGAGCGACCTGCTGCGGTAGTCGGCGCCGATCGCGCCGGCGCTTGCGCCACCGGATCGGTGGATCGGATCCGACCACCGCGTGTCGATAGCGCACCTGCAGGCTGGAGCGGTGGGGTCGTGCATAGACCCGTCAGGACCCCTGCGGCGGGACCATCGTTGCCTAGAGGAACGGTGCGTGCGCCCCTAGGGTGACCGAGCGTCTCGGAGAGAGCTCCGACCGCATGCAAGCCAGCTGGCCGCAGCAGCTGGATCGAAAAGGCAAACCCGGGGCGACCCGGGGACGCAAAGCCACGGGACTCCGCGCGCGGAGTCAGCCGGGTTGCCGAGGTGTCTCACCATGTCCTTCTGGAACGGTACCCGCTGGACCGACGAATCCGAATCCCGCCCGGTCCGCGGACGAAACGCATCGCCCCGTGGGCAGGCGGCCCGCCTGGGCGACGCGATCGCGACAGGGGCCATGATCATCGGCCTCGCGGCGTTCTTCGTGCCGTTCGCGCCGGCTCGCGCGGCCAGCCCGTCCATCCTGGTCGCCCCCGGGAGCGGGGGCTCGGGCACGCTCGTGCGTGTCAGCGGTTCCGATTTCCAGGCCAGGACTCGGCTCCAGGTCACCTGGGATGGTGCGACCGGCGCCATGCCGGTCGTCCTGGTTTCCCGAACGGGATCATTTGCGACCACGATCGTCGTGCCCCGCGCAGCGCCTGGCGTCCACACCATCGGGGTGGTCCTCGGGAAGGACCGGAAATCGACGCTGCGGCTCACCGCCGCGCAGGCGGCCGGAACCGGGTTCACGCTGACCGACGCCGGTGCCACCCCACTGACGACCGACCCAACCCTTCTGCCGGATGCCACCCCGGATCCGGCCGCGACGACCGACCCAGGCGTTACCCCGAAGCCGATCGTCGCGCCGGAGCCGGGCGTCACCTCGGCCCCGTCCCAGGGTCCAATCGCACCGCCCGATCCCAGGGTGGCGCCCACCGAGACGCTGGGACCGCCAGCACCGACGCCAACGCCAACCGAGACGTTCGGTCCGCCTGCGCCCACGAGTGGGCCCGCGCCGACGCTGAACCCGCCGGCGCCGACGCCCAAACCCACGCCTGCGCCCACGCCCAAACCCACACCTGCGCCGACCCCCGTCCCGACGCCCAAGCCCACGCCTGCACCCACGCCGCCGCCTGCGCCGGCACCCGTTCCGCCGAGCGGCCTGTTGGTCGGCATGGCGGCCGGCAAGTGGAGTGCGGCAGCCGATGTCAAGGGAGCGGTCAACTACGTCAGCCTCGACACCGGGACCAGCTCTCGAATCGCGTCGTACAACAACGCCGGCGTGAAGGTCATCGACGTCATCGTCGGTCCCTACAGCTCGGGCGGCGTCAAGGCCCTCAATGCCGATACCTGGGCTGCCAATGCCGTGGCCACGTACCGGGCCAGCCCGAGCATCGTCGCGATCGAGATCCTCAACGAGCCCGGCGGCTCGTGGTTCTGGGGCTCCGGCGCGCTGAGCACGGCCAATGCCACGGCCTACGCCCACCTCCTCAAGGTCGTGCACGCCGCGATGGTCAACGCGTTCGGCGCCGATCGACCGCTCCTCCTCGCATCGTATGACGGCGGGTACGCGGGCAGCCGCACCTGGGGCCAGATGGTCTGGGCCGCCGACCCGAACGTGGGAAGCTACATCGACGGCATCACGATGCACCCGTATGGCGGCACCGCAAGCCGCACCGCCTCCGCGCTCGGCAACCGGGCCAACGTCGCCGCCGCGTACAACGCGACGGGGAAGAAGGTCTGGATCACCGAGCTCGGCTGGCCAACGGCCGTCGGGAAGCCGTCAACGGGCGACTCACTGCAATGGTCGGAGGCCGCTCAGGCCGACAACATCTACAACTTCATCGGCTGGGCCCGGAGCACGAGCTACGTCAAGGCCGTGATCATGTTCATGTACCAGGACTACGGCACCAACATGTGGTACGGCGTTAACCGCCTCGATGGCTCGCACAAGAAGGGCTACGCGGACCTTCGGCGGGCGGCTCACGGGCTCCCGCAGAGCTAAGACCGCCATCGTCCTTAGCGACAATGCCCTGACCCGAACCTAAACTGGCGCGCTCATATCGGAGTTGCAGATCCGACGGGACTGTTGCCGCCCACATCGCTCTTGGCCACCGGTGCGCCCGAGACCATGTAGCCTCTATGGACGTAGGGCAAAGGACGGAGCATGTCATTTCGAGCAGCGGGGGTCGCCCTCGTGCTGGGCGCCGCGCTGATCGTGGCAATGTTCGTGGGGCGCGGCGTCACCGTTCAGCCGTGCGTCGATTCGCCGGCCGATCCCCTTTGCGTCACCCTCGGATTCCCGACTCAATCCCCTGGTGGCGCGGCCTCGGCAGGCGCTCCGTCGTCCGGGCTGCCATCCGGATCGGGATCGGTCCAGCCAACCGATGGAGGCCCACCGCCCACCGATCAGGTTGCGTACACGTTCCAGGATGAGTTCAACGGCGCGACGCTCGGCCGCGCCTGG
>JBBQFS010000124.1:0-7218 GCA_038322255.1 Candidatus Limnocylindrales bacterium | reverse complement strand
GAAGATCCTCACGACGCGCCTCCCGGAGGCTGATTCGGAGGCGGCGAAGGCGGTTCTCCGGGCGTGTCGATGCTGCGGAACGTCCCCTCGGACGACGCGGCGCCGGTGCCACCCGTGAGCTCGAGGAACAGCAGCTCGAGGTCGGTGCCCGATTCGAGGCCGGAGGCGAAGATGCCCGCGGCCGCAAGGCGGCGATTGACCTCCATGGCCCGATCTGGCGCGAGATGGACGGCCAGCCACGGATCGCCCTCGCTCGTCCCGTGGGGCTCGACCCTGGCGACGGCCTCGAGCGTCGCGCGCGCCTCGGCCAGCCTCGAGGCGGGCACGCGGACGCGGACGACGCCCTGGTCGCGCAGCATCGAATCGAGCGTGCCCTCGCGGACGAGCCGGCCGGCGGCGATGATCCCGACGACATCGGCGAGGACCTCGACCTCGGCGAGGAGGTGGCTGGAGACGAACACGGTCTTGCCTTCGGCCGCCAAGCGCCGCAGCGTCTCCCGCATCGCCACGATCCCGGCGGGATCGAGCCCGTTCGCCGGCTCATCGAGCAGCAGGAGCTCCGGGTCGCTCAGGAGCGCGCCCGCGATGCCGAGCCGCTGCTTCATGCCGAGCGAATAGCCCGAGACCTTGTCCGTGGCCCGGTCCCGCAGCCCAACGAGCTCGAGCAGCTCCTCGATTCGCCCGGCGGAGACGCGGGCGCCGGTCGCGGCCAGCGCATGGAGATTCTGGCGGCCCGAGAGATACGGATAGAACGATGGCGATTCGACGAGCGCCCCAACCGAGAAGAGGCGCTTCCGGTCGCCGCGCCGGAACGGCGTGCCGAGCAGCTCGATCGTGCCCGAGTCGGGGTGGAGCAGGCCCGTGAGCAGGCGCATCGTGGTGGTTTTCCCTGCGCCGTTCGGACCGAGAAATCCGTAGACCACGCCAGTGGGCACCGACAGATCCAGCCCGTCGAGGGCCAGGCGCTTGCCGTAGCTCTTGCGCAGGCCGCGCGTCGCCAGGGCCAGGCTGCCGGGGGAGCTCACACCGCTATCTTGCCGGGATGCAGTCGAAAATGCCGCGCCCATCACGATACTGGCGGCGCGCGCTGCCGATCATGTACCGCCTCATCGGGATCCTCGACCCATGGATCCGGCCGTGGTGGCAGTCATTCGGCCTCCGGAACGTCGTTGACCTGGGCGTCGCCGGGCGCCGCACCGGCCGCTATCGCCACGTCCTGCTGACGCTCCTGCGGGACGGCGATCAGTGGTTCCTCGGCCACCCGAACGGCGACGTCGACTGGACCCGCAACCTCGAGGCGGCAGGAACGGCCGACATCGCCTTCCGGCACTCGACGCCGATCATCATCCGCGCGAGGCGTCTCGAGCCAGGCGAGCTTCGGGACCGGGCGATCGGGGCGACGGGGCAGCACCCGTTCCCGGGGAATGTCGTCTACCGGCTCGCCCGGGGCCATATCCGCGCCGTCGGGGTGTTCTTTGCCGTTGAGCGCGTGACCGGTTGACCCTCGAGGCGAGGTCGTCGCCGGGAAGAACCGCTACGCGGGAGCTCGCGCACCGCTAGCGTATGGGGGCGCGATCGAGCCCGGAACGCCAGGTCGATCGCAGGGCCCGCAACCCGTCACCCGAGGCCGGAGGCGTCCATGGCCGATCGCAGACCACGCTTCCAGCTGCCGGCACGCCGGCCGCCGGCCGCGAGGGGGCCGGAACCCGCGCCCGAGGTGTCGATGGAGCCACGGCCGGAAGACGTCGTCGAACCGGTCGAGCGAAGCGTCGTCGACGCCGCCATCTACGTGGGCGGCGTGCGGCTCGACACGCCCCAGGGCGTGGCCGAGACGGCCCGCATGCTGCGCGAGCGGCCCGGCGCCCTGGCCTGGATCGGGCTGTTCCGGCCGACCGAGTCGCAGCTCCGACCGGTTGCCGAGGAGTTCGGGCTGCACGAGCTCGCGGTGGAGGATGCGATCGTCGCCCACCAGCGACCGAAGCTCGAACGCTACGGCGAAACGCTCTTCGTGGTCCTTCGGGCGACGACCTACCTGGACGCTGTCGAGGAAGTGGAGTTCGGCGAGATCCACGTCTTCGTGGGGCCGAACTTCGTGCTGACCGTCCGCCACAGCCGGACGCCGGACCTCGCCGCCGTCCGGCAGCGGATGGAGGCCAGTCCCGAGCTCCTGGCACTCGGCCCGGAGGCCGTCCTGTACGCGATCTTCGACAGCGTGGTCGACGGTTTCGCGCCCGTCGTGGCCGGCCTCCAGAAGGACATCGACGAGATCGAGACGCAGGTGTTCCGAGGCGACCCGAACGTCTCCCGCCGGATCTATGAGCTGTCGGGTGAGGTCATCGAGTTCCAGCGCTCCACCCGACCCCTGCACGGCATGCTCGAAGCGCTCGTCGCGGGCTTCGACAAGTACGCGACGAACGAGGAGCTCCAGCGGTATCTGCGAGACGTGGCCGACCACGCGACGACGGTCACGGAGCGCGTCGCGGGCTTCCGCCAGAACCTCGCGGACATCCTGACGGTAAACACGACCCTCGTGAACCAGGCCCAGAACGAGGAGGTCAAGCGGCTGACCGAGGCGAGCTACGCCCAGAACGAGGAGGTCAAGCGAATCTCGGCGTGGGCCGCGATCATCTTCGCCCCAACGCTGATCGGCACGATCTACGGCATGAACTTCGACATGCCAGAGCTCCACTGGGCCCTCGGCTATCCATTCGCGCTGGCCCTGATGGCTGTCACGAGCGTTGCCCTGTGGTTGATCTTCCGCGCCCGGGACTGGCTCTGAGGGGCTACAGCCGCAGGACGAATCGGGCGATCTCGAAGTAGATGATCAGGCCCGTCCCATCGACGAGCGTCGTGATGAGCGGCGCCGACACGACCGCCGGGTCGACGCCGAGGCGGCGGAGCGTCAGCGGCAGCACCGCCGCCACTGTCGCCGACCACAGGCAGATCGTAAGAATCGTCATCGCGACGACCATCCCGATGTTGGAGCCGACCCCGAGGAGCTCCGCGCGCCCGAACGCGACGACGGCCATGATCGCGCCGAGCACGAGCCCGACTCGCATTTCCTTGAACGCGATCCAGGCGATATCCCGAAGCGAGATCTCGTTGAGGGCCATGGCGCGGACGACCAGGGTGACGGTCTGGCTGCCGATGTTGCCTCCCGTGCCGATCAGCAGCGGGATGAAGAAGCTCAGCGCGACGACGCTCGCGAGCTCGTTCTCGAAGTTCCGCAGGACCGTGCCCGTGTAGGCCTCGGCCACGAAGAGCAGCAGCAGCCACCCGACGCGCTTTCGCACGAGGAGCGGGACGGACGCCAGTCGGTACGGGAGGTTCAACGGCTGCGAGCCGCCCAGCCGCTCGATGTCCTCGGTGGCTTCGGCCTCGATGACGTCGGCGATGTCGTCTTCGGTGATGATCCCGAGCAGGTGGTCGTCGTCGTCGACCACCGGGATCGCCAGCAGATTGCGATCGGTCAGCAGGCGGGCGGCCGTCTCCTGGTCGGTCGAGGCGCGCACTCGGACGGTCGAAGGCGCCATCAGCTTGATGACCGGCGTGTCGTCGTGGCTGAGCATGAGCCGGTACAGCGAGAGCACCCCGAGGAGCCGCCGTGACTCGTCGACGACGTAGACGTAGTTGACGGTCTCCGCGTCGTCGACGAGCCGTCGGATGGCGGCGATCGCCTGGGCCGACGTCGCATCCTTCGAGACGGCCACGTATTCGGGGGTCATGATCCCGCCGGCGCTGTCGGGCTCGTAGGCGGACAGGCCACGGATCTCCGCCGCCTCTTCGGGCGACATCCGGACGAGAATCTCGTCGACCGCGCTCGGCGGCAGGACCTCGAGGACGTCGGCCGCGTCGTCCGGGTCCATCTCGCCGAGCAGCTGGCTCGCCTCGGGCGCCGAGAGGGTTCGGAGGATGCGCGCCGCCTCGATCGGTGGGAGTTCCTCGAGGATCGCCGCGATCTCCTCGTCGGGCAGCCACTGGATGAGGACCGCAACCTCGTTGGGCTCGAGCTGCGGCACCAGATCGGCCCACTCGGCGGGCCCGATGAGCTCGGCCATGCCGAGGACGCCCTCGCGCTCGCGCTCGCGGATGAGCGCCTGGACCTCGGAGAGGAGGTCCGCCGTCGCCTGGGTGGTCATGGCGTCACCTCCGCGACACGGACCGGGCCATGCCGTCGCTCAGGTGGGAGTCTCGGGGGCCACGTCAGGCGGACCTGGCGAGGGGCACGCGGATCGTAGGCGGCGCCCATGGGCGGGTCAAGGGAACGAGGCGACGACGCTCCCGGCGTTGCGAGGCCCGTCCGGTTGGCCCGATCTCGGGGGCCTGGACTCGAAAACCTGGCCCGAGGCTAGGATGGCTCGGTGAGGCTGATCGTCGTCGAGTTCATGACCCTCGACGGCGTCATGGAGGCACCGGGCTTCGAGGAGCATCGGACGGGGCGAAACGCCTGGGCGCTCGAGGTGGGCGATGACCAGCTCCAGGCCTACAACGGCGAGCAGCTGTACGGCTCGGACGCCCTCCTGTTCGGACGGACCACGTTCCACATCTGGGAGGCCTTCTGGCCGACCGCGCCCGAGGTGGCGGCGGTCATGGCGGCGCGGATCAACGCCCTCCCCAAGTACGTGGTCTCGAAGACGCTCCAGCACGTCGACTGGGAGAACACGATCGTCCTGCGCGGCGACCTTGGAGAGGAGACCCGGCGGCTCAAGGAGCAGCCCGGCGGCAAGCCGTCGAAGGCAGGTCAGCCAGCCTCCGGTCAGCGCTCACGCAGGGCGGCAGGCACGTCGATCCGCCGCATCGCCCGAGCGGCGACGACGTTGGCCGCGATGAGGCCAAGGGTCACCATCAGGATCACGAAGCCGAGCGCCAGAAGCGGCATGTTCGGCAGGTCGGCGGGCGGGTCGAACACGCCGGCAAGGATTCCCAGGAGGGTCACGCCGACGAGCGCGCCGGTGACGATGCCGGCCAGCATCCCGATCACGCCGACCATGCCGGTCTCACCGGCCACGAGCGCGCCGAGCTGCGCCGGGTCCGCCCCCAGGGCTGAGAGGGTCGCCAGCTCGCGCCGCCGTTCAGAGAGGCCGGCGAGCAGGAACAACGCCACGCCGAGGCTCGCGATCAGGATCGCGAAGCCCACATCGAGGGTGACCAGCGCGGCAAGGTCGACTGCGGTGACGCTGTTGGCGAGCCGGGCGCTGGCCGACTGGAGGTCGGTCACGGTCCACGCCGAGCCCAGCCGCTGCCCGACCGCGCGCGCGGACGGGTCGCCGTCCGACGCCGCGAGGACGAACGAGATCGCCGGGTTCTGGGTCTGCTTCGCGACGTAGTCGAGATTGGCAACGAGGAACGCGTCCTTCGGCGCGGTCGGGAACTCGAGCGCGATCCCGGCCATGTGAAAGTCGACCTCCTTCAGCTGCCCGTGGACGTCCGGAATGCGGATCCGAATCCGGTCACCGGTGACGATGCTGTAGTCCTTGGCGGTCTCGGCCGAGACGAGGATCGCGTCGGGCTGGCCGGCCAGGGCCTGCATCGCGCCGGTCGCGGTCGCGCCAGCGAAGAAGCTGTCCGACAGGGTCGCCACGCGCGGCAGGCTGACCGGGTCGACCGCCAGGAGGTCCTGCGCCTCCGACCCGACATAGACGACCCGGTCGGCGAACGGCGACACGGCCACAACTCCCGCGCCGGCGACGGAGGTCGCCGCCGTGGCGTCGACGACGGTGCTGGGCACCGCCTTGAGGTCCGCCCCGAGGGTCAGCCGCGCGTCGACCCGCTGCTGCTGGCGATAGGTGGCATCGAACGTGAGGGTGCTCACGGCGAAGGACACGGCGAGCGCGAGCAGGACGATCGCGCGCGACGCGGCCCCTGCCCTGGCTGAGAGCGAGCGTCCCGCCAGCTCGCCGCCGGGACCGAGAACGCGCCCGAGCAGCGCCGCGAAGCGGCCGCCGCGGAGGAATCGCCCGCTCACGCGGAGGAGGACGAGCGTCCCGCCGATCCACAGGAGGAATGGCGCGAGGAAGGAGGTCAGGGCGAGGGTCACTGTCGGGTTGCCCTCTGCGTTGAGGACCGGATGCACGCTCGGACCCCCGACCAGCCAGTACACGACGCCTGCAGCGAGCAGAGCGACGAGATCGAGGTATAGGCGCTGCCATAGCGGCGGCCGCGCCCTGCCGATCTCCTGGCGACCGGTCACGAGCTCCGCGCGCAGCTGGTCGCGAAGCGGCAGGGCCGCAGCGAGGGTGGCGAGCAGTGTGGCGATGAGGACGGTGAACCCGAATCCGCCGAGGATCGTGGCCATCGGTTGGGCCGCGGCGAGGTCGGTGCCGAACACCAGGAACGCGAGCGCCGTCCCGGCGATCCCCCCGATCGCGGCACCGAGGAGCGCCGTCAGCATCGTCGTGCCCAGGAAGATCGCGAGCAGGCGGCGCTGGGACGCGCCGCGCGCCCGGAGCAGGGCCGCGTGGCGCCGAGTCGCTTCGGCGCCGGATTCGGCCGCGAAGCGCGAAAGGGCCAGCGCGAGCGCGACGCCGGGCAGGGCCAGGAAGATGAACAGGACCTGGCCCCAGGCGAGATCCTTCGCGGCCGGCTCCAGGGTGGCGGTGGCGTCGTCGGCGATCGTGATCTGCCCCGCGCTGGAGCGTTCGATGCGGCGGCGCACGACATCGAGCCAGGCCTGGGCATCGCTCGGATTGCCGGGGAGCTGGGCATGGTCGTAGCGGGCGAGGACCTCGCGGAGCACTGCTGGCTCCGGAGCGAGCACGGGATTGGGGCCGATTGCAGGATTTCCGCCTGTCGCCCCCGGATCGGAAGCCACGGCTCCAGCGGGGACCTTCGCGGCCAGCGTCTCAAGCGTCGCGGTGTCGGTCACGGCGACGTTCACTGGCGGGTTGGCGGCCACCGCGCGGTGCGCAGCGTCGACAGGTCCGAGGATCAGGTCGGCGCCCGTCGTGTCCACGATCGCGGAAACCCGGAGATCGGTGTGCTGCCCGCCGGGCAAGGTGAGGGTCACCGTGTCCCCCGGTGTCAGCCCGAGGTTCGTCGCGAAGTCCCGGCTGACCCCGATCTGTCCCGGCGTGACGCTCCCAGCCGAGACGGCGAACAGCCCGGTCGCAGCCTGGAATCCCGGCTCGGTGCCGACGATGACGCCGGTGCTGGTCTGGGTCGCGGATCCGGCCTTCGACAGACTCGCCGTATCGAAATGGACGAGGCCGAACGGCTGGG
>JBBQFS010000123.1:0-7239 GCA_038322255.1 Candidatus Limnocylindrales bacterium | reverse complement strand
TCGCCCTCGTGCTTCTCTTCGGGATCATGGTCGCCATGTACTACGTTGGCACGAGTCATTTCAACGAGCTGCGCAAGGCAGTCGGGCTGCCGTATGCCATCGGAAGCAGCCGGCAGCTGAGCCCGTTCCAGAGGACGAGCTGGTCGCTCTCATCGCGACAGGGCAGCCGTGGGCCCTCGCCGCGATCGGCTTCGGCGGAATCGCGGTCATTGCGTTCCTGATGATGTTCAAGCCCTTCTGAGGGCCGCTCGTCCTTCGCTGCTGTTGTCACATCACCAGATGTTGACCGTCGCTCTCTGCTCGCGGGTCGCGATTTACATGGCGCGACCCCGAAGGGCTTTGTCAGCCTCACCCGTTGGGGAGCGCGTCCTTCAGGTGCGCTCCAGGGTCGGCACTGCTAACCAGCCGGCCGCGCGCCCGCTGTAGATCAGCTGCTCGGTGGTGAGGCCCGACCGTGCTCGCAGGTCAGCGAGATGCCGTTTGACCGTGCTCGGCTGAATGCCCACGAGCCGGGCTGCATCCGCCACGGAGCCACCTGCAGCAACGTATGCAGCAAGCACAGTCCATTGGCGGTAGGCGGTCGAGCTGCCAGCGATCGCGGTTCGGTCGACCGACGGGCGCCCCCGCCCCGGTGCGAGGAGCGCGCTTTGCGTCCGGTCGATGTCGGCCCGCCAGTCCTCTGGCACACGCATACAATCGATGGACCAGATCATGGACGAGGCACTCGCCCGGCTCGGCATGCCCGTTCCGGATTCCGCGCTCGCGCGGCGAGCCCGCGCGCTCATCGCGGACGTTGCGCCACCCTTCCTTGTGAACCACTCGGTCCGGAGCTATGCCTGGGCCGTCGCGCTGGCACGGCACGATCGGCTCCAGTTCGATCCCGAGATCCTCTACGTGTCCGCGATCCTCCACGACATTGGCCTGGTTCCTGCGTACGACCTCGGCGGCTGCTACGAGGTCGACGGCGCGGATCGCGGCGGACCGGCTCGCGGGCGACGCCGGGGAACCGGAGGCGCGTGCCCGGGCGATC
Source organism: Candidatus Limnocylindrales bacterium (assembly GCA_038322255.1). GTDB lineage: Bacteria > Chloroflexota > Limnocylindria > Limnocylindrales > CSP1-4 > UBA5189. The sequence goes on along the minus strand of JBBQFS010000123.1, from coordinate 6,209 downwards.
TACGATGTGATCGCGCTGCACAATCTCGAGACCCTCCCGCCCGATCCCGCGTCCGAGGTCGTGCTGCTCTGGGACTCGCTCGGCACCGACGTTACCGGCCACCGCTTCGCCGACATTCGACCGGCGATCATCCCCGGATTGCTTGCCGCGTATCCCCGCGTCGATTTCAAGCGGGAGTTCACAGCGCTCCTCGTCGACCAGGCGTCGCGCAAGCCGACCTGCCCGGCTGCCGAGATGGTCGCCACGGGCATGCTCGAGGAGATCGCGCAGGCGCCGTTCGATAGCTAGCGTCGCGTCGAGCTCGTGAAGTCCATCGACGCCGCGCCGCCGAGCCTGCCGAGCGGATCGCGGTGGAGCTTCATGATCGACAAACGAAGGAGAACATCATGAGCGAGTACGCCGTCGTGAACCCGGCCACCGGGGAAACCATGGCCCGCTACGACAGCTTCACCGATGCCCAAGTCGAGCAGACACTCGTTACGGCCGAGGCGGGGTTCGAGACCTGGCGGAAGGTTCCGGTCGCCGAGCGGGCCGGGATGGTCCGCCGGGCGGCCGAGCTGCATCGGGAACGTCGGGAGGACCTGGCCGCCATCATCGTCCGCGAGATGGGCAAGGTGAAGGCGGCTGCGCTCGCCGAGGTCGACTTCGCCGCCGACATCACCGAGTATTACGCGGATCAGGCGGAAGTGATCACCGCTGATCAGCCGCTCACGATCCGTGGCGGGGGCACCGCCGTGATCCGCCGCAGCCCTCTGGGTGTGCTTCTCGGGATCATGCCCTGGAACTTTCCCTACTACCAGGTGGCGAGGTTCGCGGCGCCGAACCTCGTAATCGGCAATACGATCGTCTTGAAGCACGCGTCGCAGTGCCCGGAGTCGGCCGCGGCCATCGAGGCGATCTATCGCGATGCCGGGCTGCCGGAGGGCGCCTACCTCAACGTCTATGTCCACGCCGAGCAGGCCGCGACGATCATCGCCGATCCGCGGATCCAAGGCGTGTCCGTGACGGGCTCGGAGCGGGCCGGGGCGGCGGTCGCCGAGATCGCCGGGCGGCACCTGAAGAAGGTGGCCCTGGAGCTCGGCGGCTCGGATCCGTTTCTGCTCCTGGCCACTGATGACCTTGATGCGGTGGTCGCGGCGGCGACCGCTGCGCGGCTGGACAACACCGGCCAGTCCTGCAATGGCGCCAAGCGGTTCATCGTGGTGGACGGGTTGTACGAGGCGTTCCTGACCAAGTTCACGGCAGCGATGGCCACGGCGCCGGTGGGTGACCCGCTGGTCGCGGAGACGGTGCTCGGGCCGATGTCGTCGGTGGCCGCGGCGACGCGGTTGCAGGACCAGGTCGATCGGGCGGTGGGGCAGGGCGCGACCGTGGTCACCGGCGGCTCCCGGGACGGTGCGTACTATCCGCCTACCGTGCTGACCGGCGTGACGCGCGAAATGGAGGCCTATCGGGAGGAGTTCTTCGGACCGGTCGGAGTCGTCTACCGGGTGCCTGACGAGGACGCTGCGGTCACGCTGGCGAATGACACCGGCTTCGGGCTGGGTTCGTACGTGTTCAGCAACGATCCGGAGCAGGCGGCCCGCGTCGCCGATCGGATCGAGGCGGGCATGGTCTATATCAATCTGGTGCTGGCCGACAGTCCCGAACTGCCGTTCGGCGGCATCAAGCGCAGCGGTACGGCCCGTGAGCTGGGTCTGCTGGCGGCCGATGAGTTCGTGAACAAGAAACTCATCCGTACCGCCGGCTAGCCCTTCGCCGACTTGTCAGAACTGAGATCTCCTTGACATTGCGCCCCGGGGAGCAGCGATTGGTGCCATAGGCAGCCATAAACTGCGACAGTGAACGACGATCTTGCCGAGCCGTGGCGAACCGTGCTCCCCGCGGGCTTCGGCTGGCCGCCCGGCATTCGGGCGGCCGCCTGTTTCACCTTCGATCTGGATGCCGAGAGCCCGATCCTGTTCGGCCATCCGGAGGCGGCGGGCTGGCTGGACGTGATGAGCCACCAGGCGTACGGCCCGAGGACGGGCGTCCCGCGGATCCTGCGCCTGCTCGACCGCCAGGGCATCAAGGCGACCTTCTTCGTCCCCGGCTACTCGGCCGAGCGCTGGCCCGAGGCGGTCCGTTCCATCCGGGACGCCGGACACGAGATCGGCCACCACGGATACCTCCACGAGGGCGCCCGATCGGCACCTGATGCCGCCACCGAGGAGCGCCGCCTGCTTCGCGGCCTCGAGGCGCTGGACACGGTCGCGGGCGTCCGGCCGATCGGCTATCGCGCCCCGATGTGGGAGCTCTCGTATCGACTGCCCGAGCTCCTCGCCAGGCACGGATTCCGATACGACAGTGGGCTCATGGACTCGGACCACCCGTACAAACTCGCCGTCAGTGGCGAGCCCGGTGCGAGCGCGATCGTGGAGCTGCCGTGCCACTGGAGCCTCGACGACTGGGAGCCGTACATCTACCTGCCCGGGCTGTCCGGTTCAGGCGCGATCTCGAACCCTGCCGACGTGATCGGCCGCTGGACGCTGGAGCTCGAAGCGCTCGTGGTCGAGGGCGGCCTCTTCATGCTCACCAATCACCCATTCGTGACCGGACGCGCGTCCCGCGCCGCCGGTCTCGAGCGACTGATCGCCCGGGCCCGCGAGATCGATGGCCTGTGGATCGCGTCCGCGGCCGAGATCGCGGCGCACGTGGAGACCCTGCCGCTCGAGCCGGTCGTGCATCGACAACCGGGCCTGCCCGGCTGACTCGGTCCTGACCGCATGGCGGGCTACGGGATCGGGCTTCCCGTCGGAGCGGAGCAGGCCATGGCCGATGGCCAGGCCCGCCGTTCGTGTCGAGCGCCGACCCGAGGTCAGCTGGCCTTGACGGCCGAACGCGCCCCGAACCAGTAGATCAGGAAGGCCACTGCCCCGCCCACGTAGTAGGCGAGATCCGCTCCGTGGAGGTAGGTGGCGGTGACGAAGTTGAACGGCCCGCCCCAGGCGTAGCCCAGCGCCGAGTTCTGGAACGGGATCCCGACGACGAAGCCCACGATCAGGGCGACGAGCGCGACCGTTCCCGATGGCAGTCGCGAGAAGTTGACGATCGAGGTCGGGTCGGCCCTGCGCCCGCGGAGCCACCAGTCGGCTAGGACGACACCGACGAACGGGGTGATCCAGTAGCTGATGAACAGGATGAAGTTGATGAAGTTGCCGGCGAAGTCGCCGCCGTACTGAAGGTACAGCGTGAACAGGAAGCCAAGGATGCCGACCGCGGCCGCCGAATACACCCGCGGGATCCGCAGTCCGGCCGCCTGGAGCGAGAGCGAGCCCGTGTAGTCGTTCATCGCGTTGACGGCGACCGTCCCGATCGCGATGGCGACCATCGCCAGCGCCGCGACGATGTTGCCGCTGCCGCCCAGCACGGCGTAGATCGTGTCGCTCGACTCGCCGCCGGTCGCCGCGCCGGCGACCAGCAGGCCGAGGATCTCGAGCCATGCCGACGCGATGACCATGCCGCCGAGCGTGTACCAGAAGACCTTGCGCGAGTCTGATTGCGCAGGCAGGTAGCGGGAGTAGTCGGAGGCGTACAGGCTCCAGGCGAGGACGAAGCTGGCGACGATCGCCACGTAGCCGATGAACGCGCCGATCTGATCCGCGCCCTGGAAGCCATCGGTCAGCGCGGTGCTGCCCTGGCCGACGATCGAAATCGTCAGCACCACGAACATGGCGCCGAGCACGACCGCCATCCACTTCTCGAACATGTGGATGGCCTCATAGCCGACGATCCCGAGGCCCGCCTGCACGAGCACGATGATGAGCAGGGCCCCCCAGAACGGCAGTGCCGGAATCAGGATCGTGATCGCGATCGCGCCGAAGATGCTGTTGATCCCGTCCCAGCCGATCGTGCTCAGCCAGTTCAGCAGGCCTGGGACCACGATCGACTTCCCGAACGGCAACCGCGCCGCCGCCATCTGGGCGAGGCCCAGCTTCGGGCCCATCGTGCTCAGCAGGGCGACGAAATAGGAGCCGATCAGGTTGCCGACGACGATCGCCAGCACCGACGTGAAGAAACCGAGCTTGAGGAAGTCGAGCGTCACGAGCGTCCCGATGAAGAACGCCGCGGGGACGAGATTCGGGGTGAACCAGACCGTGAAGGTCCGGCCGACCGAGCCGTACCGGGCGTTCTCCGGGATCGGCTCGATGCCGTGCCCCTCGATCGAGAGGTCACCCTCGCGGGTGGGCATCCCGCCGAGCTTCATTGCGTCCGTGGCCATATCGCAGCTCCTCCTCTACCGCGTGAACGTGACCGGGAGCGTCCGCCCGGCCTGGTGGACCACGCTCGCTGCCGGGACCGTCTCGGCGACCACGCGGCCGGCCCGAACGACCCAGCGGGCGGCGGGCCGCAGGCGAATTGCCTCTGCTTCGTCGGCGCAATCGAACACGGCGAAGTTCGCCGGCAGCCCCTCCCTCACTCCCCACGGCACTTCGGCAGCTCGGGCCGGGTTGACGGTGACCATGTCAAACGCCCGGAACAGCTCCGCCCGGCCCGTCATCTGGCCGACGTGCACGAGCATCGACAACGCATCGAGCATCGAGCCGCGACCGAGCGGGTACCAGGGATCCATGATCGAGTCGTGGCCGCACGCGACGTTGATCCCGGCGGCGTCGAGTTCCTTGACCCGGGTCATCCCGCGCCGCTTGGGATACGTGTCGAAGCGGCCCTGGAGGACGATGTTGTCGAGCGGGTTGGCGACGATCGTGACGCCCGCCCGCTTCAGGATCTGGATGAGCTTGAACGCGTAGTTGTCGTTGTACGAGGCCATCGCGGTCGTGTGGCCGGCCACGACGCGACCCTGCATGCCGTCGCGGATCGCCCGGGCTGCGACGACCTCAAGGAAGCGGCTCTGCTCGTCGTCGGTCTCGTCGCAATGGAGGTCGATCGGCGCGCCAGTCTCTTTCGCCAGGTCGAAGATGAAGTGGACCTCCTCGACCCCGTCGTCGCGGGTCCACTCGTAGTGGGGAATCCCGCCGATGACGTCGCAGCCCAGGCGCATGGCCTCGCGCATCAACTCCTTGCCGTTCGGGTACGACAGGATCCCGTCCTGCGGAAAGGCGATGAGCTGGAGCTCGACGATATCGTCCAGCTCCGTGCGCAGCTCGAGCAGTGCGCGCAGGGCGACCAGGTTCGGGTCGCAGACGTCGACGTGCGAACGGATCAGCCCGGTGCCCTGGGCAACTTCCCAGAGGATCGCCTCGCGAGCACGGCGCTTCACGTCATCCTGGGTCAAGGACGACTTGCGCTCCGCCCAGGTCTGGATGCCCTCGATAAGCGTGCCCGACTCGTTGTAGCGGGGCTCGCCGACGGTGAGGACGGCGTCCAGGTGGACGTGCGGATCGACGAGCGGCGGCGAGACCAGCCGGCCCTCGGCGTCGAGCTCGAGCTGCCCGTCCGGCTGTCGGTCGCCGGCGATGCTCCCGGCAGGCCGGATCTCGGCGAACGTGCCGCCAGCGATCCGAATGTCGACAAGCGGGATGTCATGGCCCGCGGTCGGATGGACGCGCGCATTGCGGACGAGCAGCCCCGTCGTGGCGATCCTCCCTTCGCCGATTCTAGGGCGTGGCGACAGGGCTCGGCACGCGATTCAACAACGCGAGCGGGGCATGACCTCGGTGCGCCCGACGTCCTTCCGGGCTCGGCGGGAGTTTCCGCGCGCTGGAAGCTGGCGCCGGAATGGCGAGGCCCCGCAGGGGAGGTATGCGCCGCGGCCGACGATCGCCGGGAACCTCACGCAGAGGCAGCCCGCGGAACGACCGCGTCCCCTCCGTCCCCGCGTACCATGCCCTGCGGGTCATCATCGCGCCGTCTGTGGGCTTCGAATCCGTCCGGGGCGCGCCACGACAACCTGCGGCAGACAGAGGGCGGCCGACCATGAGCGATGACGCTATTGCGAGCGACACCCAGAAAACGGCCGACGCACTCGTTGGCCGGCTGTTCGAGGCGAGCAACGGGATGTTCGACATCATGTCCGTGTATCTCGGCGACCGGCTGGGGCTGTACAGGGCCCTGCACGAAGGCGGGGGCGCGACCGCCGCTGACCTCGCCGCGCGCGCCCGGATCGACCAGCGATATGCCCGCGAGTGGCTTGAGCAACAGGCCGCCACGGGGATCCTCGAGGTCGATGACGTTGCGGCGGCGGAGGAGGAGCGTCGCTACCGACTCCC
>JBBQFS010000122.1:0-7286 GCA_038322255.1 Candidatus Limnocylindrales bacterium | reverse complement strand
CACGACATGCGCGGCTTCGGTGAATCGACGACCGAGGACGTCGAGTACGGCCCGCACGAGGACATCGTCGCGGTGCTCGACCACTTCGGCGTGGGCCGCGCCGCCATCGTCGGCAACTCGATGGGCGCGAGCTTCTCGCTCGAGGCCGTGCTCGAGTCGCCCCAGCGGTTCGTGGCGTTCGTCTGGGTCGGCGGCGGCATCAGCGGCTTCGACAAGAAGCCGGCGCCGCACGAGGCGGAGCTCTTCGAGGCCGAGGGCGAGGCCGAGGAGGCCGGCGACATGGACCTCGCCGCCGAGCTCGACACGCGGATCTGGGTCGATGGCTGGGCCGACGGCGCCAACCAGCCGAGCACCAGGGTCGATCCCGAGGTCCGGGCCGCGATCACGGCGATGGACCGACCGCTGCTGAACCCCGGCCGCGTCTTCGGGACGTTCAAGCGGCCGGAGCCTTCGCTGGCCCGCCTCGGCGAGGTCGCCGTGCCAACCTTGGCCGTCATCGGCGAGCTCGACACGACCGGCACCCGAGCCTCCGCCGAGCTGCTCGCCGAGCGCATCCCACGCGCCCGGATCGCCCGGCTACCGGACGTCGCACACATCATCGGCATGGAGGCGCCAGACCGGCTCGCGGCGCTGATCGTGGAGCACCTCGCGCCGCTGCCGCGCTGGAGCTGACCCAGGGTGCCGGCACGTCGCCGACGGGCGCCCGGGCAGGCGCTGGGCGAGAACGCCGGCCGGCAACCCAACCCTTCCGCCATCGCGCCCATGGGCACGCAGCGTCTCCCGTCGGGCTCAACCGCGGCCGTCACGCGCGTGCTCATCGACGGTCGGAACGTGCAGCGCGCCCTCGAGCGCGGCTCGCCCCGTGGCTCCATGCCGACCGCCTATCTCGTCGCCCAGCTGCGTGCCGCCTTCTCGCCTCCGATCGAGGTCGAGCTGATCCTCGACGGCCACGCCGGCCCCACCCCGACCGGGCGAATCGCGCCGGGCTTCAGCGTCGTGTTCAGCCGGAATACGAGCGCGGATCACGTCATCGCCGAGCGAGTCGTGGAGGTCTTTCGCGAGCTCGGCCCGGTCGAGTCGGATTCGGTGCTCGTCGTCTCTGACGACCGCGAGGTTCGCTTCCAGGCGCGACGCAACGGTGTGCGGGTCCAGGGCACGGCTTGGCTCGCGGGCCATCTCGCGGCGGCGGCGGCGGGTCATGCCGGCCGCGGCGCGTCCATTGGCCATGGGCGCCCGCCGCGTCCGCAACGCGAGCGCTGACGGGTCCGATCGGGCTAAGCTAGGATTTCGCCGTGGGCGAAGCGATCGGTCGACTCTTCCAGACGTTCATCGATTTCCTGAAGCCGATCCTCCTGCCCGACTGGCGCGCCCTCGTCGACCTCATGCCGATCTTCCTCCTGATCGGCGTCATCGGTCCGCTCGTGAGCCTCCTCGTCCTCGGCTGGTTCGTCTACTTCGTGGGCAAGCCGCGCGCGCGGATTCCCTATACCGAGCCCCAACCGCAGCCCGCGCGCATCGTCGACGGCGCGCCGGTCTACCCGCCCGGTGAGCCGTACTGCGCGTTCAACCAGCTGGTCTTCCCCCCCGGTGAGACGCGCTGCTCCGAATGCACCCGAGACCTCGCGGTGATCTGCCCGAAGTGCGGCACGGGGCGCCAGGCCTACATCGACACCTGCGGAACTTGCGGGCTCGTGCTACGAATCGATCGAACGGTGCCGGCGCTGAAGCCGTCGGGTCCACCGCCCGGGGGTGCCGCCGTCGCCTGACGCCGGCCGGAACCCGGCGGCTCGTGCCGACGGAACCCGCGCTGACGCGTCGAGCGTCCGGAGGCCGCACATGGAAGCCGTCTCGCAGGCCCTGTTCTCCGCCGGCACGATCGTGCTCGCCCTCGCGTTCGCGGCGACGATCGGCCACGCCGTGATGCTCGCCAACGGCCGGCGCTCGCTGGGTGCCATGCTGGCCACCGGCAACCCGGTCCGGCCCGCGTGGGCCGGCGTGGCCACCGGTTCGTTCGTCGAAACCCGCTCCGCGACCGCTGCGGCCGGCCCGACCGACTTTGCCGCGCCGTCGCCGCTTTCGGGGGCCGCGCGCTGGCTGACGTTCGCGGCGTTCGCCACCCTCGTCGCCTCGATGGTCATTCGGGGGGTCATCGTTGGTCGCGGGCCGTGGGGCAATCTCTTCGAGTTCTCGGTGGCGTTCGCGACGTCGATCCTGTTTGGCTACCTCGTGCTCTCGCGCCGCTATCCGATCCGCTCGATCGCGTTCATCCCCGTGGGGATCTCACTTGGGCTGGCGCTGTACGCGTCGTCGCTGCCGCATGAGATCAACCAGCTCGTGCCCGCGCTCCAGAACCCGCCGCTGCTCACCATCCACGTCGGGCTGGCGATGCTCTCGTACGGCGTCTTCGCGACGTCGTTCGCGGCGGGCGTCGGCTACCTCATCCAGGGCCGCAATGACCGCTTCTCGTGGCTGCCGTCGCACCGGGTGTTGGACGCCGTCGCGTATCGAGCGGTCATCATCGGCTTCCCGATCTTCGCGACAATGATCATCCTCGGCTCGTGGTGGGCTTCGATCGCCTGGTCCCGCTATTGGGGCTGGGACCCCAAGGAGACCGCTGCGCTCGTGACGTGGCTCGTCTACGCGATCTACCTCCACGCTCGCAACCAGCGCGCCTGGGCCGGCCGCCCCGCCGCCCTGTTGCTGGTCGTCGGCTTCGTTATGGTCCTCGTCACGTACTCCGGATCCCTCTGGTTCAACGGGCTGCACGCGTACTCTGGGCTGTAGCGAGCGCCCGTCGGCGGATGCGCCATGCTTCAGGTTTCGAAGGCATCCATCCGGAGAGGTGACGACGTGAATCGAACCCGACATGAATCCAGCGTGACGGCGCTCTCGTGGATCCCGTCCGAGGCCATCGAGGGGTTGTCCAAGATCCCGTTCGAGCTTGGCGTCACCCATTACGACCAGCCACCCCCGGATCAGATCGACGACATCGATGCCCTCCGCAGGGCCGACCGCTTCCGCGAGGCAAACGAGCTGCGGGCGTTCATCGAGGTCGAGGACGGCCGGATCGCCGACCACGGCTATCTCGGCGGCGGGCAGATCGGGTCGACGACCGTGCGGCTCGGGCCGGCCGCGATCCGTTTCGCCGCAGTCCAGCTGCCCGACATCCAGCAGCCGGCCGAGGTCGGCCCGACGTCCGTCCGGTTCGTCCAGACCGTCGGCGGCCGGATGGGCATCCCGACACCCCGACCCGTGAGCCGCAAGCCGTTTGTCCAATTCTGGCCGTCGATCGCGTGGTCGACGCTCGAGCTGACCATCAACGCCGACGGGACCTCGAGCCGGAGCCTCGCCGGCGCCAGCCCATTCCCGCGTCACTGGGTCTACGACGATGCGGGCATGGTGATCGCGAAGTCGGGGCTCATCGACTTCAAGGCGTGGGCCGACCATTGCTTCGGCGCCGGCACCCCGTGGGGCAGCTACGACTCGTCCGCTCTCGTCTCGACGGTCGAGTCGGCGCTGGAGCGGGAGCTCGCGACGACGATCATGGGCGGAGGCGCCAAGCCGAAGATCCGGACGCTGAAGACCGGCGAGGCGTTGACCACGCAGGGTGAGGCTGCCACCGATGTCTACCTCGTCCTGGACGGGATGTTCGATGTCGAGGTCGACGGCGGGGTGGTCGCCGAGATCGGTCCGGGCGCGGTCGTCGGCGAGCGCGCTGCGCTCGAGGGCGGTCTCCGGACCGCGACCCTGCGTGCTGCGACCCGGGCGAAGGTGGCAACGATCGCGCCGGATCAGCTCAGCGCGACGGAGCGCGAGCGACTGGCGGCAGGGCGCCGGTAACGCCCGCTGCAACCGCTTACGATCGGGCGGTGACGAACGCCGAACCTCACCTCGACCCGGGCGCCTTGGCCGCGCGCTTCCCGAAGGGTTTCGCCTGGGGATTCGCGGCCTCGGCCTACCAGATCGAAGGCGCGGCCGCCGAGGACGGCCGGGGTCGCTCCATCTGGGACACGTTCTCTCGCGTGCCTGGCGCGATCGCCGACGGCCAGACCGGCGAGGACGCCTGCGATCACTACCACCGGTTCCGCGAGGACGTCGCGCTCATGGCCCGGATCGGCGCGAAGACATACCGCTTCAGCGTCAGCTGGCCACGGGTGCAGCCCGACGGCACCGGCGCGGCGAACGAGCGCGGCCTCGCGTTCTACGACCGCCTGGTCGATTCCCTCCTGGCCGCCGGCATCCAGCCGCTCGTCAACCTGTTCCACTGGGACCTGCCCCAGGCCCTGCAGGACCGCGGCGGCTTCGCCGACCCGCGAGTCGTCGGCTGGTTCGCCGATTACGCCGCGCTGGTGGCATCACGGCTCCGCGATCGGGTCTCCGACTGGATGACCTTCAACGAGCCGGCGGTGTTCGCCTTCCTCGGCCACGCCGACGGCATCCACGCCCCGGGCGTCCGCGACTGGCCGACCACGCTCCGCGTCGCGGACAACCAGCTCCGGGCCCACGCCGCCGCGGTGACGGCCGTTCGCTCGCTCGTCAAGGACGCGCGGATCGGCATCGCCTTCGACGTGAACCAGGTCGTGCCCGCCACCGACACGGACCGGGACAGGCGCGCCGCCGCGCAGTGGAGCTCCGCTCGCGACGCCTGGTACCTCGATCCACTGTTCGGCCGCGGCTATCCGCAGCTCGGCCTCGAGGCGCACCGTGCCGCGGGTCACACGAACGGAGTCGAGCTGATCGACCCGCCGCCGGGCGACCTCGATTACCTGGGCCTGAACTACTACCGCCGTGATTCCGTCAGCGCCCTGTCGGATCGAGCCTTCGACTGGAAGATCGGCGCCCGACCCGGCTCGGAACAGACGCAGATGGGCTGGGAGGTCGCGCCCGATGGCCTCCGCGACGTCCTGCTGGCGCTCCACCGTGAGTACAGGCCGCGCGAGATCGTGATCACCGAGAACGGTGCCGCATATCCGGACACCGTGGATCCCGACGGCCGGGTACGCGATGACCGTCGCGTGGAGTACCTGGCCCGCAACATCGCGGCTGCTGGTGAGGCGCTGGCGGCCGGCGTGCCGTTGAGCGGCTACCACGTCTGGTCGCTTCTCGACAACTTCGAGTGGAGCCTGGGCTATACGCGGCGCTTCGGCCTCGTCCACGTCGATTTCGCGAACCAGCGTCGGACGCTCAAGGACAGTGCCGGCTGGTACGGGAGGCTCATCGCCGCCGGGCGCTGACGCGCCGCGCCGTCAGGACTTGACTGAGCCGGCCAGGATCCCTCGCACGAAGAACCGCTGCAGCGCGAGGAAGACGCCCAACGGAACGAGCATCGTCAGGAAGGCGCCCGCGGTGAGCAGGTGCCACGAGCCTCCCCGACTGCCGATCATGTTGAAGAGCGCGGTCGGCATGACCTGCACGTCCCCGCCTGGGCCCAGGAACACCAGCGCCACGAGGAGATCGTTCCAGACCCACAGGAACTGGAAGATCGCGAAGGCGCCCAACGCCGGCACCGAGAGTGGCAGCACGATCCGGATGAACGTCTGGAAGGCGGACGCGCCGTCGATCGACGCCGACTCGAACAGGTCGCGCGGCAGCTGCGAGATGAAGTTGTAGAGCAGGAAGATCGCGAGGGGCAGGCCGAAGGCGGTGTGGGCGAGCCAGATGCCCACGAACGATCCATACAGCGACGCGCCGCTGTAGAGCTTCAGGATCGGGATCAGCGCCATCTGGAGTGGTACGACGAGCAGCGCCACGACGATGATGAAGAGGAAGCCGCGGCCGGGGAATGGGATCCACGCGAACGCATACGCGGCGAACGCGGCGATGGTGATCGGGATCACCGTCGATGGGATGGTGACGATGAGGCTGTTCAGGAACGCGGCGCCCATGCCGTCGCTCGCCAGGACCTGTCCATAGTTCGAGAGGGTCCACTGATTCGCATCGAACGCGTGGAGCAGGCCCTCCCACCAGCCCGATTTGGTGATCAGCAGGGGGTTCCGGAAGGAGCTGACGAACAGGCCCGCCGTGGGCAGCGTCCACAGGACGCAGATGACGAGGACCGAGATCCGCAACGGCAGGCTCTCGAGCATCGGCGCACGCCAGAACGCTGAGCGCCCCTTCGAGGCTCGCGCGATCGGCTCTGCTGGCGAAGTCGCCGTCATCACATGGCCTGCTGGCGCCGGAAGTTGCGCAGGTTGAGGACCATCACCGGCAGGACGGCGATGAAGAGGACCGTCGCCAGCGCCGCGGCGCGCCCGTCATTGAAGAACTGGAACATCTCGGTGAACATCCGGACCGCCACCACATCGTCGTGTTTGCGACCGCCGCTGATCGACATGACGATGTCGAAGATCTTTAGCGTGGCGATCCCGACGGTGGTGGCAACCGTGATGATCGAGCCGCGGATGAGCGGCACGATCACCCCGAAGAAGATCTGGCGCTCGCTCGCGCCGTCGAGGCGCGCGGCCTCGAGGACCTCCACCGAGACACCCTTGATGGCCGCCGAGAGCACGACCATGGCGAATCCGGTCTGGAGCCAGATCATGATCAGGATCTCGGCCGGGAGGTTGATGGGGAACGTCGTGGCCCACGCGACGGGTTTCCCCCCGAACGCGGTCCAAATCGCGTTGAGCAGCCCGAACTGCGGTTGGCCGGCCGGCTGCCAGGCATAGACGAAGCTCCAGATGACCGTCGCGCCGACGAGGGAGATTGCGAGGGGCGTGAAGACGAACACCTTCGCCAGCGACTCCCGCCGGATCCTGTCGAAGAGCGCGGCGACGACGAGACCGAGGCCCACGCTCCCGGCCGTCGCGACGATCAACCAGATCGCGTTGTTGCGAAGGATCTCGAGGAACGGGCCGGTGCCGAGGCTCGCCCAATTGTCGAGGGTGAACGCGCCCTTCTTGTCCTGGAAGCTGCCGATGATGGTCGACACGGCGGGATAGACCAGGAAGACGGACAGGAGCAGCAACGCCGGCGCGACGAAGACCCAGGGCAGGATTCGATCGCGGATGTTCGGCGGGAAGCGCTCGACGAGCGAGCTTACGCCCGTGTACAGGAGCCAGATCCCACCGACACCCACGGACAGGGCGATCGCGGCGAGCAGGAGCTTGGCGATGAACTGGTCGCCCTGCCCGTTCCGCAGCGCCTCGGCCCCCGCGGAGTTCCCGATGAGGTCGTAGATCGACGCGAGGAGGCTCTGGCCACCATGCGGCTCGATCAGGACCCGCACGCCGATAGCCGCGGCGACCAGCCCGATCAGGACGGCGATCGGCAGAAATCGCGACAGG
>JBBQFS010000121.1:0-7361 GCA_038322255.1 Candidatus Limnocylindrales bacterium | reverse complement strand
TACGGCGTGAGGTCCTCGACGACCCTGCCGGACCGGGCGGTTTCGGTCATGACGATGTACGGCTGCCGCAGCTCGGCCAGGTCGATCGTCGAGGCGGCCGCGGCCATGCCCCAGCGCGCGCTCATGACATAACCGAGCGAGTCCAGCACGACGCCGGGGGCCGTGAACAGCGGGACCGACACGATGACCTGGGTCACGAGCAGCACCGGCAGGATCGTCGACGCCCGGTCGACACCGCCGGCGAGCGACGAGACCAGGAGCCCCAGGGCCATGCTCGAGAGCCCGATGATGATCGCGACGAGGATGAGCTCGCCAGACTGCGAGCCAAGGACCGCGCCCGTGGTCGGGAAGTTGATGTTCGCGACCGAGGGATCGAGCCCCGCGGTGATGAGCAGCGCCGCCTGGGATGGCGAGTTCTGCGGCGGCAGCGCCTGGTGGAGCATCGCGAGCGGCACGAGGACGACCGCCTGCATCGCCGTGATCAGCCCGAGCACGGCGACCTTCGACATGACGTAGGCCCCGGCGCTCAGCCCGATCGCCCGCTCCCGGTGGTAGATCGGGAGCTCCTTGACGATCTCGCGAATCGCGTTCGAGGTCCCGAGCCACGTCGCGCCCAGCACGACCAGCCACACGAGGATGCTCGCGTTCAGCGCCTCCGAGGTGATCATCGTGTTGAAGAAGAACATCAGCGAGAACAGGAACCCGAAGATCGGGGCCTGGAGGGCCAGCGTCAGCGCGAAGCCCCGGTCCGCCCGGATCACGGCGAGGTAGCGGCGGATCAGCACCCCGAGCTGGTGCAGGACCGGCGTCGCGGGCGGCGGCGGGTCGATGTTCGGGCGCACCGGGACAGCGGCGAGGTCGGCGCTGGCAAGGGGCTCCGTCACCAGCCGGGCGTAGGCGGGACTCTCGCGGAAGCGGGCCTTCCAGTCGATGTCGCGGCGCTCCTCGAGCGCTCGGAACATGCCCGCGTAGCTCGAGCCCTCCTCGCCATCGAGGGCGTCGAAGTAGGGGAGCGCGTCCGCCGGAGCTCCGTAGTAGGCCAGCCGGCCGCCCGGGGCCAGCACGAGCAGCCGATCCGCGAGGTCGAGGCTCTGCACCGAGTGGGTCACGACGACGACCGTGCGGCCGGCGCGCGCCAGGTCGCGGAGGGTCTCCATCAGGGCCGCCTCGTTGCCGGGATCCAGTCCGGACGTCGGCTCGTCCAGGAAGAGCAGGGCAGGCTCTGTCAGGAGCTCGCAACCGACGCTGACCCGCTTCCGCTGGCCGCCCGAGAGACGGTCCAGCCGGAGGTCGGCGCGCTCCGAGAGATTGAGCTCGGCGATGACCTCGTCGACGCGGGCCCGGCGCGCTGCGGCGGTGACATCCCGCGGGAAGCGAAGCTCGGCGGCGTACGACAACGCCTGCCGGACCGTCAGCTGGGTGTGCAGGATGTCGGCCTGGGGCACGAGGCCCATGCGCAACCGGATGTCGTCGTAGGTCGCGTAGACGTCACGCCCGTCGAAGACGACGTTGCCGCTCTCGGCCGGGCGGAAGCCGGTCAGCGCGTTCAACAAGGTCGTCTTGCCCGAGCCCGACGGCCCAACGACGGCAAGCACGCTCGACGGCTCCAGCGCGAACCCGACCTCGTCGAGGATCCGCTTGCCGCCCGCGTTGACGATGAGATCGACGGCGCCGAACCAGGCCGTGTGCCGCGCCGACACGATCCGCAGCCGGCCGTCCACGAGCTGCAGGGTCTGGCCGCCGACGCCGAGGAAGTCACCGGGCTCGAGGCGTTCGGTGCGGATTCGGCGGCCATTGAGGAACGTGCCGTTCGCGCTGCCGAGGTCGCGGGCCTCGATCGACCCGTCCGGGAGCGTGACGATCTGGAGGTGGTGTCGCGAGACCCGCAGGTCGTCGAGCGTCAGGTCGTTGTCGATCGCCCGCCCGATTCCGATCGACGGGCGGCCACGCAAGTCGAACCCCTCGACTCCTCCGACCACGGCCGCATGGTAGCCGCCGGCCATGGCGCGGTCGGTCGCCGGGCTATCCTCGGCGCGATGTCCCATTCGGTGCGCGAGGTTGCGACGCAGTCCGACTTCATGGCCACGCTTGGGCCCGCGGCGGCCGACAGCCGAGCGGTGATCCTCATCGGTGGCGCCGACTTCACCGAGCCCGGCCGGTTGGCCGAGCTCAGGACGTTCTTCGAGACCCTCGCGGCGTACTGCGAGCGGACCGGCACGACGGTCGTCGACGGCGGGACCGATAGCGGGGTCATGCGGCTCATCGCCGAGGCGCGATCGAAGCTCGGCGCGGAGTTCCGGCTGGTCGGCGTCGCGCCGGTCGGGGCCTTCGATCGCTCGAGCCGCGACGGCGGGACGATCGAGGTGGCGCGCGACCACTCGATCGTCATCCTCGTCCCAGGGAGCGAATTCGGCGACGAGTCGGCATGGCTCTTCGCGGCCGGGGATCATTTGGCCGGCGGTTCGGCCCCCACGATCGTCGTGAACGGCGGCGGGCTGACGCTCGAAGAGGCCCACATCCGGCTCGGACAGGGCCAACCGGTGATCGCCGTGGAGGGCAGTGGCCGGGCGGCCGATGAGCTCGCGGCCGACGAGGACTTGCGCGCGTCCGGCAGACTGCGCGTGATTCCGCTGACCGTGGACGACGCCGGGCTCGAGGTCTCGATCGGGGGCGAAGCGCCGAACCGGGCCGAGGCGGCGGAACGCCGGACCGAGGAGCGAGGGATGGAAGCATGACCGCTGTGCCGGACGGGAGGACCAGCTCCGCAGAGCGCCTCAAGTCGATCCTCGACTCGCTCGAGATCACGCTGTTCCAGAAAGGCCTGATCCAGGAGCGCTGGCTCGACCAGGTCACGTGGATGGGGGCGCAGGCGCGGAAGACCCGCCGGCGCTTCCTGATGTATCGGATCCCGGTCGTGGTCGGCGGCGTCCTCGTCCCGGCGCTCGTCGCGATCCTGTTGTCGTCGGGCACCCAGGCCAGCATCCCGTGGCTTGGCGGGGTGCCGGTCGACGTCATCCGCTTCCTGTCGTTCTCGGTGAGCCTGCTGGTGGCGCTGTGCGCGGGTGTCGAAGAGGTCCTCAAATACGGCGACCGGTGGCGCCACTACCGGCGGACGGCTGAGATCCTCAAGACGCTGGGCTGGCAATACATGATGCTCAACGGCGCGTTCCGGCGGTACGCCAGCCACGCCACGGCGTTCACAGCGTTCACGGAGCGCGTCGAGGACACGCTCAACGAGGACGTCGAGGGCTACCTCGGGACCATGGCCGGGGAAGGGCCGGAGCACAAGCGCCACGAGGTGATCGCCTAGCCACGAGGTGATGGCAGGGCTTGCCCAGGCCTGCCGGCCGGGGCCCTAGTGGGCGACGCCGGCCACCCAGCCCTTGAAGTAGTCGAGGCCCGCCTTGTAGTCGGGCGCGAGCCACAGGCCCATCGTCTTGAGCGCGTCGTCGGTCCACAGGTACTGGATCCCTTCGAACCCGTTATCGGTTCGCGGATAGCACGCCAGCGACCCCCTCGAGAAATCGGTCGCGTCACCGGTGTACCTCCACCCGTGGTTGCTCGGATTGCTCGGGCCCGTCTCGAGGTCGAAGCAGCTCGTGTCCGTCGCCGTCTTGAGGTCGGCCGGCAGGATCGCGGTGTAGCTGGTGGTCATCTTTGTCGCGTCGGGGTACAGGACGAAGAAGGGGCCCTGCTTGGCTCCGACGGGCCCGTCGCACTGCACCATCGCCTGCGCGCCGGTGTACTTGTCGTTGAAGCGCTTGCAGGTGCTCGTGTCGACCGTGGCGGGCTGGGCGTCGAGGAGCTGGGTCTCGAGGGCATTTGGGAAGGCAGCCGGGTCCCGGGTCGGCGTGGGCACCGGCGTCGGGGCGGTCGTCGGCTGGAGGGTCGGCTTCGGCGTGGCCACGGCGACCTTCGAGGGTGACGGGCTGACGCCCGGCTTGAAGACGAGGCCTGCCCCAAGGACCGCGGCCAGGGCGAGGGCACCGACGCCGCCGCCGACGGCGAGCGCCGTGTTCGCGCCGATCCAGCGCCGGGCGCGCTCGCCGATGGATGCCTCCCGCGCGATCACGACCGGGCCCGTCTGGGCAGTCGCGCCCGCGAGGATCACCGACTCGAGGGCCGCCACGAACGCGCGCGCCGACTCGAATCTCGCCGTCGGACCCTTGGCCAGCACGCGCTCGAAGACTGCGTCGATCTGGGGCGGGTACTCGGGGCGGATCGAGCGGACCGACGGCGGCGCCTCGTGCGCGTGGGCATACATGAGCTGTTGCGGGGTGTCGCGCACGAATGGCGGCTTGCCCGTAAGGCACTGGAAGGCGACGCAGCCGAGGGCGTAGATGTCGATCGAGGGAGCGAGATTCGAGTCGGAAGCGCCAGTGAACTGCTCGGGCGCCATGAAATCGAGCGTCCCGATCGCGACGCCGGGCGCGCTCAGCTTCGTGTCGACCTCGAGGTGCTTGCCCAGCCCGAAGTCGGTCAGGTACGGCCGGCCGGCCTTGTCGAGGATGATGTTCGAGGGCTTGAGGTCGCGATGGACCACGCCGGCGCTGTGCGCGTAGTCGACCGCGTCCGCGATGGGCTCGAGGATCTGGACGGTCTCGCGCAGGCTGAGCCGGCCCTCGGCCGCGATCCGCGCCTGGAGATCCGGCCCGTCGACCAGGCGCATCGCGATGTACAGGACGCCGTTCGCGTCGCCGGCGGCGTAGATCGGCACGATGCTCGGGTGCTCGAGCGCCGCGAGGGTCTCCTTCTCGGCGAGGAAACGCTGGCGGTAGGTCTCGTCGGCGGCGTGGTCGGCCCGGATGACCTTCAGCGCGACGAGCCGGCTGGGTTCGGCCTGCCGGGCTCGATAGACGGAGGCCATGCCGCCCTCGCCGAGCAGCGTCTCCACGGTGAAGGCACCGACGACCGAACCCGGCCCGACGTCGCCGGGTTGGTCCGGTCGAAGGACGGCAGCCGGCGGGGGTGGGGGAGTGGCAGCCGGGGGCGCCGCCTCGCCCGGTGGCGGCGGTGGCGTCGCCTCGCCCGGTGGCATGGCCTCGCCCGGGGGCGTCGTCGTCCCGGCCAGCTTCCCCGCCATCGCGCCGGCGGCCGTACCCGCCGAGGCCCCGGCCAGCGCTCCGGCGGCGGCCCCGGCCCCACCAGCCGGCGTCGTTTCCACCTTCGCCGTCTCTGCGGGCGCAGGTCCCGGCGCGGGCTGGCTGTCGGGCCGGTGGATGATCGTGTCGAGGCGCCGCAGGATGCGGTCCTTGTGGTTCGAAATCGGCGGCGGGAAGGCATCGACCCGCTGGACCAGCGAGAGCAGGTACTCCAGCGATCCCTCGGGCGAGACGTTCTCGATCCGGATTGGCAGGACCGCCCGGCTGCGCCCGAGCGCGAGGTTGACCTCCCGCGAAACGTGCGCGGACCGGTTCGAGGCCGACGAGACGAGGACGATCATCGCCTTGCTGTCGGCGATCGCCCCGAGGATCTGCTCGGTCCAGGTCTCCGTGCCGATGACGTCGTCGGGCGCCATCCAGCAGGAATAGCCGGTCTCCTCGAGCATGGCGCGCAGGGCGCGCGCGACCTCGGCGTCGCCGGAGCTGTGGCTGATGAAGACGTCCCTTGAAGTCATCGTCGCCGAACCGGGCGCCTCCGTCGCCGTGCCAGCAGGCGCCTCACTTGAGCCTCACTCGGGCCCCGCGCTGCGGCGCGATGATCCTAGCGGAGGTGGTAGCGAACGGGCCACCATCCTTGACGACGCCGGGAGACTGCCCGCGTGGGCCCTCGCCGCCAGCAGTACGTCGTCGCCGCCTGGATCACGGTGACCGTGATCGGCGTGATCGCCGTCGGGCTGGTGGCTCGACCGCCGAGCGTCTCGCCCGTTCCGCAGGTCGAACGGCTGGAAGAGGCCGTCTTGCTCGGGCTGCTCGACGCCGATGTCGTTACGGAGCTGCGCGGCACCGGCGAGAGCCGGGCGATCGTGCACCTCGATACCGAGCCGATCATCAATCGGCTGCGAGCCACGGTCGGTGCCGACAAGGCCAACGAGCTGCTCGGCCGGATGAGCAACCTGTTCGTGGCGAACAAGCAGGCGATCCTCGGACATCTCGGGTCGAACGCCGAGATCGTGCGCGACTACACCTATGTTGGTGCTGCGGCGGTCGTGTTTCGGTCCGAGGCGGCGCTGCTGGAGGTCCTGCGCAACCCGCTGGTCCGGAACGTCACGGCTGACTTCGTCGTCGCCCCGACCGAGGCGACGGGAACGCTGCCCGAACCGGCCGGGCCGACCGGCGCATCGCCGTCGGCGTTCCAGGGCGCCGGCGTCGCGGTGGGCATCCTCGACAGCGGCGTCGATGCCGCGAGGTATCCGACGTACTTTCCGACCGGGAGCGTCGCCGAGGCGCGCGAAGTCGCGCCCGAGGACCAGTCGCCAGACGACATGGGTCACGGCACGCACGTGTCGAGCATCGTCCTGCAGATGGCGCCGCAGGCGAAGCTGTACGTCGCGGACGTGTTCCACAAGGAGTTCGACGTCAGCCGGGGCAAGATCGTCGACCGCGCCGACCTGCTCGATGTCCTGGCCGGGATGGACTGGCTGATCGGGCTCAAGGCGTCGGGCGTCAACCTCAGGGCGGTCAACCTGAGCCTCGGCCGGGGCCACGTGCCCCCCGGGACCTGCACGGACCGCTATCACCTCGCCGAAGCCCACGCAGCCGGGATCATCCCGGTCGTCGCCGCCGGCAACTCCGCGTTCAAGGACGACAACTTCAATCCGGTCGCCACGTACCAGGGCGGGATCAATGCCAGCGCGTGCAATCCCGACACCCTGAGCGTCGGCTCGGTCAGCAACGGCAGCTGCCCCGACAAGGCGGTCGACACGGTCGCGGACTACTCGCAGTCGAGCCCCGAGCTGGACATCCTCGCCCCGGGCGAGTGCATCGTCGCGGCCGGCCGGGAGCTGTCGGGAACGTCGATGGCTGCGCCGCACGTGGCCGGCGCCGTGGCGGTCCTTGCGTCGGCGAAGACGGTCGGGGCGGACGCGATCTGGTCCGCGCTCACGACGACGGGCCCGGTGATCACCGACCCGCATTCCAAGATCGCGCGGCACCGGCTCGACATCGCGGCGGCGCTGGATTACCTGCTGGGGTCGAGTCTGCCGGTGGCGACGCCAGTCATCGAGCTGACCCGCGGCGTGGCCGTTGGCGTCGAAACGCTCTCGCCGCCATCCCCCCTGCTGCCCGGCGAGGACTACACGTTCGACACCTTCGCGATCAGGAATACCGGCAGCGCCGTGGCGACGTACGAGGTCGTCGCGGATGACTCGCCGTCGCCGGTCGCCGGCAGGGCGGCTTCACCCTGGTTCGCCCTGACGCCGA
>JBBQFS010000120.1:0-7362 GCA_038322255.1 Candidatus Limnocylindrales bacterium | reverse complement strand
CACGGCGCGAAGGTCATCCTCGCCAGCCACCTCGGGCGGCCCGACGGCAAGGTCCAGGACGGGCTCCGCCTCCGGCCGGTGGCCGAGCGGCTGTCGCAGATCCTCGGGCGCAACGTGCCCGTGACCGGCGACGCGCTTGGTGTCGGCACGGTCGATGCCGTCAAGCGGCTCCGTCCGGGCGAGGTGCTCCTGCTCGAGAACCTGCGATTCCACGCCGAGGAGGAGAAGAACGACCCGGCCTTCGCCCAGCAGCTCGCCGACTACGCCGAGCTCTACGTCAACGACGCGTTCGGGACGGCCCACCGGGCGCATGCCAGCACGGTCGGGGTGGCCCGGATCCTGCCGGCGTACGCGGGCTTCCTCATGGAGCGCGAGCTGGCGATGCTCTCGCGGCTCATGGAGAATCCGGCCCGGCCGTTCGCGGCGATCGTCGGCGGCGCGAAGGTCTCGGGCAAGCTCAAGGTCCTCGACACGCTCATGGCCAAGGTCGACGTCCTCATCCTCGGCGGCGGGATGGCCAACACGTTCCTCCTGGCCCAGGGCAAGGCCATCGGCAAGAGCCTCGCCGAGCACGACATGGTCGAGGAGGCCCGTCGGGTCCTCGCGGCGGCCGAGAAGGCCAGCGTCAAGGTGATCCTGCCGCTCGACGTCGTCGTCGCCAAGGAGGTCACGCGGGGCACGGAGTACAAGACGATCCCCGCCGAGAAGATCCCGGCCTCGTGGCACATCGTTGATGTTGGTCGGGCGACGCTGGACCTGATGGAGGAGGCGCTCGCGGAGGCGAGGACGGTGTTCTGGAACGGGCCGCTCGGGGTGTTCGAGATTCCATCCTTCGCCCATGGCACCCGGGCGATCGCACGCTACCTCGCGACCCGGGCCGACGCCGGCGCAACCGTCGTCGTTGGCGGCGGCGATTCGGTCGCGGCCATCCAGCAGCAGGGACTGGCCGAGCGGTTCACCCACATCTCGACCGGCGGTGGGGCCTCGCTCGAGTTCCTCGAGGGTCGGGAGCTCCCTGGCGTGGCCGTCCTCCTGGACCGGCCGGCGCCCGAGCCAAAGGCGAAGGGCTCGAAGAGTGGGAGGGCCGCGAGGATCGCGAAGCCTGCCCCGAGCGCCAAGGGTCCCGCGACGGCCGCCAACGGCGCCTCGGGCCAGAAGACCCCGGCGGGGGCCAAGAGCGGGGCGAGCTCGAAGTGAGCGCCGGGACCGCGATCGAGCGGGTCCATGGGCGCGAGATTCTCGACTCCCGTGGCAACCCGACAGTCGAGGTCGATGTCACCCTCGCCGACGGCTCCTTCGGGCGGGCGGCGGTGCCCTCTGGCGCCTCGACGGGGATCAGCGAGGCGGTCGAGCTGCGCGACGGCGACAAGCGGCGCTACGGCGGGAAGGGCGTGCTTCGAGCGGTCGCCGCGATTGACACCGAGATCGCCCGAGCCCTCTCCGGGCTCGATGCGACGGACCAGGCGCGGCTCGACGAGACACTTATCGCGCTCGACGGCACGCCCAACAAGGCCCGGCTCGGCGCGAACGCGATCCTCGGCGCGTCGCTGGCGTCCACGCACGCGGCGGCGGCGTCGGCCGGTGTTCCGCTCTACCGGTTGCTCGGCGGCGCGTCCGCGAACACCCTCCCCGTCCCGTTCTTCAACATCCTCAACGGCGGCAAACACGCCGTCGACTCGACCGACTTCCAGGAGTTCATGGTCGCGCCCATCGGGGTTGCGACGTTCGCCGAGGCGCTGCGCGCCGGTGCGGAGGTCTTCGCCGCGCTGCGGATCCTCCTCCACGAGGAAGGCCATTCGACCGGCCAGGGCGACGAGGGCGGGTTCGCCCCCAGCCTGCGCTCGAACGAGGCGGCGATCGAGGTCATCCTGCGGGCCATCGAACGCGCCGGCTACCGACCCGGCGAGGACGTCGCGCTGGCGCTCGACCCGGCCGCGAGCTCGATCCTGGTCCAGGGCACCGGCGAAGAGGGTGTCACCGGTCGCTACGAGCTCAAGACCGAGGGCCGGACGCTCGAGACGGGCGAGCTCATCGACCTGTGGTCCACCTGGCTCGACAAATATCCCATCGTGTCGCTCGAGGACGGCCTCGGCGAGGCCGACTGGGCGGGCTGGCGCGAGCTCACGGCGCGTCTCGGCGGGCGCGTCCAGATCGTCGGCGACGACCTCTTCGTGACCAATCCGACGTTCATCTCGCGGGGCGTGGAGGAGCATGCCGCCAACGCCGTGCTCATCAAGCTCAACCAGATCGGGACCTTGACCGAAACCATCCAGGCCATCGAGCTGGCTCGAAGCGCCGGCTGGGGCGCGATGATCAGCCACCGCTCCGGCGAGACGGAGGACACGACGATCGCCGACCTCGTCGTCGCGCTCGGGACCGGGCAGATCAAGTCGGGAGCGCCGTCGCGCTCCGAACGGGTCGCGAAGTACAACCGCCTCCTTCGGATCGAGGAGGAGCTGGGCGGCGCGGCGCGCTACGCCGGGCGCTCCGCGCTGGCCAGGACGGGCGACCAGGTCGCCGGCGCGCGATGACCCGCTTCATCGATCGCGGCGCGCGCACCGCGGCCTTCGTCGGCATCGGCATGGCGGTGACGATGGCGATCAGCTTCCTGCTGATCATCCCAATCGGCCCCGCGTACCTGTTGCTGTCCGTCCCGGCGGGCATGGTCATCGGCTACTACGCCAACGCCCGATCGTCGCGCTGGCGCGGGCAATGGCGACGCATCCTGCCGAACGCGCTGCTGGCCGGCGCGGTGACCGGCCTGACGCTCGCAGCGTTGCTGCTCGGAACGAGGGCCCTGTTCTTCGGCGCCGACAATGGCTACCCGGACTTCAACCGAGTCGACGTGAACGGCGCGCGGATCGGCGAGACCTGCCAGTCCGGCGCCGATTGCGTCTATCACCGCTACCTCGCGCTGCAGCCCGCCGACCTTGCCGCCGCGGGCGTCACCGACGCGGCGTCGTTCGCGAACCTGTACTGGTCGGAGCAGTGGTCGACGGCACGCCTGCTCCTCGGTGCCACGACGGGCGCCGCGCTGCTCGGCGCCTTTCTCTTCGGGATCGCCGGCCCGCGTGCGCGCCGCGTCCCATCGTCGGTGGCCGTCCCGGCCTGATCCGAGTCCGTGCGATGCGGATCGTCCCCCCAAGCCAGGTCTCGAATCGAAACGCCGGCGGAGCTTTGCTTCACCGGCGTCCTGTTTCTCGCTCGGCGGGCGGCGGGCGATCAGGCCTTGGCGGCCTTCTTCGAGGTCGATGCCTTGGCGGCGGAAGCCTTCGGAGCAGCCTTCTTCGCCGTGGCGGCCTTCTTTGCAGCGGGTTTGGCGGCGGGCTTCGTCGCGGCCTTGGTGGTGGTCTTCGCGGTGGTCGCTGGCTTGGTGGCGACCGTGGTCTCCGCCGCCGCGGACGCGGCCTCTGCGCGGGTGGTCTTGCTGAGAGCGGCACGGGCCTTGCCGGCGGCGGTCTGGGCGCCCTTGGCCTTGCCGGCCTTGCCGGCGGCGATGCGGGCCTTGGCGGCCTTCTGCGCGGCTGCCTTGCCGACGCTCTTGGCCTTGCCCTTCGCGACGATCGTCGTGCCCGCGAGCAGGTCGTTGACCTTGAGGGCCAGGCGCGACTTGCGGCGCGCGGCCGCGTTTCGGTGGATCGCTCCCGCCTTCGCCGCGCGATCAAGCGCGCTCATCGCCTCGGCAAGGCTGGCCTGCGGATCCTGATCGCCCGGGTCCGTCGCGACTTCGAGTGCAGTGCGAACGAGTGTCTTCGCGGTGCTGCGTCGCGGTCCGAGAACCTCATGTCTGCGCTCGGAGCTGCGGACGCGCTTCAGGCCGCCCGGAGATCGGGCGCCAGTCCACGTGCGGGGCGTTCTGGCCAAGGAGAACCTCTCGATCGATTTGGAAGTCACGCGTCGGGCACGGATGGGGCGCCGGACGCGAACGCGGATGGTAGCAGAGGGTAGGGCCGGTGGCGATCCACTGCCGGTGGCGATCCACTGACCCCCAGCACCCCTCGATTCAAGGGCAGTTGACCAAGCCGAGGTGAGTCTCGAACTCCCCGATCGTCGTATGCAGCGGCTCGGTCGCCAATTTGCGGGGGATTGCGAGCATCGGTTCAATCTTCGTCGCCGGGGCTGGCGGAATGTCACACTGCGCGCTCGATGGTGGCCATTCTCGGCGGCCTTGGCGCCGCTCTCTCGTGGGCCATCGCCACCCTGGCGTCATCCCGCACCAGCCGGATGATCGGCGCGATGTCGGTCGTCGGCTGGGTGATGGTGGTCGGCCTGGTGGTGGCGATCGTCCCCGCGATCTTCGCGCGGCCGGTCCCGCTCGGCCTCCCCGAGCTGGCCGGTCTCGTGGTGCTCGGGCTGTGCCACAACATCGGCCTGCTCCTGGTCTACCGGGCCCTGACCGTCGGCCGGGTCTCGATCGTCGCCCCGATCGCCGCGACGGAAGGCGCCATCGCCGCGCTCCTGTCCGTGGCGCTCGGCGAGTCGCTGGCATTCAGCACCGGGGTGCTGCTCGTCGCGATCGCCGTCGGCGTGGTCCTCGCCGCCGCCGAGCGCACCGCCGATGACGAGCCCGCCCTGCACGAAGGCTCCCGCCGCACCCACGACCCCACTGCCAATCGGAAGGCGGCGGTGCTGGCCCTCACCGCGGCCGCGACGTTCTCGGTCGGACTCGTGCTGTCCGGGCGGTTCGGCGCGTCGGGCATGTCACCGGCCTGGGTGATCGTCGCGACCCGGACCGTCGGGATCATCATCATCGTGCTCCCGCTCGTCCTGACACGCCGGTTCCGGCTGAGCCGCCCGGCGCTGCCGCTGGTCCTGCTTGCCGGCGTGCTCGAGGCGGCCGGGAGCGCGGTCTACGTCATCGCCGCCAGCCAGGGGGTCGCTGTGGCGGCCGTGCTGTCGTCGCAGTTCGCGGCTATCGCGGCGATCGGTGGCTTCTTCCTCTTCGGGGAGCGCATCCAGCGGCACCAGCTCGTCGGTGTTGCGGTGATCGCGCTCGGGGTCACGATCCTCGCGGCCGTCGAGGCGTGACGGGCGTGGCCATCCCCCAGAGCCGGCTCCGCAACTTCTCGATCATCGCCCACATCGACCATGGCAAGTCGACCCTGGCCGACCGCCTCCTGGAGGCGACGCACGCCATCGATCCGCGCCAGATGACGAGCCAGGTCCTCGACTCGATGGACCTCGAACGTGAGAAGGGCATCACGATCAAGGCGCGCGCCGTGCGCCTCGAGCACACCGCGAGGGACGGCCTGGTCTACGGCCTGAATCTCATCGACACCCCTGGTCATGTCGACTTCAGCTACGAGGTGAGCCACAGCCTCCAGGCCTGCGAGGGAGCGATCCTCGTCGTCGACGCGGCCCAGGGCGTGGAGGCCCAGACGCTGGCGAACGTTCACCTTGCCCTGCGCGAGGGCCTCACGATCATCCCGGTCCTCAACAAGATCGACCTGCCATCGGCGCAGCCCGAGCTGGTCATGGACGAGCTCGAGAATG
Organism: Candidatus Limnocylindrales bacterium; assembly: GCA_038322255.1. Taxonomy (GTDB): domain Bacteria; phylum Chloroflexota; class Limnocylindria; order Limnocylindrales; family CSP1-4; genus UBA5189. The sequence goes on along the minus strand of JBBQFS010000120.1, from coordinate 1,869 downwards.
CGCTCGCGATCCCGCGCGAGGAGGTCCTCCTCGTCTCGGCCAAGGAGGGGACCGGGGTGCCCGAGCTCCTCGAAGCCATCGTCGAGCGGATCCCGCCGCCAAAGGGCGACCCGGCCGGCCCGCTCCAGGCCCTCGTCTTCGACTCGCACTACGACCCGTACAAGGGCGTGATCGTCTACATCCGGCTCGCCCAGGGGACGCTGCGCGACGACGATCGCGTCCGGTTGATGGCGTCGGGGGCCGAGGCGGACCTCCTCGAGCTCGGGTTCTTCCGGCCGCAGCTCGTGCCGATCGACACGATGCGCGCCGGCGACGTCGGCTACGCGGCAACTGGGTTGAAGAACGTGCGCGAGGCCCAGGTCGGCGACACGATCACGTCCGCGGCGGCGCCCGCTCCCGTGCCGCTCCCCGGCTACCAGGAGGCCAAGAGCCTCGTCTTCGCGGGCATCTACCCGGTCAGCGGTGAGGACTACCCGCTCCTTCGGGACGCGATCGACAAGCTCCACCTGAACGACGCCTCGTTCACGTTCGAGCCCGAGAGCTCGGCCGCCCTGGGCTTCGGGTTCCGGTGCGGGTTCCTGGGCCTGCTGCACATGGAGATTGTCCAGGAGCGCCTCGAGCGCGAGTTCGCCCTCGACCTGATCGCCTCGGCGCCGTCGGTCGATTACGAGGTACTCCTGACCAACGGGCGCGGCACGGTCCACGTCGACAACCCGTCCAAGCTGCCACCCGTCCAGGACATCGAGGAGATTCGCGAGCCGTGGGTCCAGCTCTCCGTGGTCACGCCCGCCTCGTATATCGGCGCGTTGATGGAGCTCTTGACCAGTCGGCGGGGCGCCTTCGTCGACCTCGAGTACCTCGACCCGACGCGCGTCCTGATGCGCTTCGAGCTGCCGCTCGCCGAGCTGATCGTCGATTTCTACGACCAGCTCAAAACGCGCACGGCGGGCTATGCCTCGATGGATTACGAGGAGATCGGCTATCGGGCGGCGAACCTGGTGCGCCTGGACGTCCTGGTGGCGGGCGAGCCCGTCGACGCCCTGTCGATGATCGTGCATCGCGACAACGCGGCCTCGCTCGGGCGGACGCTGGTGAGCCGGCTTCGCAAGCTGATCCCGCGGCAGATGTTCGAGGTGCCGATCCAGGCCGCCATCGGCGCGAACGTCATCGCCCGCGAAACGGTGCGGGCGATGAGCAAGAACGTCCTGGCCAAGTGCTACGGTGGCGACATCACCCGGAAGCGCAAGCTGCTCGAGAAGCAGAAGGAAGGGAAGCGCCGGATGAAGCGGGTCGGTTCGGTCGAGATCCCGCAAGAGGCATTCCTGGCGATGCTCCGGACGGACGAGTCGTGACCGTGCGCCCGCACGACCCGGGCGTGGCGCGGCGACACCTTCGCGCGGGCGTCTGAGCGGCGAGGTGGAGACCGACATCCGGATCCTCGTCGGGCTGGGGCTGACGCTGCTGCTGGTCATGCTCCGGGTGGAGGCGCAACGATTCGGTGCGGCCGAATACGACGAGCCGGTCCGGGGCCGGGGGCCATCGGTGCTGCGCCGCGTCGCCTGGTACATCCTCGGCGTGGGCGGGGTGGCCGTGCTGCTACTGGTCCATCCGAGGGCCGAGACCGACCTGTTCCTCCAGGTCGGTGACCGGTCCGGGATCCTGGTCGCGATCGCGTTCGGCGGGATCGGCGTGGCCCAGGCCGTGGCGCTGGCCTGGCTGCACTACCGCCGTCTGCGCTTCCCGAACATCGCGGCGTACCCCGGCGCGCTGGCGAACGAGATCCTCACGGCGTTCATCGACGAGGCCGTGTTCCGAGGCGCGGTGCTGGGGTACTTCCTCTGGGTCGGCGCCGATCCGAACCTCGCGATC
>JBBQFS010000119.1:0-7450 GCA_038322255.1 Candidatus Limnocylindrales bacterium | reverse complement strand
CCGATGCATGGGCTCCAGCCGATGGCGAAGATGGCACCGAGCCCGAACGACGCCAGCCAGCCGCCGCGCGCGCTGACGACGCGGCCGCCCAGGCGATCGCCGAAGGTCGGCTTCACGGTTCCGGTGCCGAAGGCGGTGGTGCCGGTCGCGGTGGCCAACGACCCGGCCGCCCCTGCATCGAGCGGCCGCCAGGTCCGCTGGAGGCCAGGCACGTGGAGCAGCCCGGCGAGATCGAGCCCGAGCACGATCAGCACGATCCCGCCGACCACCCGCAGCGCCGGCAGGTAGTCGGCCAGCGGCCCGGCCGCGAACGTGGCGGTGATGCCGAGCAGCGTGAAGATGGCCCCGAACCCAGCCACATAGGCGAAGGCATGGCGCAGCGCCAGCCAGCGCGAGGGGCGTTCGCCGTCGGATGCGCCCGCGACCGCGATCGCCGTCAGCTGACCGAGATAGGCCGGCACTAGAGGCAGAACGCACGGCGAGAGGAAGCTGATGACCCCGGCGGCGAGCGCGACCAGGATGGTGAGGTCGGTGCCGGACATCGGGCGGTCAGGCGTCCAGGACGTCGGTCAGGAGCCGGCGGAGCTTGGCGGCGCTCGTCGCCAGCTCGATACGGCGCTCGCCGAGCTCGACGACCGGGATCGCCGCGAAATAGGCACGCTGCCACGCGGGGTTCCCCTCGATGTCGCGCTCGACCAGCCGCGGGACGGGCAGACCGGCGCGCGCCCGCTGCTCCTGGAGCGCGAGCAGGATCGCCCGGGCCTCGTCGCACAGGCCGCAATCCGGGCGCCCGTACAGGACGAGGTCGGGGAGGGGAGCGTCGTGCATCTCGCGGTGGATTGTAGGCGAGGGTCGTCGTTCAGCCCGTTTCGGGCCGCCCGAGCCCTGGGGCGAGCGAGCCCGCCTATCCGGCCGGGGTAGGATGGAGTCCGCGCCCCCGTAGCTCAGTGGACAGAGCGAGGCCGTCCTAAGGCCTGCGTCGGCGGTTCGAGTCCGTCCGGGGGCGCCATCCCGCCGATTGGCTCGGTCTCAAGCCGGGCTGCCGCCGCCTTCCGGGCCACCGTCCATCTGGCGCAGGAAGCCCAGCATGTCGACCTCGCCGTTCTCCTCGACGATCATGCCGTCGACCAACCGCTCGATATCGATGCCTGTCGAGGTGACCGGAAGGCCCGTTGGCGGTCTGCCATCCCACGAACCCAGATTGGTGCCTCTTCCAGTCCAGCGGACGACCACCCTGTCGTCCTCGGCCACGAGCTCGTCGATCGTGACGCGCCAATCCGGGATGGCTGCGTACAGGTCGGTGGCGAATCGCTTCAACCCGTCGAGCTGCAGTCCCGGGGCGTAGAACCGGTCCGCGGCCGACACGTTCCCGGTCCCCCACAACTCGTCAAACAGGCGCCGGACCACGTCCTTGTTGTCCTCGGTCGAGATGGCGATCGCTCCTCTCATGTCGGGGACCGCGGGATCCGGAGTTCCCGAGCGGCAGCGGCCCCAACGGTACTTGGGATGGGTTGCGGCGTTGGTGTTCACGGTGCGCGCTGTCACGGAAGCATCTAATCGTTTGTGCTGACTCAGGCCGCCGTTGGCCAGGGGCGCAGGGCCGCTGCGAGTCGCTCGGCCCAGTAGCGGGCCCAGGTCCCGTTGGGCCGGAGGGCAAAGGTGAGCCGCCGCCGATCCGGGCTGCGGAACGCCATCATCGGCGCCACGAATCGCCGCCCGCTCTTGCGCCCGACGTGCTCGATCCGGCCGAACGTCGGCAGGTGCCAGGTGATCGGCCCGAGGATCCGATTCGTCACGTGCTTGTTGAACGAGGCGACCTGGCGCGCGAACGGGATCGGCATGCACCCACGGTAGCCCAGTCCGGGCTGGTCCCAGTCGCGTTGCGGCTATCCTGCCCGGGTGGCCCGCCGACGCATCCCAGACGACGTCCTCTCGAGCGCCCATGCACGCGCCACGGCTCGCGCCGCCGGCGACTGGAGCGAGGCCGACCGTCTCCGGGCCGAGATCGAGGCGGCGGGCTGGAAGATCGCCGATCGGGGGACCGATTTCGCCCTGACCCCGGCGGCCCCACCCGATGTCGAAGAGGGAGAGCGGGTCCGTTACGGGTCGAGCGCGAGCGTCCCGTCGCGGCTCCCGGAGCCTGCGGTCGGGCTGGCGACGGTCGTGGTGATCGCCACCGACTGGCACGACGACCTCGATCGCGCGCTAGCTGGACTGCGCGGGACGGCGCCGGCAGGCACCTCGGTCGTGGTCGTGGCGGATGCGCCATCCGAGGCCCAGACGGCCGCGCTGGAATCGCTCACCGCCGACGCGTCGGCCTCCCTGCCGCTCGAGGTCGTTTGGACGAGCGAACGGCTCGGTCACGCCGCCGCCACCAACATCGGAATCCGCCGGGCGACCGGCCCGGTCGTGATCCTGCTCGACACCAGCCTCGAGCCGACCGGCGACATCCTGACGCCATTGCTGCGAGCCCTCGACGACCCGACCGTCGCGGTCGTCGGAGGCTGGGGGATCGTGTCGAAGGACCTGCGCAAGTTCGAGGATGCCCCGGCCGGCGACGTCGATGCCATCGAGGGCTACCTGTCGGCGTTTCGCCGGGCAGACTTCGTCGAGCGCGGGCCCCTCGACGAACGTTTCCGGTTCTACCGGAATCTCGACATCTGGTGGAGTCTCGTGCTCCGCGATGAAGGGGAGGAAAGCCCTCCCCGGCGAGCGGTCAGCGTCGCCGACCTGCTTGTCGTCCGCCATGGGCATCGCGGCTACACGAGCCTGCCCGAGGATGAGCGCGATCGCCAGAGCAAGCGCAACTTCTACCGGATCATCGACCGGTTCGGCTGGCGCCATGACCTGCTGACCACGCTGCCGGGCTCGTAAGAACAAGGCGGCCAGCGGCTCCTACGACAGATTGGGGCCGCGCTCGGCGAGAACCGATCCACCGGGCGTGTCGGTGACGTCCCAGCCGGCCGCTTCGAGCCCCGCCCGTAGCTCGTCCGCACGTCCCCAGTCCTGGGCGGCCCGTGCCGCGGTCCGGGCAGCTGCCATGGACTGAACCTCCGCCGGGACCGGCTGCGAGGCGGCGTCCTCGGCCACCCAGACCCGATCGAGATCGAGCCCCAGCACGAAGTCGGCGTCGAGGATGAGCCAGCGCCGCTCGTCTTCGGAGATCGGCGCCCGCAGGATCTCGCGCAGCAGCGCGAGCGCGACCGGCATGTCCAGGTCGTCGTCGATCGCGGCCACGAACCGGTCGTGGAGCGCCCGGCCGGCGGGCGTCAGGGGAGCGGCCGGCGCCGAGGCCCGATCGGTCAGCTCGACGTCGTCGCGGGCCCCGTCGGTCCCATGTCCGGCGAGCCCACTCGCGATACCCGACGGGCGGTCTCCCGCCGCTCCGGCGCGGAGGCTCGCCGGCGCTCGCCACGGCCCGTCGACCGGCGGCACCCCCAGCGCCCGCAGCCCCGTCCGCAGCGATGCCAGCGCCGCCGTGGCCGCATCGAGCGACCGGTCCGAGTACTCGAGCTTGCGCGAGTAGCGAGACGTCAGGACGAGGTAACGGAACGCCAGCGGATCGAGGCCACGGTCCACGAGCTCGGTGACGCGCTGGAAGTTGCCGGCCGACTTGGCCATCTTCTTGCCGTCCATCAGCAGGAACTCGCCGTGAACCCAATGCCGGGCCGGGATCTCGCCCGCGATCGGGGCCGACTGGGCGATCTCGTCCTCGTGGTGCGGGAAGACGTTGTCGATGCCACCGGTGTGAATGTCGAACCGCGGCCCGACGTAGCGCATCGCCATCGCGGAGCACTCGAGATGCCAGCCGGGGAAACCCTCGCCCCAACGCTCGGTCGGCCACTTGAGGATCCGGCCGTCGCCGGCGGCCTTCCACAGCGCGAAGTCGGCTGGGTCGCGCTTGTCTGGCTCGACATCGCCGCGATGCCCGGCCCGCAGGTCTGCCAGCGTGTTGCCCGACAGCTGGCCGTAACCCTCGAACCGGGCGACCTCGTAGTAGAGGTTGCCGTCCGGCGTGGCGTAGGCATAGCCGGCGTCCTCGAGGGCCTCGGCCAGGGCCAGCATCTCGGGGATGTGCTCGGTCGCACGGGGGAAGACGTGGGCGGGCAGGACGTTGACCGCGGCCTCGTCGGCGTGGAAGGCCGCCTCGTACGCGTCGGCGATCTCGACCGGCGTCTTGTCCTCCAGCCCGGCGGCGATGAGCATCGGGTCCTGGCCGCGGTCGAAGCCTTCGTCGCGCAAATGGCCGACGTCCGTGATGTTCTTGACGTGGAAGACGTCGAGGCCCTGGTAGAGGAGCGTCCGCCGGATCAGGTCGGCCAGCAGGTTGCTCCGCAGGTTGCCGACGTGGGCGAAGCGGTAGACGGTCGGTCCGCAGGTGTACATCCGGACGTGTCCGGGCTCGAGCGGCTCGACGGATTCAACGCGTCTGGTGAGCGTATTGCGGAGGGAGAGGCCCATCGGGAGCCATGCTACCCACGCCTCGGGATGACCGCATCCGTCTTCGTGGCCGAGCGCCCCTAACGCTTTCCGGTGGGCCTCGTTATCTCACCAGAGGCCTCGCGGGTCTGTTCCATCGTTCCCCCGGCGGTGTGGATCTGCGAGGCCTCATATGTCGTGCCCGTCGCCGGCCCGGGGCACGCCTCGCGGGCCCCTGGCCCGACCCGCCCTATACTCCCGGCGATGCGCCGTCCCATCGTCCTCTTCGTGTTCGCGATGCTCTTCGGCGCCTGTGGAAGCCCGACCGTGGCCGGTCCGGATCGACCCGTCCGGATCCTGGCTGGGACTCCCAGCACGCTGGACCCGGCCGTCCAGGGCGATGCCGGCAGCGCGGCCATCACCGCCCAGCTGTTCGAGTCGCTGACCAGCTTCGACACGGACCTCCAGGTCCGGCCGGCCCTCGCCGAATCGTGGCGGTTCTCGCCGGACGGCCAGCAGGTCACGTTCCACCTCCGCCCTGGGCTGACCTTTTCCGACGGGTCGCCGCTCCGCCCCTCCGATGTCGTCCGCAGCTGGCTGCGGCTGATCGAGCCGGCCCATCCCTCGCCGCTCGCATCGCTCGCCCTGGACGTCAAGGGCGCCGAGGCATTCCTGCGCGGCAACTCCTCTGATCCGGCATCGGTCGGGCTCCGTGCCGACGATGCGACGGGCGACCTCGTCGTCGACCTGGTTCGGCCGGCGACCGACTTCGTCAACATCGTGGCCGGCCCGACGTTCTCGATCGTCCCGTCGGGCATCTCCGGTGGACCGGCGGCGCTGGATCCCGGCCCGGATTTCGTCGGCAGCGGCGGCTACGTCCTGTCCGGCGCGAAGGCGACCGGTCTCACCCTGACCGCCAACCCGCATTACTGGGCGGGCAAGCCGGCCATCACCACCATCGAGCTCGTCGGCGATCTCGGCGGTCGCGGCCCGGTCGACGCGTTCGCCGCGGGCGACCTCGACTACACCGCGGCCTTCGCCATCGATGCCACCTGGCTCGCCTACGACCAGGACCTCGGCCCCCAGCTTCGGTCGGTCGGCTCGCTCTCGGTCCAGTACTACGGCTTTGAGACCGCCAAGCCCCCGTTCGACGACGCTCGCGTGCGGCGCGCATTCGGCGAGGCTGTCGATTGGCGCCGCATCGCCGCGTTGAGCGGCGACGGGACGTCGCAGGTCGCCAACTCGATGGTTCCGCCGGGCATCCCGGGTCGAAGCGACAAGGACTTCGTGCCGGCCCACGACCCGGTCGATGCCCGAACGCTGCTCGCCGACGCGGGCTACGCGGGCGGCGTCGGCTTCCCGGCGACCGTGCTGATGACCGGTGGTGGCGGGTTCGATGCGGCCGTCGTCGCCGAGGTCAAGCGTGAGCTCGGGATCACCCTTCAGGCCGAGACGATGAGCGACGGCTACTTCGACCGGCTGGCGACCGATCCGCCCGCGATGTGGGCGCTGGCCTGGGTCGCCGACTATCCCGGCCGCAATGACTTCCTGGGCGTCCTGCTGAACACCGGGGCATCGAACAACTACGGTCATTGGAATTCGCCCGCATTCGACGCCGCGATCCACGAGGCGGTCTCGGCAAGCGACCCGGCCGTGGCCGCGGCGGCCTACGACAAGGCGGAGACCGTGGTCCGCGACGAGGTGCCGGTCATCCCGGTCGTCTACGGTCCGGGCTGGGTGCTGTCGCGGACCGGGCTGCTGGGGGCCGGTCAAAACGGTCTCGGCATCGTTCGCATGGCGGGGCTGGCATGGGCTCAGTGATGCCCGCTCGGCGCGTCCCGGCGGTGCTCCTCGCCCTGATGCTCAGCGCGGTACTGCTCGGCGCCGTGCCGGTGGCAGCCGCGACATTGCCCGCAACGTTCGGGAAGCCGACCGCAACGTCCACCTTCGGGACGGGCATCGTCTTCAGCCAGCCGGTCACCATCGATAGCCGGAACGTCCGGATCGAGCTCCTGCTGACCATTGCTGACGCCATCGGCCCGGACGTCGTCGTGGTTCCGTCGGCGCCGGCCCCCGGAGCGCAAACGCTGACTTATACGCTCGACACGTCGGGCAAGGCCCACATGATCCCCAACACCCCGATCGTCGTTCGGTGGCGGGTCACCGCGGCCGACGACCCGACGGTCATCGCGCTCGGCCCGGAGCTGCGGATCGTCTATGCCGACGACCGGTTCGATTGGAAGACGGTCGGCGGCGACCTCGTCCGGGTCCACTGGTACCAGGGTGATGCAGCTTTCGGGGCCAAGGCGCTCAAGCTCGGCGAGGATGAGGTCCGCAACACGTCGAAGCTGCTCGGGGTCACCGAGATCAACCCAGCCGACTTCTTCGTGTACGCGAACGTCGATGATTTCTATGGCGCCATCGGACCGGGCGCCCACGAGAACGTAGCGGGCTCGGCCTATGCCGACATCCGCACCCTGCTCGGACTGATTCCGCGCGACCAGATCAACGATTCGCTGGTCGCCGTGCGGATCCCCCACGAGTTCGTCCACCTCGTCTTCGACACCGCCTCCAAGAACCCATACCACAGCCCTCCGCGCTGGCTCAACGAGGGCCTGGCGGTTTACCAGAGCGAGGGTTATGGCACATCGGATCGGAGCCAGGTACAAGCCGCGACGAAGGACGGCACGCTGATCCCGCTCGACGGGTTGACCGGCCAGTTCCCGAATGGCAATGACTTCTTCCTGGCCTACGCGGAGAGCGTCGCGTCCGTCGACTTCATGATCAAGACCTACGGCCCCGACGCGCTGGTGAAGCTCATCCGCTCGTACGCCGACGGCCGGACCGACGACGAAGCCTTCAGCGCCGCTCTCGGGCTCGACATCACGGCCTTCAGCGATGCCTGGTTCAAGTCCGTGGATGCGACGACCAAGCCGAAGTTCGGACCGCAGCCGGCCCCGCCGGGGCCGGTGCCGTCGGCCTGGAGCGGGGCGATCCCGGGCGGCACCGCCTCGGGCGCGACGGCGAGCCC
>JBBQFS010000118.1:0-7605 GCA_038322255.1 Candidatus Limnocylindrales bacterium | reverse complement strand
CCTCCAGTCGACCGACTGGCTCAGCACCTGCCTACCGTTTGGGGCCGCCCTTCTTCACCTTGCTGTCCGGCTCGAAATCCTTGTAGAACTGGCTGGCGGTCGGCGTGGACTGGCCCTGGTATTTCGAGCCAAGCTCGCGTGAGCCGTAGGGCCGCTCAACCGCGCTGGACATCTTGAAGAACGAGATCTGGCCGATCTTCATGCCGCGATAAAGCGCGATCGGCAGGTTGGCAACATTCGACAACTCGAGCGTCAGGTTGCCCTTCCAACCGGGGTCGACATAGCCCGCTGTGGAGTGGATCAAGAGGCCCAGTCGGCCAAGGCTCGACTTGCCCTCCAAGCGACTCACGAGGTCGTCGGGCAGCTCGACCCATTCGAGCGTCTGGCCCAGGACGAACTCGCCGGGGTGCAGGATGAACGGCTCATCGCCCTCGATGCGGACCAGCTCGGTCAGGTCGGGTTGCTTCTGCCGGACGTCGATGTATGGATAGCGGTTGTTGCGGAAGACCCGGAAGCTGCGATCGAGGTGCAGATCGACCGACGAAGGCTGGAGATCCTTCGGGTCGTACGGCCGAATGACCACGGCGCCGGACTCGATGGACGCCCGGATGTCGCGGTCGGAGAGGACGCTCATGCAGGCCCGATGATCGCACGCCGCGCCGACCGCAGGCGCGGCCTGTATGCGGGATACGGCCTGGCGCGGGGGTCCATTCGCGGTCGGGTTACGCTCAGGCCATGACCGACCGCGACGCGCTCCTCCATCGAACGGCCGAGATCGCCGGCGACTTCCTCGATCGATTGCCCGAACGGCCGGTTGGCCGGCCGGTAGACCTCGCCGCCCTCCGCGATGCGCTCGCCGGGCCGCTCCCGGATGGGCCCAGCGACCCGGAAGGCGTCTTGGAGGCGCTGGCGCGCGATGCCGAGCCGGGACTCGTCGGGTCGGCCGGACCGCGGTACTTCGGCTTCGTCGTCGGTGGCGGCGTGCCCGCTTCCCTGGCGGCCGACTGGCTCGCGAGCGCCTGGGACCAGAACGCGGGCCTGTACGCCCTCTCGCCCGCCGCCGCCGTGGTCGAGGAGGTCGCCGCCGGCTGGCTGCTCGACCTGTTCGGCCTGCCCGCGGGTTCGAGCGTCGGCTTCACGACCGGCGCCACCATGGCGTCGTTCACGGCCCTCGCCGCGGGCCGGCATCGGGTGCTCGAGCGCGCCGGCTGGAACGTCGAGGACGACGGCTACGTCGGCGCCCCAGCGATCGAGGTCGTCGCCGGTGACGAGTCGCACGTCACAATCTTTGCGTCGCTCCAGATGCTCGGCCTTGGCCGCGCTCGAGTACATCGCGTCGCCGCGGACGGCCAGGGCCGCATGCGCGCGGACGCACTGCGCGAGACGCTCGATCGACTTGGCGGCCCGATCCTCGTCTGCGCCCAGGCCGGCAACGTCAACACCGGCGCCTTCGATCCGCTGCCCGAGATCGTGGAGGCCGTGCGTTCGAAGTCGAATGCGTGGCTGCATGTCGACGGCGCGTTCGGCCTCTGGGCCGCGGTGACGCCCTCGCTGCGCGATCGCGTGGTGGGTCTCGCGGGAGCGGACTCGTGGACGACCGATGCCCACAAGTGGCTCAACGTGCCGTATGACTCCGGCATCGTGATCTGCCGCGATGTGGCCGCGCATCACGCGGCGATGACGCTCGGGGCCTCGTACTACGTCGAGACCGCTGGTGGCGAGAGGGACGGCTACAACTGGGTCGCGGAATCGTCGCGGCGTGCGCGTGGCTTCCCGATCTACGCGGCCATCCGATCGCTCGGCCGCTCCGGACTCGCGGACATGATCGACGGCTGCTGCGCGATCGCCCGGCGGATGGCCGATCGACTGCGCCCCTTCGAGGGCGTGACGATCCTCAACGACGTGGTGCTCAACCAGGTGCTGGTGCGATTCGCGCCACCGAGCGGCAGCGACGACACCGCAGCCGACGACTTCACGCGCAAGGTCATCGCCGCGGTCCAGGCCGACGGCACGTGCTGGCTCGGCGGAACCACCTGGCACGGCATGGCTGCGATACGGATCTCGGTCTCGAACTGGAGCACGACCGAAGCCGACGCCGACCTGTCGGTCGACGCGATCCTGCGCTGCGCTCGCGGGGTCGGCGCGAGCGCCAGGTTCAACGCGTAGGGGGCTTTGATCCCTTCTGGTCCCAGAGCGAGTCGACCTCGCGCTTGAGGTCCTCGAGATCCTCGAAGCTTTGATACACGCTTGCGAACCGCACGTAGGCGATCTGGTCCAGCATCTTGAGCTTGGCCATCGCGAGCTGGCCGACCTTCGACGACGGGACCTCGGTGATGCCCTCCGATCGAAGCTCGGCCTCGATCTGGTCCGCGGCGGCCTCGGCCGCACCGTCGGGTACCGGTCGCCGGGTCAGCGCCTTGCGGAGGCCGTTCGCGAGCTTGCCACGGTCGAACTCCTGGCGCGTGCCGTCTCGCTTGACGATCAGCAGCCGGGCGGCCTCGACGCGCTCGTAGGTCGTGAATCGAGCAGTGCAGGCGTTGCACTCGCGGCGCCGTCGGATGGTCGCGGAATCGTCGAGGTCGCGCGAATCGACGACTCGCGTGTCGCGCTCGCCGCAGACGGGGCATCGCACCGGTTCTCGATCCTCCTCGGCACCACTATGGGTTGTGGTGTGAGGGCATCATACCACTACATCTAGACCGCTCAGGCCCGGGGGCGCGGTCTAGCGGCTCCTGAGCTCCTCGAGCAGCGCCTTTCCCACTTCGAAAAGGTCGCCGACCACCACGAGGTCGGCGAACTCGGAGATGGGCGCGTCAGGGTCACGATTGACGCCGATGATCGTGCCCGCGGTCTGCATCCCGACCTTGTGCTGGATCGCGCCCGAGATGCCGAAGGCGAGATAGAGCTGCGGCTTCACGATCTTGCCCGTCTGGCCGATCTGCTGCGCGTACGGGATCCAGCCCGAATCGACCGCCGCCCGCGTGGCACCGACGGCCCCGCCCAACGCCTCGGCGATGTCGCGAACGAGCTGGAAGCCCTCCTCGCCACCGACCCCGCGGCCGCCGGCGACGATGATCCGGGCCTCCTCGATCGGCATGGCGGCGGCAGCCTCCTCGATCCGCTGGACGATCTTCACCAGCGGCAGCTCCAGATCGCCCGCCGGCGTGACCGATTCCACGGTGCCTGCTCCGGCGGCCTTCTCCGCGGTCACGACGTTCGGGCGGACGGTAACGATCCCCCACTCCCCCTCGACGAAGGTCGAGGTTGTGACGAGCTTGCCGCCGAAGGCGCTCATCTCGACCGACGGCCCGCCGGCCCAGGCGACCGCGGTGGCGTTCACGAGCGCGGTCTTCTCGAGCAGCGCGGCGAGCGTCCCGGCGACATCGCGGCCATCAGGCCCGGCGCCGGTCAGGACCGCGCCCGGGGTCTCGTCGGCCAGCAAAGCGGCGACTCGTTGCGCCGCAACCTGGGCCCAGGCGTGCCCGTCGGCCTTGGGCTCGGCGATCGCGACGACGCGCGACACGTAGCCGGCGAGCTCATCGGCGGGGGCCTTCGGGTCGGCCGCGACGACGACCCCGACGGCGTCGCCCTTGGACGCTTCGGCGAGCGCTCGGGCTAGGGTCGCGACCTCCGTCGAGCTCCTGGAGAGCGAGCCGTCGGCGTTCATCTCGGCGACGACCCAGATCGCGCCCGGGGTCGAGCCGGCCATCAGATCAGACGCCGCGAGGCGAGCATGTCGAGGATCGCCTTCGCCCCTTCCTCGGGCGTGCCGCGGACGACCTGCGTCGCGGCGCGGGCCGGTGGCTTCTGGGTGCCGGTCAACTTGGTCCGTGCGGCCGCGCCGCCCACGGAAGCAGCGTCGAGCGAGAGGTCGGCAAGCGACTTCGTGACGACCTCCTTGGATCGCGCGGCCATGATTCCCTTGAGCGACGGATAGCGGGGCTCGCCGAGCAGCTGCGTCCCGACAATGAGCGCCGGCATCGGCGCCTCGAGCACATCGAACCCGGTCGGGCTGATGCGGCGCACCTGCACGGTGCCGGCGTCGGGGTTCGGGTCGATCTTCGCGGCCGAGGACAGGAGCGGCAGCTTGAGGAGGGTCGCGACGGCTGCGCCGACCACGCCGCCGACACCGTCGGACGTGTCGAAGCCCGCGAGGACCAGGTCGTATTCGAGCCCGCGGAGGGCGGCCGCCAGCACCTGGATCGTCGACCACTGGTCGGAGCCGGCCAGCGCCGGATCGGTGACGAGGACGCCGCGATGGGCGCCCATCGCGAGGCCTTTGCGCATCGTCTCGACCCCCGTCGGCGGCGCCATCGACAGCAGCGTCACCTCGCCGCCGTGGGCCTCGACGAGCTTCAACGCCGCCTCGAGCACGTACTCGTCGTTGCCGTTGATGACCGCCGGTGAGGCCGAGCGATCGAGCCGGTCGTCAGGGCCCAGGCGCTCGGCCGCCGCCGCTGGGTCGGGCACGGGCTTGGTGAGGACGACGATGTTCATCAGTCGAGCAGCAGGCGGCTCAACCGTTCGGCCTGGGCCGCGTCGAAGCTGTAGCCCCAGTGGACCTTGAGGCTGCCCCGACCATCGGCGTCGTTCACCTCGACGTCGATCCGGTGGATCCCAGGGGTCGAGCTCCAGGTCGCCACGAGCTCCCGCGAGGCTCCGTGGTCCGTCCAGTAGTTCAGGACAGTGACGCCGTCAATCGAGATGCGCACCCGGTCGGAGGCCAGGACCCGGATCGGATAGTCACCGGTCGAGGCGAACGCGAACCGGCCGGACCAGCGCGCCGAGAACCCGTGGACCGGCTTCGCGAGCCAGTACCCGTCGGGCGCCGTCGCGGTCCAGTCGAAGTCGATGGTCCGGTCGCGGCGCGAGAACAGCTCTGGGCCGGTCGCCCCCCGAGCAAAGTACGTGCCGCAGAACACGCCGAGCGGCGCCTCGGCATCGGAGTGAGCGCAATCGGGCGCCGACGCCTTGATCAGCTCGCCGTCCACCAGGACCCGATCGGCGTAGCCGTCGAAGTAGACGGGCACCGATTGCGTCACCGCGCCGCCCTGGGCCTGGCGCGCGAAGTGCAGGTGCGGCCTGCAGCCCGTGTACCCGGTCTCGCCGGAGCGCCCGATCTGCTGACCGACGGTGACGACCTGCCCGACCTCGACATCCACCGTCGAGAGGTGGCCGTACTGCGTTGCGCTCCCGTCCGGGTGATCGATCGTGACGTAGTTGGCGTTCAGCCTGAGCGAGGCGCCGCCGCACGCGGTCTCGCCGCTATGGGTGTACGACACGACACCGCTCGCCGCGGCGAGCACCGGCGTCCCGACGTGCAGGCCGAAGTCATAGGCATACGCCGCCCGGCCGTTGTGGCTGTAGCTGCTGTGCCAGCTCTGCTCGATCGGAACGTCCAGCCCTGGTTCGAAGGGCAGGCGGTAGCCGGCGGCATCGCCCGGCAGCTGGGCCCGGGGCGTGGTCAGCTCGGGACGAATCTGTGCGGTGCTGCCGGCGGCGAGGACGGTGCCCGACCCGACAAGAACCAGGACAAGGCTCGCGAGCGCCGCGCTGATCGTGATGGTTGAGGAGCGCCCGAACGTCAGGCGACCACGGACGTGCAATCTTGACTCCACGAGAACGCTGGGGGTCGTGTCGTGTCGCGGCGCGTAGGTGAGCGCTGCGCCAGGTTCGGGAGCCTACCCGATGTGCCGGAACTGCACCTTGC
Organism: Candidatus Limnocylindrales bacterium; assembly: GCA_038322255.1. GTDB lineage: Bacteria > Chloroflexota > Limnocylindria > Limnocylindrales > CSP1-4 > UBA5189. The sequence goes on along the minus strand of JBBQFS010000118.1, from coordinate 1,895 downwards.
ATGGCAAGACTCGTTGCGAACCTCTGCCAGCTTGGCGTCCCGCAACGGCGCTGTCGATCAACCGCTTGACGGTGATCAGTCCGGCTTGCCGAGGAGCGCCCGCGCGATCACCAGGCGCTGAATCTGCTGCGTTCCCTCGTAGATCTGGGTGATCTTGGCGTCGCGCATCATCCGCTCGACCGGGTAGTCGTCGGTGTAGCCGTAGCCGCCGAGGACCTGGACCGCGTCGGTGGTGACGGCCATCGCCGTGTCGCCGGCGATGAGCTTGCTCGCCGCGGCCCAGCGGGCGGCGTCGGGCGCGCCGGCCTCGACCTCGACGCAGGCCTTGTACAGCAGCTGCCGCGCCGCCTCCGTGCGGGCATCCAAGTCGGCGAGCATCGCCTGGATCATCTGGAACTCGCCGATCCGCTGGCCGAACTGCTTGCGCTCGCGAGCGTAGTTAGCGGCGACGTCGAGCGCGCCCTGGGCGATGCCAACGGCCTGGGCCGCGATCCCGGGCCGCGATCGATCGAGGGTCTTCATCGCGAGCTCCCAGCCCTGGCCCTCCAGGCCGATCCGATTCGACTCGGGGACGAGGACGCCGTCAAAGTTGAGCTCCGCTGTCGGGCTGCCGCGGATGCCGAGCTTGTGCTCCAGGCGGGCAACCTTGAAGCCGTCTGCCGGGACCTCGACGGCGAATGCCGAGATGCGCTTGTGGGGCCTTGCCCCGGGATCGGTGACGGCGAACAAGGTGATGAGGCCGGCGACGCTGCCGTTGGTGATGAACCGCTTCGTGCCCGAGATCCGATAGCCGTCACCCTCGCGAACGGCGTTCGTCCGGAGCGCGGCGGCATCGGAGCCTGCCTCCGGCTCGGTGAGGGCGAATGCGGCGAGGGTCGCCCCGGAGGCGAGATTCGGGAAGAACCGGGCCTTCTGCTCGTCCGACCCGGCCAGGAGCAGCGGCAGCGATGCCAGCGCCTGGACGCTCAGGATCAGGCTCGAGGTCACGCATGCCCGCGCGATCTGCTCGATCGCAAGGCATTGGGTGAGGAGGTCAGCGCCGAGCCCGCCATGCTCGATCGGGTACGGCAGCGCGAGCACGTCCTGGTTCGCCAGGAGCTGCCGGATGTCCTCGGGGAACTCCGCCGTTCGGTCGATCTCGGCGGCGCGCGGCGCGATCTGCTCGTGGGCGAGGGTCCGAATCGTGTCCCGCAGGAGCACCTGCTCCTCTGTCAGTCGATAGCCGCTCGGCACTGCGTCGTTCACGGTCGGCATCGTAGCCCGTTCGCTCGCGTGGCCCCGCCGCGTGCGTTTGTGCTTTTGCCTCAGATGCACGCCACCGGGTCATTGGATCGGGATTTAGCGGTGGGGCGTGCTTCTGATTGTCCGCACCGCCGAATTCCGAATGGAAAATGCCACGGCGCGGGGCTGGTCGGACGCAATCGGGGCGCCAAAGGCAGGCAAACGCACCCTGGCCGTGCATCTGGGACAAACCGGCCGGCTGATGGCGTCCCGAGCCGGCTGACGGGCTCCCGAGCCACTGGTGGCCACGTGCCGCGCAGCCAACGTCGTCAGGCCCGCAGCAGCCGGGGTGCCCCTACTGGATGACGGGCAGGGCGCGCGAGCCGGGCTGGGTTGGGGCGAGGGATTCGGCGAGGAGCTCGGCGATGTCGATCGCGCGGACGGTGCCGCCGGTGCCCGACTGGGCCGCCTCCAGGCCGTCCTTGAGCATCGTCATGCAAAACGGGCACTCGGTGGCGACCGTCGAGGCGCCCGTCTCGAGGGCCTGGGCGGTCCGCGATTCGTTGATCCGCGTGCCGCGGGTCTCCTCCATCCACATGCGGCCGCCACCGGCGCCGCAGCAGAACGTGTTCCGGCCGCGATTGTCCATCTCGCGCAGCTCGATCCCGGGGATC
>JBBQFS010000117.1:0-7674 GCA_038322255.1 Candidatus Limnocylindrales bacterium | reverse complement strand
ATCCGCGGCCGAGGCGCGGCCGACATGAAGGGTGGCGTCGCCGCGCAGGTCGCCGCAATCACGACCATCGCCGAGCTCGCGGTCGACTTCGCCGGAACGCTTAGCCTCTGCCTCGTGTCGGATGAGGAGATGGGGGCCAGGCACGGCACCGCATGGCTGCTCGATCGGCACCCTGAGCTCCGCGGCGACGTCTGTCTCAGCGCGGAGCCAACGGGACCCGACCTCATCTGGTTCGGCGAGCGCGGCGTGAATGACTGGGTCATCAATGCTCATGGCCGATCTGGTCCCGGCGCTGCCTACGGCATGGGCGCTAACGCGATCGAGCGCCTCGTAGGTGTCATCCCCATCCTGCATGAGCTCGAGAAGATCCGGGGCCGCTTTCCTCCTGAGCTGGCACCCTGGCACGACAGGTCCCTGGCGGTCCTCGACAAGCACATCCGTCCGGGCGCCTCGGAGGTTCTGGATGCGGTCACGCTGAACATCGGCCTGATCGAAGGGGGGACCAACCCGGCCGTGAGCCCGACCTCGGCGCAGATGATCGTCAACTTCCGCGTGCCCCTCGGTGTGACGCCGAACGACCTGCGCAAGACCCTCCGACGGCTCCTCGATGACGCCGGACTGGACGATATCGAGGTCGCGTTCATGCACGATGAGCGAGGGATCTCACCCGCGACGGTGACCGCTCCCGACTCGCAGCTGATCGCGGGGCTGGTCAACGCCGTCGAAACGGTGAGCGGGACGTCCGTCGACATCGGGATGTGCGGAGGCGCGACCGATATGCGCTTCTACCGGCGATACGGCATTCCGGCAGCGATGTATGGCCCACGCTCGTATCCGATCTTCGCCGCTGCGCCGAACGAATTCATCTACACCAGCGACCTGATCACGACGGCCCAGGTGCACGCGATCACGGCTCTCGACCTCCTTCGCTAGCCCGACCAGGCCTGTGCGCATCCGGCCCCCCGAAGGGTCGGTTGTCTGAGTGCCACCTGCGTGTCACGAGCGCCTGCTGTGATGCGGGCCCGAGGTGCGCTCAGTTCGAGCAGATAACTGAGCAGTTTTCCGCTCGGCGTCGCTCAAGCGAGCGCTATGTTTCGACCCCCGGAATTAAAAGTCCCCTGCTCTGCCGCTGAGCTACGGGCCCGGCCGCGACCGTACCACGTTCAGATCGGCTTCTCCGGCCTCGGAAATCCGGCTCAGCCGGCAGTCAGCAGGAGCGTCAGGGCGAGCACGAAGCGGAGGAGCATGGGGCCGAGGACGAGTAGCCGTTGCCGGCGCAGCGCCTCGATGGCGGGATCCGGGTCGACCTTCCGGAACCAGTCCCGCCCCGAAAGACGGCCGTACCGTGCCACGCCAGCCCGGGAGCCTAGTCGTAGACCTCGGGATTGACCGGCGTCGGCAGACGCTCGCCCTTGAGGCCGGCGAGGAGGTTCGCGGCGGCCATCGAGGCCATCTTGCCGCGGGTCGCGCGAGAGGCCGAGGCGATATGCGGAACGACCAGGCAGTTGTCGAGCTCGAGCAGCGGGTGATCGACCGGCAGCGGCTCAGGGTCCGCTACGTCCAGGCCGGCTCCGGCGATCACGCGGTCGCGGAGGGCTTCGTGCAGCGCGATCGAGTCGACGACCGGACCCCGCGAGGTGTTGACCAGGATCGCCGTCGGCTTCATCCAGCGCAGCCGCTCGGCATTGATCAGGCCCTGGGTCTGCGGGCTCAGGTTCACGTGGAGCGAGACGAAGTCGGCCTTCGGCAGGAGGTCCTCGAGGGGCAGATAGGTGGCCCCGAGCTCGGCCTCGATCGCAGGATGGGCTCGCGCCAGGTCGTGGTAGAGGATGGTCATCCCGAAGCCCTGCGCTCGCTTCGCGACGGCCTGGCCGATCCGCCCGAGGCCGACGATCCCGATCGTCGCGCCGTGGACGTCGGGTCCCATGAGGAGCATCGGGCCCCACGTCTTCCACTTGCCGGCGCGAACGTAGCGATCACCCTCGGCGACGCGGCGGGCGGCGGCCATGAGCAGCGCCCAGGCCAGGTCGGCAGTCGTTTCTGTCAGCACGCCGGGCGTGTTGCCGACGGGGATGCCGCGAGCCGTGCAGGCCGGAACGTCGATGTTGTCGAAGCCGACCGCGAAGTTGCTGACGACCTTGAGCTGCGTCCCGGCCCGATCGAGCAGCTCCTCGTCGACTCGATCCGTCAGCAGCGTCAGGATGCCCTCGCAGCCCTGGACCGCACGCAGGAGGGCACCTCGCGGCGGCGGGAGCTCGTCCTCCCAGACGGTCGCATCGGTGCCTTCGCGGATCGGCCGCAGCCCTTCGTCGGGAATGATTCGCGAGACGAAGACCTTCGCGCCGCTCACCTGACCGCGGGCTCGGACGCGCGCGCCGCCACGAGCGGCTCCACGGACGCCCGGATCCGCGCGAGGGCTTCGGTGAGATTCTCGCGAGAGTTCGCGTACGAGATCCGGATGTGGCTCTTGCCCACGCCGCCGAACGCCGTGCCCGCGAGCACGCAAACCCCGGCGTCGTGGAGCAGCCGATCGGCGAGCTCCGAGCCCGAGAGGCCCGTCCCCGAGATCTCGGGGAACACGTAGAACGCGCCCTGGGGCCGGTGACAGCGGAAGCCCGGGATTGCGTTCAGGCCGTCGACGATCAGGTCGCGTCGCCCGAGGAACTCCTCGACCATCGCCTCGACGTCGGCCTGCGGCCCGCGGAGCGCCTCGATCGCGCCCGCCTGGGCGAAGGCGGTAACGCCGCTGATCGTATTGATGATCAGCTGGCTGTAGGTCTTGACGAGCCAGTCCGGGACAACGGCGTAGCCGAGGCGCCAGCCGGTCATCGCGTACGTCTTCGAGAACCCGTCGAGCAGGATCGTGCGCTCGGCCATCCCGTCGAGCGAGGCGATCGAGACGTGCTCGGCGCCGTCGTACAGGATCCGCGAGTAGATCTCGTCGCTCAGGACGACGAGGTCGTGGCGGAGCGCGAGCTCGGCGATGCGCTCGATGTCATCCCGGGTCAGGACGCCACCGGTGGGGTTCGCGGGCGAGTTGATCACGAGGAGCTTCGTGCGCGGGGTGATCAACGACGCCAGCTCGTCGACATCGAGCCGGAAGTCCTTCTCCATCCGGATCGGGATGGGCACCGGTATGCCGCCGACGAAGCGCGTGATCGACTCATAGATCGGATAGCCCGGGTCCGGAACGATGACCTCGTCGCCGGGATCGACCAGGCCCATGATCGCGTAGACCATCACGCCCTTGCCACCGACCGTCACGAAGACATTCGATGGCTCGACCGCGATCCCTCGCCGCGCGCTCGTGTCGGCCGCAATCGCGGCGCGCAGGTCGGGCAGGCCGGCGAATGGCGGGTAATGCGTCAGCCCGGCGTCGATGGCGGCCTTGGCCGCGTCGCGAACGTTCGAGGGCGTATCGAAATCGGGCTCGCCGATCTCCAGATGGATGATCGAGCGGCCCGTCGCCTCGAGGGCCCGGGCCCGGGCGGCAGCCTCGAAGGCTGTTTCGGTGCCGATCGAGTCCATCCGGGCGGCGGGTTTCATGGCCTGCATCATAGAGTCGCCTAGAATCGGATGGTGACCCGCTTCTATGCCATCGACGAGGCCAACGCCGCCCTCCCAGAGGTCGAGCGCATCCTCGCCGCCCTGCGCGAACAGCGCGAGGAGCTCATCGAGCTGCGCAATCGGGTGGTCGCCGCCGCCCCTCCGGGCGAGGCCACGCCGACCACCAGTGCCGCCGAGCAAATCCGGTTGCTGCGCCTCGGAATGCAGGGCCTCATCGACCAGATGCAGGCCGGGGTCGCCCGCCTGATCGAGATGGACATCACGCTTCGCGACATCTCGACTGGCCTGATCGACTTCCCCGCGCTCGTGAGCGGCGCGCCGATCTGGCTCTGCTGGCGGCTCGGCGAAGAAGACGTCGCGAACTGGCATCCGCACGATGAGGGCTACGACACCCGGCGCCCGCTGAGCGAGCTGCCCATGGGTCGCGGCTCGAGCACGCCGGCGGCCTGACGACGCCCGACCGAACGATCCTCCAGGGCGGCCGGGCCAAGGCCTACCGCCCGATGCCGGCCAAGCAGCGCTCCGCGGCGTTCGAGGCGGGGCTCGCGGCCTATGCCTGCGGCGACTTCTTCGAGGCGCACGAGCTGCTCGAGCCCGCCTGGATGGGCACGAGCGACCTGCCCGAGCGCGAACTGATCCAGGGCCTGATCAAGCTCGCCGCCGCCTTCGTCCACGACGCCCGCTCGAACCCCGCCGGGATCGAGAAGAACCTCCGCGGCGCCCGCGAGCGCCTGGCGAACGCCGGCCCGGCCGGGCAGCGGAACGGCATCGACGTGGTGGCGCTGCTCGAGGCGATCGATCGGCGACTGGCCCAGCCGCCGCGGGTCGGCGATCCCGCGATCGAGGTCGAGCGGGTGCCGAAGGGCCTGAGGCGCTAGCTCTCAGCCGCGGGTGCCCGGGCCTCGCGGGCGAGACGGCGTCGCTCCCGCCACTCCTTGAGCTGCGGACGATGGTTGAGGGCCCAGCCGACGATGACGAGGATCACGAAGTTGCCCGTCCCGACGCCGGCCGCCGCGAGGTAGCCCAGCTGCTGGCCGATCTCGCCGCCGATCTGGAGTGCCGGAACGGTCAGGCCCACGAGCCCGAGGCGGAAGAATGGCGTCTGTGGCGCCAGGCTGGCGCGGAGTGAGGTCGCCACCGCCCCCTTGTCGCTCGTCCCGCCGATGAGGACCACCGTCCCCGCCGTCACCACGGGCGCGGCGTGCACGAGCCCGGTGGGCAGGTCGGTCTTGTCGAGATGGCGCCAACCGCCGGGCAGGTTGCCGCTCGAGTCGGGCAGGGCCCAGTACAGCTCGCGCTTCGGCGACGTCCCGTCGGAGCCGCCGGCGAGGTAGATCGCGCCGTTGGCCGCAAATCCCGCGCCGCCCGTTCGCGGTGCGGGAAGGTTCGCCGCATCCGAGACGGCCCACTTGAGGACACTCTGCGGGGCCGCGCCGCTGGCCGCGGGCGCCGATGCGGCAGGCGCTGCGGTGCCGGCCAAGGCCTGGCTCGGTGCCGCCGTGGCCGCGGGCGCCGCGCTCTCGCCAGGTGCGGCCGATTCGCTGGCCGCCGGGCTGGCGGCCGATTCGCTGGCCGCCGGGCTTGCAGGTGCAGTCGTCTCACTCACCGTCGGCGCTGGTGCGGCCGTGCCACGCGCCGCCGGCGTCACAGCGGGCGGAAGGGCGCTCGCAGCGCTCGATGGGACCCCCGGTGCGGCGCTGCCCGAGGCGGTCGAGGCTGATCCATAGTCGGCGCGCTGGATGGCTGCCGTCGGGCCGTGGGCGTCGGAGCCGCCGTATACCCACAGGAAGGTTCCTTCGAGGGCCGCGGAGGCGTCGGTGACGGCCCGGGGCAGGGCGGGCTGCTCCTTGAAGGCGCCGAGCTTGCCCGCCGAATCGACAGTAGCCTTCCACACGGTCGCGGTCGGGGACTTGTCGGGCCCGATGCCGCCGGCCACGATGATTCCATCGGAAACCGCCACGATCGCCGCGCCGGCCCTCGCTTCCGGCAACGTCGGCAACTTCACCTTGGCGACCTCGGCCGTCCATGCCCCGAGCGCACCGGTGTCCGGATTCAGCCCGATCGACCAGACCGTGTTGGTGGGTTTGCCATCCGGGCCGAGGCCGCCGACGAGGTAGGCCGTCCCGCTCAGGATCGCGAGTGATGCGTTCGTTCGGGCCTCTGGCAGCGCCGGCCCATCCGCCCAGGCGCCGAAGTTGCCCTTGTCGACCGTGGTGATGAAGGTCGTCGCAGACGGCGCGGAGCCGTCGCTGCCGCCGATGTACAGGAGGTGCTTGCCCAGCTGGGCCGCGGTGCCGCCGGTTCGCGGCTTGGGCAGCGCGGCCTCCGCGGGCGTGGGCTGCCACGGGACCACTCCACCGACCGGCACCGGACAGGGCATGTCCCTGCCGTTCTCGGGCGGGCACAGGTTGACCGGCGACCAGCCGAGGATGCCCAGCTCGAGCGTGCGCGAGACGACGAAGTAGTAGGCCCGGTCCGGGATGTAGCCCAGGGTCATGATCAGGACGAGCAGCCAGAAGAACGCCTTCGTGGTCGCCCAGCCCCAGCCGTCGGGGTCGAACAGCCCGAACAGCGGTCGGCGCTTGATCGCGCGGCCTGCCGGGAGTGCCTTCGCCATCGTCCTACTTGACCGTCAGCGTGCCGGTCATGGTCGGGATCGGGTGGACCTTGCAGATGAAGGTGTACGTGCCGGCCGGGAGCGGGTCGTAGACGTACGTCGTCTTGCCACCGCCGTCGATGGTCGGCGGATCGATGATCACGGTTCCGTCGGTCTTCGTGAGCTCGACGTTGTGGGGCGTCCCGGGGGGATCCTGGTTGTCGAGGTTGATGGCGAAGGGCTTGTTGGCGGGGACGTCGAGGGCCTTCTTGTCGAACGCGAACCCGAGGGCAACCAGGTTCAGGGATACCGCGTTGGGCGGGAGCGTCGCGGGCGGGCCCTGGGTGGCGCCGCCGCCGGCGCCGGACCAGCAATCGGGCACCGGGCTCGCGCTCGGCTGGGGCTTGAAGTCCGAGTTCCGCCAGCCCTTGAACGTCTGGATCTTGCCGTCGGCACCGACGACGGGCTCGTTGAGCTCGGGCGAGCGCTTCGTGTATTCCTGCGTGCTGGGCGCTCGGATGAAGGCGATCAGGTCCTCGATCTGGATGTAGTTGAGAGGGCCGCCGTTCGTATCGGCCCAGACCGGCATGACGCTCTTGGGGTTGCCGCAGACGTAGCGCCCGCCGACGGTGAGGACGTTCTTCAGGTATTGCTCGTTCAGGTGGGCGAAGAGCTTGGACTGGTCGTTGAGCACCGGGCCGATGCCGCCCTGGCCGTTGGCACCGTGGCAGCGGGCGCAGTTGGCCTCGTAGAGGTTGTAGCCGCGCTCGACTGAGGTGACCTGCTGGAGCTGGTCCTGGGCCTCGAGCCGGGGCGTCGTGTTGATGATCGGCACCCCGAGCTCGTAGAAGTAATAGACGATCACGAAGAGCGCAACCACGACGACGCCGAGGAAGGCGACCCATCGGGCATCGCCCGACTGCCGCACGATCTTGGCCGCGCGCTCCGGCGTCAGGCCACGGATGGCGCGTGTCGAGATCGGCGCGGTGAAGCGATCCGAGGATCGGCTCGGGGCGGGCTCGCTCGGCGGGCGGCGAGCGGGCAGCCGCCGCTCGGACGGGCCTTCGGGCCGGTCCCCGGTGGGATCGGTCATATGCAGCCGACGGGACTCTTCGGCGGGATGATTCCGGGCTGGCCGACCGCGACGGGCAGCGGCCCGAGCGTGATCTTCGAGGTATCGACGATGAGCTTGCCGTCAGGGTCCACGGTGATGGAGAACCGGTCCATGCTCCGCGGCGCCGGGCCGTACTGGGCGCCCAGCGCCTTGATCCCGAGCCGGTCATAGCGCGAGCCGTGGCATGGGCACTCCAGCCAGAAGTTCTTCAGGCACGGGTTGGGCTTGCAGCCCAGGTGGGGGCAGCGCTGGTACAGCGCCCGGACGTTGAGGGCCGTCCCGTCGCCGGTCTTGTCCACGCCGGGCACGAACTCCTGGCGCGACGTGTCGACGAGCATGACGTAGGCCCGCGCCGCCTGGAAGTACGCGGGGAAGCCCTGGGCGACCGGCAGCGACG
>JBBQFS010000116.1:0-7720 GCA_038322255.1 Candidatus Limnocylindrales bacterium | reverse complement strand
GGGCTGTAGATCTTGATGACGTTGGGCGTGTACTTGATCGCCTCGGCATAGATCTTGTCGGCATCGGCGCGGTAGGCGGGGGTCGTGCCCTCGGTCGCGCCGACGACGATGACGACCTTCGGCGAGGCGGCGATCGCGTCGGCGCTCGTCCCGATCGCGGCAGGCGTCACCGACGCGGCCAGGGCCGGCAGGGCCAGCCCGGGGGCGATCGCGACGAGGGCGGCCAGGGCTGCCGCAAGCGGGGCACGTAGACGCATCTGGGATCGACTCCGGTGACGACGAGCTCGTGAGGAATGAGTGCAAGGGCAGCGTCAGGGCGGAGCCTTCCGCGCTCAATGCCGAACAAGTCCCAGATCGCTCGAGGCGATCGTCCCGCCGTTCGGGGATGCGGTGGGGAGCGGTGCGGTCCGGGCCGTTTCCCGCGGTCAACGCCCTCGAATTAGCGGCCTCGCCCGGATCCACGAGAGGTGCGTCAGGGCTTGGGCGTCGGCCTCGCCGTCGGCTGGCCGGAGGCACACGGTTGGTCTGAATCCGGGAGCGTGCCGCCGCCGCTGGTGTCGCACGGGACGCCGGTCTCGATGGGGCCGTTGATGCCGCCTTCGTAATCGGTGATGACGAGGAGGAACTCGAGCCGATCGAGGGGCGCCGCGGGCTCGAGAAAGACCGTCTGGACGACCTCGTTCGGGTTGCGGGTCACGTCGATGACCCGGCCGATCAGCAGGCCCTTGGGGAAGGGCGACCGGATCCCGCCGCCGAGCTCGATGCCCGCCGTGAAGACCTCCTCACCCCGCGCGACGGTGGCGGCTGAATCGACGTCGAGCATCACGAGGGCGCCGCCGAGCTGGCCCATGACCTTGCCCGTGTTGGCGCTCGAGAGCAGCTGTCCGATGACCGTCGAGGTGGAGTCGTTGATGAGGACGACATGGGCGATCGAGGGGCCCGTGTCGACGATCCGCCCGACCAGCGCGCCGCCGCCGGTGATGACGATCTGGCCGACGGCGAGGCCGTCGTCGGTCCCTCGATCGATTACCAGAGCCCGCCGCGCCTCGGAGGATTCGCGCGCGATGACGCTGACCGCGCGCGTCTGGTACACGAGGCCGTTGCGGAGCTGGAGGAGACCGGTGAGGAGCTCGTTCTCGCGTCGCAGCTCGGTCGCGCCCCGGGCCCCGGCCGCGAGCTGCTCGTTCTGGGCCTTGAGCGCCGCGTTCTCCCGGCGAAGCTGATCTATCTCGCCGATGGTCGTGGCGATTGAGGAGACGTTGCGGGCCACGCCGTCGATCGCGACCTGGATCGGCTTGAAAGCGAAGGCGATTCCGTGCTGGACATCCCGGACCAAGGGGTTCGACGAGACCGACAGGAGCAGGAGCGACGCGACGAGGAGCCCCACGTAGGCCGCGCCGCGACGCCGGACCGTTCGGCTCGCGAGAAGGCCGCTCATCCCCGGGTGTTGTCGCCTAACGCAGCGGTCGGGAGTAGGTCTCGGTGACCAGCACGCGGTTCATCCGATCCAGGTCCTGGAGGACCTCGCCGGTCCCGCGAACCACGCAGGTCAGGGGGTCGTCGGCGACGTGCACCGGCATCTGGGTCGCCTCGGCGACGCGCTTGTCGAGCCCGGCGAGGAGGGCTCCGCCGCCGGCGAGCACGATGCCCTGGTCCATGATGTCGGCCACCAGCTCGGGCGGCGTCTCCTCGATGGTGTCGCGGATCGTGTCGACGATCTGCTGGACCGACGGCTCGATCGCCTCGCGGATCTGGTCTGCCCCGACCTCGACGCTCCGCGGCAGGCCGGTGAGCAGGTCCCGGCCGCGGAGGTTCACGCGGCCCTGGTCCCACTCCCCCGGCGCCGCCGAGCCGATGGCGATCTTGATGTCCTCGGCCGTCCGCTCGCCGAGGTACAGGTTGTACTCGCGCCGGGCGAAGTTGACGATGTCGACGTCCATCTCGTCGCCACCGATCCGGATGCTCCGGCTGACGACGATGCCGCCAAGGCTGATGACCGCGACCTCGGTCGTGCCGCCGCCGATGTCCACGATCAGGCTGCCCGAGGGCTCGCTGACCGGCAGCCCGGCGCCGATCGCGGCGGCCATCGGCTCCTCGATCAGGCGCGCCCAGCGTGCTCCGGCGTTCAGCGCCGCATCGAGCACGGCACGTTTCTCGACCTCGGTTACGCCCGATGGGATGCCGACGATCATCCGCGGGCGCGGGAGCAGCCCGATCCGGTCGTGGACCTTGTCCACGAAGTACCGGATCATCTGCTCGGTCACGTCGAAGTCGCTGATCACACCGTCGCGCAACGGCCGGATGGCGATGATGTTGGCGGGCGTCCGGCCGACCATCCGCTTCGCCTCGGCCCCGATCGCGAGCACCCGCCGGCTCTTGGCCTCGATCGCGACCACCGACGGCTCGCTGATCACGATGCCTCGGTCGCGGACATGCACGAGGGTGTTGGCGGTTCCGAGGTCGATGCCGATATCGCGCGAGAAGAGGCCGAGGAGGCGGTCGAGCATACCCAGGGGTGCGTCCTCGTGGGGATGGGAGCAGGGCCGACGATCGTGCGACGCTCCCCGCGGAACTGGCGCGAGGAACGGCAGTATAGCGGTGGCTTCCCTCCGCCTCGGGCGCGCTCCAGGCCGCGAGGATCACGAGGGATCAACCCCCGGCGCGCGACCAGCTGGGGTCGAGGTCCTCGCCCGGGTCATTGGTCAGCCGGGTCTGCCCGGTTCCATCCGCGTTCATGACGTAGATCTCGTTGTTGCCGTCGCGGTTGCTGACGAACGCAAGGTGGGCGCCGTCCGGGGACCAGGCTGCGCGAACGTCGTCGGCCGGGTTGTCGGTGAGGCGGGTGATCCCGGTGGCGTCGGCGTTCATCACGTAGACGTCGCCCGAGCCAGCGCGATCGCTGAAGAAGGCGATCCTGGTGCCGTCGGGCGACCAGACCGGGGACTCATCGCCAGCCGCATCGGTCAACAGTGCCGTCTCCGCGGTCCCATCGACCTTGATCACGTAGAGGTCGAAGTTGACCCCGCCCGCGTCCCGATCGAAGGCGATCCTGGTGCCGTCCGGCGACCAGCTCGGGGCAAAGTCATTGTCGGCAGCGTGCGTGAGCCTGGTCTGCTTGGTCCCGTCCGCGTTCATGACATACAGCTCGTAGTTGCCGTCGCGACCGCTCGCGAAGGCGATCCGCTTGCCATCCGGCGACCAGGCGGGGAAGCCGTCATCGCCTTGCGCGGTGGTCAACCTTCGGACGCCGCTGCCGTCTGCATTCATCGCGTAGATCTCGAACTTGCCGTCCCGGTCGCTCGAGAAGGCGATTTTCGTCCCCGGTGGCGACCAGGCCGGAAGCCCCTCCTTTGCGGGGTTGTCGGTGAGACGCTTCAGGTCCGAGCCATCGGCATTTGCCGAGTAGATCTCGCGCTGCCCGTCGCGCTCGCCGACGAAGGCGATTCGACCGGCTACAGGCGTGAGCGTGGCACCCGGGGTCGCGGCCGGGGTGGCGACAAGGGTTGCGCTGGAAGCGATCGACGGCTGCGGCGTGGCCGGCGGGGTCGCCGGTCCACTCGAGGGGGTCGAGCCCGTCGAACAGGCAGCGGCACCGAGCACCGCGGCCGCGGCGAAGAGCGCGCGTCGCGTCCCGATTCTCCGGGTCGGTCCTGGAAGATTGATGCGTCGACCCGCGGATCGGCTTGGCTCGCGGCGCTCAGGGGCAGGTCGCTGCTGTATGGTCATTTGCGCCCGCTCGATCCTTGCTCGCCGGTTCGACCTTCGAAACCATTCTGGGACCCATTGCGTTCGACGCCAAAGGTAACGTCAAGCCAGGCCGAGTCACCATCTTCAGCTTCGGCGCAGCGGCCGATTACTGGGTCCAATCGGAACTGGTTGACGCCGGCGGCTTCGGGAACTGAGCTTCGGGCGATCCCCGGACGCGCATCACGCAGCGGGTGGCGGACGCATGCCGGGTCGGTCGAAGGCGATGCCGCGGTCGCGGAGCGAGACGTAGGCGTCGTGACCGATCACGAGGTGGTCGAGCAGATCGATGTCCAGCAGCCGGCCCGCCGCGAGCGCCTCGGCGGTCAGGTGCAGGTCGTCGGGTGATGGTGTCGGGTCCCCCGACGGGTGGTTATGGACCAGGATCACCCCAGCCGCATCCAGCCGGACCGCGTCGCGGAAGAGCTCGCCGACGCGAACGAGCGACGCGCTGACATTGCCCTGGTAGGCGGTGACGACGCGAAGCACGGCGTTCTTCGTGTTCAGGATCACGACCCGCAGCTCTTCGCGCTCGAGCCGGCCCATCTGGAGGACGAGCCGGTCCGCGACATCGCGGGGCGAGCGGATTGACCAGCGGCCGGCCGGCCAGTCAGCCAGCAGGCGCCGGCCGAGCTCGAACGCCGCCTGGAGCTGCGCCGCGCGGGCCTCGCCGATGCCCGGGAGCGCCTCCAGCTCCGGGCCGCTCGCCCGAGCGAGACCGCTGAGCCCCTCGAAGCGCGCGATCGCGTCGGTGGCCACGTCGACGGCCGACCGCCCGGCCGTCCCCGAGCCCCACAGCAGCGCGATGAGCTCGGCTCCGGTCAGGCCCGCCGGGCCCCGGAGCTGGAGCCGCTCACGCGGCCGCTCCGCCGCCGGGAGCTCGCGGATCGAGCGGCCCCGCGCGACGAGATCGAACGGGATGGGACTCTCGTGGAGGGGCATTCCTGGCGTCTCCTGTGGACCATCGTGGTCGGCGCCCTCGAGCCCGGACGACGGGAGCCCGCCGATTCCCCCCGCCATCCGGACCCGAGGACAAAGCGCAGGCTAGGCCGGGGTCCTCACCCGGCGGTCATCCCGTCCTCACCGGCGGATCATCGCCCGGCCGACACCATGGGGCGGCCCACAGCCTCAGCTGGCCGCGGCGCCCATCTCGGCGAGCACGATGAGGATCGCGTTGAACGCCGCGTGGAGACCGATCGGGCCCCACAGCGACCCGGTCCGAACGTATAGCCAGCCGAGGACGAAGGCGATCGGCACGCGCACGACACCGCCGACCAGGGCGAGCGAGGCCGCCTCGTCGAACGTGTCGCCGCCGACGAACAGGACGTGGGCAAGCACGAAGACGACCGACGATCGGACGATCGCCTGCTGCACGCCGACGCTGCGGCGCCAGGCCGTGAGGGCGAACCCTCGGAAGAGCACCTCCTCCGCGACGGGCGCGACAACGGCGCCGGCGAGCAGGTGGAGCGCGAGCCCGGGGGCGGTGCCCGTGGGCGGCAGGGGGCTCGGCGGGATGACCCCGGTGAGTTGCACCGCGACGAGGGCGACGACGGTCGTGACGAGCACGACCGGCCCCGCGAAGACCGCGCCGCCGAGGAGCGCCTGGGCGACGTAGGCGCGACCGCCGCGCAGGCCCATCTCAGACCAGGTCATCGCGCCCGCCCCGACGACCATCAACCGGACGACCCCGATGAACACGGCGGCCTGGAGGAGGCCGGCGAGCAGGTCGCCGATCGGCCGTGGGATCGCCCCGCCAACCGCCGAGAGCGGCACGCCCACGAGCACGCCCGCCAGCTGCGAGATGGCGAGCACGACGAGGAAGACGAGGACGGGTGACGGCCCGGCGTACGGCGAGCCGGCTGCTCGACGCTCGACGGTCTGGGCGCCGCCGAGGAGCACGAGGCCGACGGCCAGCAGCCCGAGCCCCACAAGCCACAGGACGGCGCCGGCAAGGCCCTGGACGCCGACGATCGTGAGCCCGGCCAGGCCCGCACCGATCAGCGTCGCCAGCCAGCCGACGACGAACAGGCCTGGGGCCTTTCGGCCCTCGATCGAGAAGGAGATCAGACCGCGCGGACGCGGAGGTTCCAGGGAGAGGGGCCCCGGCGAGGTGGGTTCGGTTGGCGGCGGGGCGTCCTCGGGCCGGGGAGGCTCGGTCAACGCTCCGCGAGCTGGTCCGAGGCGCGGCGCGGCACACGCGCCGGGCCGCCGAGCCGCTCGTTCACGGATCCGAGCTCACCAGACGGCAGCGCCTCACGGGTCGGGAGGCTGATGATCGGCGCCGTCGAGCTGGCCGCGATCTGGTCGTGGCGCTCGAACTCCCGCCCGCACCACGCGCAGAGGGTCCAGTCGAGCCCGACGAGGCGTGTGCAGTTGGGGCAGACGCGGTTCAGGCGGGTCCGGCAGGTCGGGCAGATGATCCAGGCCGACTCGACCCTTCGCTCACAGTTCGGGCAGTGCGGGATGGCCTCGATCTCGGCGAGCATCGCCTCTTCGGCCAGGTTCCGCTCGTAGACCTCGCCGATCCGCTCCTGGGGCCGGATGATCCGGTAGGTGAAGATCGCGAGCGGGAAGAGGAGCGGCGTGAAGACGATGACGAAGGCCGCGGCGAGGTAGGGCGCCAGGGGGTTGTCGGTGCGGGACTGCATGTCCCGGAATGCCCAGTACGAGGCCGCGAGCCACAACATGATCCAGTAGATGACGGCGAGCTGGATACCGAGCTTGATGACGGGGTTATCGAAGATCGAGCCGATCGCATCGCCGATTGCCGTGAAGATCTGATCCATGCGGGCGAGTGGACGCCTCCGTCAGTTCCGCCGTCGCCGCGGGAGTTCGCGACGACCGGCGCGCAGTGTAACAGGGGCAGTTTGGGCCCCGGCGTGACGGTTCGGACGCCCGGCGCGGCGAATGCGTGACGCCGCCCCGCGCCTCACCCGGGGGGTGACCTCCGCTGCGGGCGACACTCCGGAGACCCCCGGCGCAACTTCGGCTGCCGGCGTGGGTCGATCGTCGATGCCCGGCGGCGTTTCCACCTCGGCCGTCCAGGCGAGGGCGCGCCAGACGAGCGCGGCGCCGAGGATCGCAAGCCCGAGGATCCAGGTCGCCACGAGCAGGACGAGTGCCGCAACCAGATTCACAGTGTCCCCGCCGTCGAGGAGGTAGGTGCGAAGGTGCTCCCAGGCTCGACCCACGGCGAGCACGAATGGCACAGCCAGCGCGAGGAGAGTCACCGAGGTCAGCCCGAATGTCGCCACGCCGCGCCAGCTGACCAGCTGCCGGACTGATGCCTGCAGTGCCGCCCAGGCTGGTACGCCGGCCGAGGCCCGGCGGGCGGCGAGGGAGCCGAGGGTCTCACCCACGAGCCAGGCGATCACGACCAGCAGCACGGCGTCCGGCGCCCGCTGGATCACGCGTGCAGCCATCGGCAGCGCCGGATCGCCCGGCGACAAGGCCTCTTCGTAGGTCGCAACGACGATGCGGACCGACGCATAGGTAAGCGCCGCGACGGTCGGAAGATGGGCGGCGAGCCGGATCCCGAATGCCCGGCGAACCGACGCGCGGATCGGGCCCCAGCCGAGGTCGACGTCCTCGTCCCTGGCGGCCTCCCGGACCAGCGCGAGATCGAGCCACGAGCCGGCGAGCCCCGCCGTGGCCAGGATCGCGATCGCGCCCAGGGCCGCGGCCACCGCGACGGTAAGGCCCACGACGCTTGGCGAGCCCAGGACCAGGCCCTCCAGCGCCGGGGCGATCGTGGTCGCGACTGAGGCCGCCGAGGGCAGGCTCACGATCGGCAGTAGGACGAGCAGGATGCCGCCACGGACGAGGAAGGCGGCGAGCGCCAGCGCCCACCATCGCGGATGCCCAAGCGTCGCCGCGAGCGCGGACCGCATCGACGCCGCCCAGCTGCTCCGGCCCACCCGCGGAGCATAGCCGCGGCCCACCGCCGACCGGGTTTGGGGCCGAGGCTGGACTAGTG
>JBBQFS010000115.1:0-7723 GCA_038322255.1 Candidatus Limnocylindrales bacterium | reverse complement strand
ATCTCGGAAGCCCTGAACCTCGACCTCGAGGACGTGTCGCTCGACGGCGCGTTCGTCCGCGTGATCGGCAAGGGCGACCGGGAGCGACTCGTGCCGGTCGGGGAGGTCGCAGTCGACGCGATTCGCGCGTGGCTCGCCGGCCCGCGCTCCACGCTGATCGCGACCCACCACGTGCAGCCGGTCCGCGGCGGCCCGTTGCTGCTCGGTCGGAGCGGGCGTCGGCTGGCTCGCCAGCAGGGTTGGGCGGTCGTCAAGCGAGCCGCCGCTGCGGCCGGCCTCTCAGGGAGGGTCAGCCCCCACACCCTTCGCCACTCCTTCGCGACCCACCTGCTCGAGGGCGGCGCCGACCTGCGCATCGTTCAGGAATTGCTGGGACATGCGAGCATCAGCACGACGCAGCTGTACACCCACGTCACGGGTGAGCGTATCCGCGAGGTCTATGCTCGGGCCCATCCTCGGGCCTAGGGAGGAGTAGGGGTGGCACGCTACGCGGACAGGCTCCTGGCAGACGGCGAGCGCGTCGCCCTGCGGGGCCGGCAGCACCTCCTCGCGACGATCATCGAGGGTCGTGTCGCCTGGGCGATCTTCATCGCGGCGCTCGTCCTCGTGCTGCTTGCCGGCTTTGCGCTCTCGCCGACGACGCCCAACCTCGTTCGGGGGATCTTCTCGTGGCTCGGCCTGGGCCTGCTGCTGATCGGACTTGCCTGGCTTAGCCAGATCTACCTGTCGTGGTACTCGCAGGACTACCTCATCACCAACCGCCGCGTGATGAAGGTCGAAGGCATCCTCAAGAAGCGCTCCGCCGATAGCTCGCTCGAGAAGATCAACGACGCCGTCCTCGAGCAGAGCGTCTTCGGCCGGATGCTGGGCTACGGCGACCTCGACATCCTGACCGCGAACGAGCAGTCGGTCGATCGCTACCGGATGCTCTCGCAGGCCCAGCAGTTCAAGCGGACGATGCTCGACGAGAAGCACCGCCTCGACCAGGAGGCGTTCCAGATCCCGGCACCGCCGCTGCGGGCGACGCCACCACCCCCGCCCGAGCCCGTCCTCGCGACGCCACCGCCCCCCGCGACCGTCGCGGCCCCCGCCCCGACCGTCCGCGGCATGAGCGCCGAGGACATTACCAACGCCCTCGGCAACCTCGCCGACCTGCGCGATCGCGGCGCGATCACCCCCGATGACTACGAGGCGAAGAAGCAGGACCTGCTCGGTCGACTCTGATGCCGATCAACCCGCTCGACCCGCTGACCCTCGTCATCAAGGCCGCGCTGATCCTCGTGATGCTCGGGATCGCCTTCCCGATCCACGAGTTCGCGCACGCCCTGGCCGCCTACCGCCTCGGCGACGGCACTGCCAAGCTGATGGGCCGGCTCACGCTGGATCCGCGGGCCCATTTCGATCAGACCGGCGGCATCCTCCTGGCGATCAGCGTGCTGCTGACCAACTTCGGGTTCGGCTGGGCCAAGCCGACGCCGTACAACCCGATGAACCTCCAGGGCGGACGCTGGGGCGAGGCGATCGTCGGCGTCGCGGGCCCGATCTCCAACCTCGTCCTCGCCATCGCCGGCGCGATCCCGCTCCGATACATCCTCGCGAGCGGCATGGATGTCGGGCTGCTGACCGTCTTCCTGTACCTGTTCGTGAACATCAACCTGGTGCTCATGGTGTTCAACCTGATCCCCATTCCGCCTCTGGACGGGTCGAAGGTCCTCTTCGCATTCATGAATCCCCGCACCGTCTGGCAGGTCCGACCCGTGCTCGAGCAGTACGGCTTCGTGATCCTGCTCGGCGCGATGCTCCTGCCGATCTTCGGCGGGCAGACGCTCATCGGCGTGGTGTTCGACGAGCTGCTCACTCCGCTCGAGCGGCTCCTGATCGGGCTGTGACCCCGGGCTCGGCCGCCTGGTGGGTGGCAAAGATCCGGCAGACAAAGCGCCATCTCCTCGCCCGCGTGCCGGCACGGGAGCGAGACGCCCTCGTGGAGCGGCTGAGCCCCGCGCAGCTCGAGATGTTCGACGCGATGCACCTCGCCGACCGGCGCCACGGCCTCGACGTGATGTGGACGCTGCGGGACGGCGGCGAAGAGGATCCCGAGGTTCTCCTGGCCGCGCTCCTGCACGATGCGGGCAAGGGCAACGCCGGCCTGGTCGCGCGGATCGTGCATTCGCTCGGCCAGGCGAGGATGACGTGGGTCGCTCGGGCCGTGACCTGGCTGCCGGGCATGCGCCGCTCGCTGGATCGACTGCGCGACCATGCCGAGGCGTCGGCCCGGCTCGCCGAGGCCGCGGGCTGCTCGCCGCGGACGGTCGAGCTGATCCGCTGGCAGGATGCGCCGCGCGACCTCGAGGCGGGCGAGCGGCTGCGGCTCGCAGATGAGGTCAGCTGAGTGGTCGAGACCGCGACGACCCGCATCACTGCCCAGACGCTCGAATCCGCCGTCGCCGGCGGCCAGCCAACCGTGCGCATCGAGCCCGGGCGCGGCCGCGATTGGGCGACGCACGTCAGCATCGATGCGTGGGATGGCCCGCTCGGCCTGCTCCTGTCGCTGATCGAGGCGCGTCGCCTCGACGTGATGACCTTGCCGCTCGGCGGCGTCGCCGAGGCCTATCTCGAGGCACTCGCGACCATCGAGCATGACCGCATGAGCAGCATCAGCTCCTTCGTCGCGGTCGCAAGCCAGCTGATCTTGATCAAGAGCCGGGCAATGCTGCCGCGATCGGTCGTCGGCGCCGAAGGCCTCCTCGACGACGAGGGCCTCGACCCCGAGGCGGAGCTGCGCGCGCGGCTCCTGCTGTATCGCGCGTTCCGCGACGCCGGCGCCGCCCTCCACGCCACGGCGCTCGATCGAGTCGGGCTCTTCCGTCGTGAGCCGGCAGCCGCGCTGGCCGCGGGGCTGGCGGGTGCGGCAACGGCGCCGGCCACCGCGTCGATCGATCCTTCATTGCTGGTGCGAGCGCTCGACGGCCTCGTCCAGGTGCTGCCGGAGCCCGAGACGCCCCCCGAGATCGTGCCGCGCTCGATCACCCTGGCCCAGCGCGCCTCGATTATCCGCATGGCCCTCCGCGGCGCCTCGACGATCGTTCTGCAGGACCTGCTCCGGGGCGTCCGCGACCGGGTCGTCGTCGCGGTCACGTTCCTGGCCATGCTCGAGCTCATGAAGCGCCACGAGGTCGTCGTCGAGCAGACGGAGCCCTTCGGGCCGATCACGGCCCGGCGGACCACCGCGGACGAGCGCGTCGCGGCCGGCGTCGCGGCGGACGTCGAGGACGCGCCGATCGACGAATCGCTGGACTCGTTCGCGTGAGCGGCCCGGCCACGGAGCCAACGGAGATGGACCCCGTCGTGAACGGCCCTGCGCCTGCAGTCGAGGCCGGGTCAACCGAGCGGCCGGCGCCAGGCCAGCTGACGGAGGCAGGCCTCGAGGCGCTGCTGTTCGTTGCCGAGCGCCCGCTGTCGCGCCGGGAGATCGCAACCATCGCCGGCGTCGATGCGGCGACCGTTGACGAGCGCCTCGGCGACCTCGAGGTTTCGCTGCGCGATCGAGGCATCCGGCTCCTGGCGGCCGGCGACCGGATCGAGCTCGCGACGTCGCCCGAGGTGGGGGCGCTGGTCGCGCGCTACGTCGGCGCGGATGCCGTGCGGCTGTCGCCCGCAGGCCTCGAAACGTTGGCGATCGTGGCCTATCGCCAGCCGGTCACCCGAGCCGCGGTCGAGCGCGTCCGAGGCGTCGATTCGGATCACACGCTCCGGAGCCTCCTCCATCGACGGCTGGTCGTGGAGCTCGGTCGATCGAACGCGGCGGGCCGGCCAATCCTGTACGGGACGGCCTTCGAGTTCCTCGAGCGGTTCGGGCTCGAGAGCCTCGAGGACCTGCCGCCGCTCGACGCCGACGTCGCGGCCCGTCTGGAGGGCGGCGTCCTCCTGCTGCCGCTCGACGATGTCGAATCCGCCGGGGATGGCGAGGGCGACCGCCTCGACAGCGAGCTGCTGGGCAGCTGAATTAGAACGATGCCCGAAGAACGCATTCAGAAGGTCCTCGCGAGCGCCGGAGTCGCCTCGCGCCGCGCGGCCGAGGTCCTCGTCGCGGCCGGTCGGGTCCGGATCGACGGCCGCGTTGCGGTCGTCGGCCAGAAGGTCGATGCCGTGCGCTCAACGATCGATGTCGACGACATACCCGTCGGGGTCGGCGTAGCGCGCGCCTACGTTGCGCTCCACAAGCCCGTGGGCGTGACGTCGACGACCCGTGATCCGCATGCCGAGACCACCGTCCTCGACCTCGTCCCCACAGCGCTTGTTCCGGACGGCACGCGCCTCTACCCAGTCGGCCGGCTCGACCAGGATTCGGAGGGCCTGCTGCTGCTCACCAACGATGGCGACTGGTCCGAGCGGGTGCTCCATCCGCGCTTCGGGGTCGAGCGCGAGTACGCGGTCGGGCTGGCCGGGATCCTCTCGCCCGAGCAGGCCCGGACCCTCAACGCCGGCGTCCAGATTGGGGAGGGCATGGCCAGGTTGACGACGCCGCTCCGTGCCGCGACGTCGGTCGAGACGCGGAACCTGGCCGAGACGCTCGATCCGAGGCCCGATCCGAGCCTCGTCTGGTACCGCGCGACCCTCGCCCAGGGCTGGAAGCGCCAGCTCCGCCGGATGTTCGGAGCCGTCGAGGCGCCGATCGCGCGCCTCGTCCGAGTTCGGATCGGGACCGTGCGCCTCGCGGACCTGCCGTCGGGTCGGGCCCGGATCCTCAAAGCGCCCGAGGTTCGGGGGTTGGCGGCAGGGGGTGGCCGCGCCCGTACCCCGGAGGGCTCGTCGTTGCCGCGCGCGGAGCGATCGGCGGGCGGGACCTCGGGCGGCCAATCGCCGAAGCGCCGGAGGGCAGCGCGATGAGCCTTTCGTTCGCGACAGCCTGAGACTTGACGGGACATTGAGTCACACCTAGGTTCACGAGCGTGCCAGCGCTCGCCGCGGACCCGACCATCCGACGCCAGGTCATGTCGGCCGCGCGCGAGGTCCTCGCGCAGGACGCGGGGGCGCCGGTGGCAACCATCGCGGGCCGAGCCGGCGTCTCGCGGGCAACGTTCTATCGCCACTTCGGATCCCGGGAATCGCTCCTCCGGAGCGTTGCCCTCGAGCCCCAGCCCGCGGCGGAGGCCCGGATCCTGGCGGCGGCCAAGGACATGTTGGTCAGCCGGTCGCTCTCCGAGCTGTCGATGGAGGAGCTGGCGGTCGCGGCGGGCGTGTCGCGAGGATCGCTCTACCGGATCGTGCCGGGCAAGGCCGCGCTGCTCAAGCGCCTCATCGAGGTCTATTCACCGTTCGAAGCGGTTCGCGCGATCGCGGCGTCGCACCGCGAGGACCCGCCCGAGGTTGTCTTTCCGCTGATCGGCCGCGCGGTCGTGGGGCTCGCCGGCGAGCGGCTCGGGCTCATGCGCGCGATCTTCCACGAGGTCACGTCAGGCCCCGGTCCGGCGCTCGACGGTATGCGCCCGCTGTTCGTCGCGACCCTTGGCGAGCTGGCCGAGTACATCGGACGACAGATGGCCGCGGGGCGGATCCGGCCGATGCACCCGATCCTCGCGCTCCAGGCCCTCGTCGGGCCGATCTTCTTCCACCTCATGACCCATCCGACCATCGAGCGGCTCGTCGGCCTGCCCATGGATCCCGAAGCCGCCGTCGATGAGCTCGTCGCCGCCGCGCTGGCGGGACTCACGACGTGAGCGCGTCGCTGACGGCCGGGTCGACGGCGCCCGCAGTCGAGGCGATCGGGCTTCGCAAGCGCTTCGGCGAGATCCTGGCCGTCGATGGGATCGACCTCGCGCTGGCGCCGGGCCGCATCTATGGCCTGCTCGGCCCGAACGGCTCGGGCAAGACGACGCTCATCCGGCTCCTGACGGGCCTCGCCCGGGCGACGGGCGGCGAGGCGCGAATCCTGGGCACGAAGATGCCGTCGCGCCAGGCGCTGGCACGGATCGGCTACATGCCCCAGGCCGAAGCGATCTATCCGGACCTGTCGGTCGGGGAGAACCTCGCCTTCTTTGCGCGGCTCGAAGGCCATGCCGATCGCTCGGCGATCGATCGGGCGCTCGAGCTCGTCGAGCTGAGCGGCCGGAAGGGGACGCCCGCGCTGCAGCTCTCCGGCGGCATGCGCCGCCGGCTCTCGCTCGCGTGCACGCTCGTGCACGAGCCGAAGGTGCTGTTCCTCGACGAGCCCACCGTCGGCGTCGACCCGGCCCTGCGCGTCCAGTTCTGGAGCCACTTCCGGCGGCTTGCCGGCGATGGAACGACGATCCTCGTCGCGAGCCACGTCATGGACGAGGCCGACCGCTGCGACGAGCTCATCTTCGTGCGCGGCGGCAAGGTCATCGGTCGGGGTACGGGGGCCGAGCTCCGGGCACGGGCCCGCACGGACAACCTCGAGACCGCGTTCCTCATCATGTCCGGCTTCGATCCGGAGGGCCGGCCGCTCGATGCCGCCGCTGGCGGCGGCGTGAGCGGCAGCGCGGGCGCGGCGGGGTCCGGCACGTGAGCCCGAGCCGCATCCTGGCCATCGCGCGCCGGATCGCCCAGGGCTTCCGCCGCGACGAGCGGACCCTCGGGTTGATGTTCGTCGTGCCGCTCGTCGTCACGGCCCTGCTTGGCTGGGTGCTCCGGGACACGAAGGACACGACCGTCGCCGTGGTGATGGTCAACGAGGACGGCGCGGCAGGCCAGCGGATCGTCGAGGCCCTGACCCTTGCGACGATCAATGCGCCGGAGGGCGTCGAGGTCGTGGCCACCGCCGACAGCCGCGAGGCCGCCAAGAGCGCCATCCGCGCCCACAACGGCGACATTGCCATCGTGATTCCGGCGACCCTCGTCGCGGACGTCCAGGCCGGCAACCGGCCGACCTTCACGGTGATCACCGAGGGCACCGAGCCGGCCGCCGACGCCGCGGCATTCGGCAAGCTCCAGGGCGTCATGGCCAGCCTCGCCCGCGAGCTCGTGCCGCCAGGCGGCCCCGCCCCAATCACCCCCCAGATCCAACGCGAGACGATCTACCTCTCGCCCGACGCGGACCAGGTGGACGTCCTCTCGCCGATCTTCCTCGGCTTCTTCGGCTACTTCTTCGTCTTCCTCCTGACCGGCGTCAGCTTCCTGCGAGAACGGATCGGCGGGACGCTCGAGCGCCTCCTCGCAACACCGGTCACCCGTGGCGAGATCGTGCTCGGCTACAGCCTCGGCTTCGGGACGTTCGCGACGATCCAGGTGATCGTGCTGACGTTGTTCATCCTCAACTCCATCGATGTCCCGGCCATCGGGCCGCTGCCAGCGTTCTCGGTCGGGCTGGGCGTCGACTCGGCGGGTTCGCCGTTCCTTGCCTTCCTAATCGCCCTCCTGCTCTCGATCGGTGCGGTCAACCTCGGGATCTTCCTCTCGACCTTCGCCCGGACCGAGCTCCAGGTCATCCAGTTCATCCCGCTGGTGATCGTGCCGCAGGGCCTCCTCGGCGGAATCCTGTTCCCGACCGATCAGCTGCCCGACGTCCTGAACGCGATCGCCCACGTCCTGCCCCTGACCTATGCCATCGAAGGGCTGCGTGAGGTGATGCTCAAGGGCGCCGACCTGTCGAGCCAGGTTGTGCAGACCGACCTGCTGGTCCTCGGGGGCATCGCCCTCTTCTTCGTCGCCCTCGCGAGCGCCACGATCAAACGCGAAGTGGCGTAGGACCCACGGCGCCCGAAAC
>JBBQFS010000114.1:0-7746 GCA_038322255.1 Candidatus Limnocylindrales bacterium | reverse complement strand
CCCCGATGTGGCCGTCAGGTCGAGCGGGACGACGTCCACGGCGTCGCGCCGACCGCGGAAGGCGGCCCGCAGCAGGTCGGCGAGTCGCCGGCCGTCGATCGCTTCGGAGTGGGCGGTGAGGAGCACGAAGGCGTCCGGTTTCGCGATCGTTTGGCAGGCCGCGAGAAGATCTGGCAGATCGTCCTCGAGGCGCCACTCGCGACCGCTCGCGCGGCCGAACGCCGGCGGGTCGAGCACGAACCCGTCATACACGCGGCTGCGGCGCGCCTCGCGAGCAACGAATGCCGCCGCGTCGTCGACCAGCCAGCGGATCGGGCGATCATCGAGGCTCGATAGATGCGCGTTGCGGCGGGCCCAGGCCACGGCCGAGCGCGCCCCGTCGACGTGGGCAACCGTGGCTCCGGCGCGCGCCATCGCCAGCGTGACGAGGCCCGTATGCGCGAACAGGTTCAGTACCTGCGGCAGCGCCTGGGCCGAGCTCTCGGGACCGGGCGCGGCGGCGATCTCCGCGCCCGAGTTGTCGACAGGCCCGCGAGACGCGCTCCCGGCCCGCTCCCGGATCTGCTCCTCGAGCCACGTCAGGTTGGCCGCATGCTCGGGGTAGAGGCCGACCCCGCCCGAGTTGGTCGGCCGAATCTCCATCGTCAACCCCGCGATCGCGATCGGCCAGGGTTCGGCCGGCCACCCTGGCCTGGACCAGCCCGGGCCGGGGTCGAACCGGAGATCTGTCTTCGCCCAGGCGCCGGGCGTGATCCGGAAGCCGTCGGCGCCCGGGGCGGGTCGATCGATCGTCAAGGGGCCGAACCGCTCGAGCTTTCGCCGGACGCCGGCGTCGAGCAGCTCGTACCTCGCGGCCCTCGCCTCCGTGTCGCCGCCTGCTTCGGTGCCGCCGCCGGGATCGGGAGCGTCGTGCGTGCACGTCGGATCGGTCATCGGCGCAATCATCGCCCGGGGCCGGAGGCCGCGTGATGTTCGCCAGGACGTGCCGAAGTTCGTCCGGGGATACCAAGTCGACGAGGGCGCGACGCTTGGTCATCAAGATCGCGTGGACGCGGCGCCCAGCCGAGGCCGTCCTCGTCGAATCGGTATCGAGTGACGCGCATCCCGACGACCTGGAGGGCTGGATCGGCGGCTCGAGCGGTCGACCTGGTCAACTTGGTATCCGGGCATGAACAGGGCGACGCGTACGCCGGCGACGGGTTCGGTCTACTTCGGGGGACGGGCTACGATGACCCGGCCCAGGAAGGGGACTGATGACCCGGATCCTCCTGTACACCGGCAAGGGCGGCGTCGGCAAGACCAGCATCGCCGCCGCCACCGCCCTGCTGAGCGCGCGCCGCGGCCTCCGGACGATCGTCCTCTCGACGGACATCGCCCACAGCCTCGCGGACGCGTTCGACCTGGCCCTCGGGCCCGAGCCCACGGTGATCGAGCCGAACCTGTGGGGCCAGGAGCCGGACGTCTACCACAACATCGCACGCTACTGGTCGACGATCCAGCGCTACATGGCCGAGCTCTTCAGCTGGCGCGGGCTGGACGAGGTGCTCGCCGAGGAGATGACCGTCCTGCCCGGCATGGACGAGCTCGGCAACCTGCTGTGGATCGCCGACCACGTCGAGTCGAACGACTACGACGTCATCGTCGTCGACGCGGCCCCCACCGGCGAGACCCTTCGGCTGCTGTCGCTGCCGGAGGCGAGCCGCTGGTGGATCGAGCGGATCGCGCCAATCGGGCGGCGGGTCAGCAAGATCGGGCGACCCATGCTCGAGCGGATCATCGGCGTGCCCATGCCGCGCGACGAGGTGTTCGCGGCCGCCGAGCGGCTCCTCGCCAGACTTGACAAGGTCCATCGGCTCCTCGCGGATCCGGAGCGCTCTTCGGTGCGAATCGCGCTGAACCTCGAGAAGCTCTCGATCGTCGAGGCCGAGCGGTCGTTTACGTATTTCCACCTCTTTGGCTATCCCAGCGACCTCGTCGTCTGCAACCGCGTGCTGCCCCCCAGCGCCGCCGGGGATGGCGCATTCGAGTCGCTCCGGGCGACCCAGCAGCGCTACCTGCCCGAGGTGGTCTCGCAGTTCGCGCCCGTCCCGGTCCGGACCGTGCCCCAGTTCGATCGCGAGATGATCGGGACGGGCCGGCTCGCGGAGATCGGCGAGGCCCTCTTCGGCGACGACGACCCGACGACCTTCTTCTACCGCGGCCGGCCGTACCAGGTCGTGGCCGAGGACGGTGGCCACGTGCTCGAGGTCGCCCTGCCGTTCACTGCGCGCGAGGCGATCCAGCTCACGCGCGACGGCGACGAGCTGCTGCTCCAGGTCGACGGCCTGCGTCGCACCATCGTCCTGCCGCGCGCCCTGGTGGACGCACCGACGATGGGTGCGAAGATGGACGACGGCGTCCTGCGAATACGGTTTCAGGGTCGGACCGATGGCCGGCCCGCGAAGCCCGGGAAGCCGGTCAAGCCGGCGCGATCGAGATGAGGAGAGCGAGCATGAACGAGGGGCTGGGCACGGCGGGATCGCGACCACGAGCGGGTGGCACCGCGCGACGGTCGGGTGCAACCGCCTCGGCGGGCGTGCCCGAGGCAGGCGCGGAGCTTCGCCTCGCCGAGCTGGAGGAGCGCCTGGCGCGCCTCGAAGGCGAGCCGAGCCTAAAGGAGCGCGGCCGGCACCTGATGGATCGAGTAATGCCGCCCGAGGCGAGCCGCCACTTCCGCAACGCAGGCCGCGAGCAGCTGCTCGGGATGCGCTCGATCGTCGACTTCTGGATCCGCCGCATCGACGATGCCGAATCTCGCGCCGGTGGCGACGCCGCCCGCGAAACCATCGAGATCGACTAGGAGACCGGGGCCGCTGCTTCATCGTATGGTCCATGCACGGAGCAATCGAGCACCAGGAACCGCGCGACGATCGATGCGCGGAGCCCGACTTCGGTAGCGCTCCGGCGATTCGGCCGATCTAGGATCTCCGCGAAAGGTGGTGCTTCGTGGTCATCCTCGGCTTCGACATCGGGGCGGCGCTCACGCCGGACGTAAGCCTGTTCGAGACCGTTGTTCGCGGCATCGTCATGTACTTCGGGATCTTCGGGCTGCTGCGAGTGGTCCTGCGAGGCCGGACCTCGGCCGTCACCGTCAGCGACCTGCTCGTGCTCGTCCTCATCGCCGACGCGGCCCAGAACGCGATGGCCACCAACTACCTGTCGATCACCAACGGCCTGGTCCTCGTAGCGACGCTGGTGGCATGCAGCGTCACGGTCGACTGGTTGGCGTTCCACTTCCCCGCGGTGCGCCGCTTCGTCCATCCCGAGCGGAAGCCACTGATCGTCGATGGCAGGGTCATCCGCAAGACGCTGAAGGAGGAGCTCATGACCGAGGGCGAGCTCCTCACCCAGGTCCGGCTCAATGGCGCCGAATCACTCGAGGAGGTCAAGGCCGCGTACCTCGAAGGCAACGGCGAGGTCAGCGTGATCAAGATCGAGCCCGGGCGAGACGAGGCGAAGCCCACCAAGTGGATGCCAGCGCAGGCCGAACGCCCGGCCTGAGGTCGCGCCGCGAGACGCTCGCCCGGGGCCGTGGGGCCTCGGCTCTGGCTCAGGTCCCCTTGATCTTGGCGCCCTTCGTGAACTTCTTGCGGACTTCCTTGAGGAGCTCGTCAGACTTCGGTCCGGGAATCTTCGAGTCGCCGTTCTCGAGATGACTGACCGTGATGTTGCCGCCAACTTCGGACGGCGCCGTTTTGGGCTCGTGATAGTTGCGCGTGTCGCGGACGACCGTCGTCTGGAACATCCACCAGAAGAGCGTGCCGTCATCGGGCGAGAGCACCTTGCGCTGAGCGTCCTCGTCGGGCTGCTCGCCCTCCGGCTTAAGGTCCGGCTCCGGCAGCGCGCGGCGGTAGCGATCGAAGAGATCCTTCGTTGCAGCCTCGGCGGTCGGCTGCGGCCGGCCCGGCTCCTTCGCGAGGGCGTTGATGATTCCCGCCACGGCCTTCCAGGTGACCTCCCACGCCAGGGTGGTGTCGCTCACGTGCTCGTCTTCGCCGACATGGAGCTTCCGCTCCCAGTCGGGATCGATGTCGATGAACGTGTTCTTCGCGATCGCGTGGCGACCCTGCGTCGGCCAGTACTCCTTGAACTCCGGTTCGGGCACCCGGCTGACGGCTCTGGCCTTGGTCGTCCAGCCCTTGTCGTTCTGGACGGGGGACTCCGGCTTCAGGATCGGGGGCCAGTCGTCAATCGATCGGATCGTGTAGCCAAGGATCCCCGCGCCCTTCTTCAGATCCCGGATCGCCTTGAGCCCACCCGCCGGCGGCGACGGTTTCTCCTGGAGCTTGATCGCGTCGACGCCCATCACGACGCGGCCGTCGCGCTTCGATCCGATCAGGCTCTTGGCCACGGCGGCGTTCCCGGCCAGGCGCTGAAGCTCGAGGATGGACTCGTTATCGAACGCGGATAGTCCGCGCCGTCCCCCGCGGGCGTGGCGTGCGGGCATGGTGCGGGTGGCGCTGGGAGCGCCCATCGAGCCATCTGGTGCCCGACCGCGCAACCGGTTCTGCACGACCGCCCTCCTTATCGTGCCCGGAGTGTAGTCCCCGAGCGCCAGCCGACTCACCGTTCGTGGACCGGGCGACGACGGCGGCGAACGCTGCGGCGTGACCCACTGTCGTTGACGCATGACCGCCGCGCTGCTTGACTTGTCCCCGCCACAACCTGACGGAATGGCCTTCGTGGTGCGGGTTGGAGGCGTCGTCAATCCAGGGGACCCGATGCGCAAGCGCCTCCTCGCCGCCTTGCTGGCCACGACGCTGGCTGCGCTCGCGGTCCCGTACGCCGGCGCTGCCGGCGACCCGGTGCTCGTTGGAGCGGGGGACATCGCCACGTGCTCGACCTCTGCCGGTTCGGCGACGGCCAAGCTGGTCGCGGCGATCTCCGGGACGGTGTTCACGGCCGGCGACAATGCCTACGAGATCGGATCGCCAGAGCAGTATCAGACCTGCTACGGCCCAACCTGGGGAGCCTTCAAGTCGCGCACGCGACCAAGCAGCGGAAACCACGAGTACCTGACGGCGGCTGCGAGCGGGTATTTCGGCTACTTCGGGTCCGCAGCCGGCACACCGGGCAAGGGCTACTACGCGTACAACCTGGGGGCGTGGCGGATCTACGTTCTGAATTCGAACTGTGCCGCCGTCGGCGGCTGCGGCACGACGTCGCCACAAACGAGATGGCTGAAGGCCGACCTCGCCCGCTACCCGCGGCGGTGCGTGCTCGCGTACTGGCACCATCCACTCTTCAGCTCCGGATACCACGGCAACCAATCGTCGGTTCGAGCCTTCTGGGACGCGCTGTACGTGGCCCACGCCGACGTCGTGATCAACGGCCACGATCACGACTACGAACGCTTCGCCCGCCAGAAGCCCGACGGCACGGCGAGCACGAACGGCCTCCGCGAGTTCGTCGTCGGGACCGGCGGCAAGGAGCTCCGCGCCTTCGCCGCGGGCAAGCGCAACAGCACCGTCAGGAACGCCTCGACGTTCGGCGTCCTCAAGCTGACCCTTCATTCGACCTCGTACGACTGGCGCTTCGTGCCCCAGGCCGGCAAGACGTTCACGGACTCGGGCTCCGGCACCTGCCGTGCATAGCGCCGATTCCCGACCCGGGACCGCCGATTTGACGGCCTCCGCAAGGGGATCGAGACTGACTTTCTAAACCACTCCGGGGGAGGGGAGGCAGAGCTGTGAAGATTCGGCGCCTGAGTACGGCGTTTACCGCGGGCCTGGTCCTCGTCGGAGCGCTCTTTGCTGCCGCTCCGGCGACAGCCAAGGGTCACCTGGACGTTCTGCTCGACGGCCTTTCATCACCGAAGGCCATCGCGCTCGGACCGAAGTCAATCTTCGTCGGCCAGGGCTGGATCGGGGCACCCGGTCCGGTGCTCCAGTATCGCCTCACCGGAAGGCAGCATGGGACGGCTCGCGACCTCACGCCGCCGGCGTTCGTCACCGACATCGCGGGCACGCCCGATGGCGCCGGCTGGGCGATCGCGTCCGATGGAGCGGATGCGCGACTCCTCGTGCGCCAGGCGACGCAAGGTGGGCCGATCGAGACCGTCCTGGACATCGTTCAATACCAGGCGGACGACCCGGATCCGTTCAAGGATGAGCCGGCAAACCCGAAGGAGACGAATCCCAACAGCCTGACCGGCCTGCGGAACAACGACGTGCTGCTCGCGGACGCGGCCGGCAACGACCTGATCCGGGTCAGCCCGAACGGCCGTGCGGTCACCGTCGCACGCTGGGCGCTCGAACAGGTGGGCACCGATCATCTGAGCGACCCGAGCCTCCCGCCCACGCTACCGGCCGAGGCCGTCCCGACGACCGTCGTGATCGGTCCGGACGGTTGGGCCTACGTCGGCCAGCTGATGGGCTTTCCGGCCAAGCCGGGCTCGGCCCACATATGGCGAGTCAACCCCAACGCCGTGGACGCCCTGTGCTCGGTCTACGTGCCGGACCCCAATTGCTCCGTGTGGAAGTCGGGATTCACGTCGATCTTCGACATCGCGTTCAACCCCAACAACGGCACGCTGTACGTGTACGAGATCGCAAAGGACGGCTGGCTCGCGTTCGATCCCGGATTCGCCACGGGAAGCTTCCCGCCGGCGGTGCTGCTCGAGGTCAAGGGCAACAAGATTCGCGAGCTC
The DNA here is from genome assembly GCA_038322255.1 of Candidatus Limnocylindrales bacterium. Lineage (GTDB taxonomy): Bacteria > Chloroflexota > Limnocylindria > Limnocylindrales > CSP1-4 > UBA5189. The sequence goes on along the minus strand of JBBQFS010000114.1, from coordinate 1,058 downwards.
GTCCGTGGGCAGCTGTCAGAGCCAGGCGGTGTCGTTGTCGATCACAACGGATCGATCTACGTGACCGACGGGGCGATCGGCGCGTTCGGTAACCACGGTAGGTTGCTGAAGATCCGCGGCAGCTGACGGGGCCGCGGCCCGCGGGCGACGTTGAACAGGACATCGGTCTCGTTCTCGCCCGGCTACGCGCCGGCACGGGGCAGTTCGCCCGGACCCGGTCCCCATGCGCACCGGCTGACGGCCCGTCGCAGCCGGTCCTCAGATCAGGGGTACAGCGTCGGGAACCTCGATCGAAGGATGGGCATGATGTCGACCGGGCTCGCCGACCGCAGGGCATCGAGCAGCTGGCGCGAGCCGGCAAGGCGGTAGCGATTGGCCTGGACGTAGCCGGTCAGCGCCTGCCAGAAGCGCGTCGTGCCCATCTTGGCCCTGATGCTGTCGAGGACGTCCCCGCCCTGGATGTAGATCGTCTCGTAGTAGCAGGACGATGAGTAGCCGGTGATCGCGCGGTCGAGCACGGCGGTCGAACAGCGGCTCCCTCGAAGCGTCCCGAGGACCGATCGCGCCAGCAGGTCCGCGGCTGCCTCGTCGGCGAACGGCTGGCGCTGCTGGTCGTTGCCGACCAGCGCGTAAAACCACTGGTGGGCCGTCTCGTGGTAGATGAGGTACGTGAGGCTGGCCGACGCGGTGGTGCTCGGGATCCAGACCATCGACGGTGACTCCATGCCGTAGCCACCCTTGGTCTCGACCACGGTGTACGCGGGCCACGGATACGTGATTCCGATTCGCGCCTTCTCGCGAACAAGCGCATCGCGCGCGACGTTCGCGAGGCTCGAGCCGGAGACCCCCCCCGGCCGCGAGTAGGCCCGGACCGATACCCCGTTGGCAGTTGTCCTGGTCACCGTGAAGTCCGGCGCGAGCACGATCGAGACGTCGCGGACGTTGACGATCTCGAACGACCACGCCCGCGAAGGGGCCGTCGGGAGCGATGCCCCCGGCGCGGCAAGGACCATGGCTCGATCCAGGTCGAGGTGGATGGCGACATGCGGGCTGTTCGG
>JBBQFS010000113.1:0-7823 GCA_038322255.1 Candidatus Limnocylindrales bacterium | reverse complement strand
GCCAGGGCGGCGCCGGCCATGCCGATCAGGAACACGACATCCCGCGCAACGAAGAAGGCCGAGAACACCCGGCCGCGCATCTCGCGCGGGATGTTCTTCTGCAGCAAGCCGCGTCGGGCGATGGCCGCCGGCGAGTTCAGGAAGCCGGTGATCACGACCATGATGATCGCGACCTCCATATTCGGCGCTAGGCCGTAGAGCACGCCGAACACGCCCATCAGGATCGTCCCGGAGACGATCCAGCTGCCCTCGGCGAGCCGGTCGCCGTACCTCGCGGTGAGGAGGCTCCCGACCACGAACCCAACCGAGGTCAGCCCCTCCTGGAGCCCGTACTCGAACTCGGTCCCGCCGAGGACCCTGATGGCCATCGGCAGCAGCAGCACGTTCCACAGGCCGAAAGACAGGAAGACCGGCACCGCCACGATGAACAGCGATCGAAGGATCGGCGTCGACCACAGGTAGACCGCACCGCTCTTCAGGTTCTCGACGACGACGCCGATCGTCGTCGACTCGACCGCGGCGAGGTGCGGCACCCGAACTGCCAGGACCAGCAGGAACGAAAGGAAGAACGTGAGCGAGTCGATGTAGAAGGGGAGGTGAATGTCGATCGAGGCGAGCAGTCCCGCGGCAGCGAAACCGACCGCCGTCGATCCGAACGAGCTGATCGAGAGGAACGCATTCGCGGAGGTGAGCTCCTCCTCCGATGCGATCTCGGGCAGGATGCTCTCCCATGCCGGATCGAAGAATTGGCGGACGGTCGCGGCGAGGAAGAGCAGGCCATACATCGCGAGCATGCCCTGGTCATCGCCCAGGTAGTCGAACGCGAGCGGGATCATCAGGACCAGGACGCCCCGAAGCAGGTCCGACGCCAGCAGGATCCGCTTGCGATTGAAGCGGTCGACGAAGACCCCAGCGAACAGCCCGACGAACAGGGTCGGCAGCGCCGTGACGATGAGCACCAACCCGACGTTCAACGCCGAGCCGGTGAGCCGGAAGACGAGGATCCCGGCCGCGAGGTCGGTCAGGGCCGAGCCGATAGTCGAGACGAGCTGGGCCGACCACATGAGCGAGAAATCGCGCTTCCGGAAGATCCCGAACATGGTCAGGAGTCTATCGGGCGAGGACCGGCCGATTCACGGCCTCGCGCTCGCGAGAGCTACGAGGCGGCGCTGCTCCCCCGGATCAGGACGCTTTCGCGCGCGAGGAGCTCGCGCTTGAGCTCGAGGCCGGCCTGTCGGCCGCCCCACCATCCGCCGCCGTAGCCGCCAAGGCTGCCGTCACCGGCGATGACCCGATGGCACGGGATGACGAGCCCGACTGGGTTCCGCCCGACGGCGCCGCCGACTGCCCGCGCCGCGCCGGCCCGGCCGATCATGCGGGCGACCTCGCCGTAGCTCGCCGTGGTCCCCGGCCGGATGCCCCGCACTGCGGCGAGAACCGAGCGGTCCCAGGCGGGCCGATCGTCGAGGTCGATCGGTAGCGTGTCGAGGGCCTCGAGGTCGCCCCCAAGAAAGGCGTCTATCGCCTCTAGCGCCCGGCGAAGCGGCGCGAGCGCGTTCGCCGGAGCAGCGGCATCGCCGGCCCCGAGGGGCAGGGCACCGAAACGTTTCTCGAGTCGCTCCGCGAATGCCTCGGCCGACACGAGCTGATCGACCGCAACCAGCCCCCGGCTCGTCGCCGCGAGCCGGACCGGGCCCCACGGGGCACCGATCCACGCGGTGACGAAGGGCTGCCGCATCTCCCGAGGATAGGCGCCGTCCCGAGGCCGTCAGTGCCTTGGTCGTATACTCCCGGGGAGTATGACGACGCTGCCTCGAGCCACCCCGCCGACTCTCCAGGGCGACCATGCGCGTCGTCGGTGGTAGCCAACTCCCTGCGACTTCGCGGACTGCGGCTGGGTCGCCAGCCTCTCGCCGCCGGCGGAGCGGACGCCCGAGCCTGACGGCTGCAGCCGCTCCGTACACTCGGGCCGTGTCCGCGCTCCGGGTCCGCTTCCATCCCGTGCTTCGGCCGCCCCTGCTCTTGGCGATGGTCGCCGCGCTCGCGCTCGACCAGGCGACCAAGGCCGCACTCCTGCTGACCGCACCGTCGATCGCGCAGCCACACGAGGCCCCCGTCTTGATTCTCGAACTGTTCGGCGGATGGTTGACGATCGAGGCCGGCGCCAACACGGGACTCGCCTTCAGCACGGGGGCAGGCCTCGGCGTGCTGGCCGGGATGTTCGTCGCTATCGCCGGCGCCGTGATCGTCCTGGACCTGGCGCTCGCCGGGGACGTGCTTCCGGGCCGGGTCAACGCCGCCCTGGGCCTCGTTCTCGGTGGCGCAGTGGGGAACCTGATCGACCGAGCGCGCTCCGGCTGGGTGCTCGACTTCGTTCGCCTCGACGTGCCGGTGCTCAGTCGCTACATCTTCAACGTCGCCGACGTCGCGATCGTCCTCGGCCTCCTGATTCTCGTGGTCGTCGGACCATCGCCGTGGCTGCACTGGGCGCGGGCAATCGGCGCCTCACGGCACATCCGGGACAGATTCGGGGAACGAGCTCCGCGTGCGTAAATCGGGTCAATCGACCCGGTAGCAATCGGGAGCGGCTACCGAAGGCGCGGTGCGGCGATCACGTAGATGAGCGCGACGGCCACGACGACGATCAAGGCCCAGGTTGCGAGGCGAATCAGCTGCTGGCGCGACATGTTCACGGACGGCCTCCCCAGTGGCGCTGCATGGTCGGTTGGGACGGTAGCACGGGCCGTCAACGATTCAGATGCGGGCGACACGAGCCTCCGTACACTCGCAACATGCCCGAATCGCGCTCGCGCATCGACGTCCCGGCTGACGCCCGTGACGTGCCGGGCGACTTCGCCCACCGTCACGACGTCGAGGTCCGCCTGTCGGACACCGACGCCATGGGCCACGTCAACAACGCCCGCTACCTGACGTACGTCGAGATCGCCCGGGTCGCCTACTACGAGCAGGTCACCGGCAACCCGCTACCCATCGGCGTCCACGGCGCCGAGGAAGGGATGATCCTCGCCGAGATCCGCATGACCTACCGCAGCCCTGCCTTCTATGGCGAGACGCTGACCGTCGAGACCCGCGTCGACCGGATCGGGACCACGAGCTTCGGGATGGTCCACCGGATCACCGCGCCCGAGAGCCGCTACGGACCGGCGCGGCTCGTCGCCGTGGCCGATTCGGTCCTCGTCTCGTACGACTACCCCGACGAGCACCCGATCCCGGTGCCCGACGTGTGGCGAACGGCGATGGCCGAGTACGAGGGCCGAACGTTTTCGGGCTGATCAGGGCGGGCTTTCGGCAGCGGCACGCTCGCTCGTTGCAGGTCCGGTAGGGGGGCCTGTCCCGGCGCTCAGGCGCACCTGGGCGACGCGCCGGAGCTCGCGGTCGACCTCGCGGGACTCAGCCATGAGCTCGCGCAGCGCCGACGCGGGAAACGCCAGCAGGCGTGTGGCCTCGGTGGCGACCGCCGTCGCGGACCGTCCATAGCTGAAGTCACGGCCCCAGTCGATCGCCGCTATCTCGCCGAGATAGCTCCCGGGACCGAGGACGTTGACTTCGTAATCGTCGATTCGAACCGAGAGGCGACCTTCGAGGACGATGAAGAAGGTGCGGGCCAAGGCCCATCGATCCGTGACATGGCCGCCCGTCGCGACCTGCTCTTCCCGCGCCGTCCCCAGGAAGCGCTCCGCCTGGGCATCGGTGAGCGCTGTGAACACGGCGATCGATCGGAGGTCTCCCGGACGCACGTCGTGGCCACCGAGCCAGTCGACGCCGATCGGCTGGTCGCGGGGCGCCCTCGGCGCGACCGGATGGGTCGTGACCTTCGCTCGTGCGTTCGCAACTCGATCGACGGCATACGCCACGTCCTCGGGGCCCGAGGTGTGGTTGAGCACGCATAGCCGGATCGCGTAGCGCCCCCGGATCGTGGTTCCGGTCACGAGGACGTCACCCGCAGCCGCAAGCTCCGCGACGATCGATTCGTTCCGTCGATCGACGTCGCCCTCCTCCTCGCCGGGGAGGGCTCGCTGGCGGAACGTCAGCACGCCCAGCGAGGGCGGCGTGACGAGCTCGAGCCGCGCATCGGCCTCGATCAGGTGCTGGGCCCCGATCACCAGGTCGAGCGCGCGGTCGATCGTGGCCCGGAATGCATCCAGGCCGAACACCTGGATGGCGAAGCCAGACCTTGATCGATCGGGCCGCCCGCGTTAGCTGCAGTCCCCGATCGGCAAAATTTACCCCGCTTGCTCGCCCGGCCTCCTGGAGATACTCGGGATGCAGCTCGAAGGCCCGCTCGAGCAGGGGGCCGTCGCGGACCATCAAGCAGCCGACCTCGAACGGCATCGCCAGCCACTTGTGAGGGTCGAGCGTGACCGAATCCGCCTGATCGAGTCCTTCGAGCGCGGCGCGCCCCCGCGCGGTCAGCGCCGCGAACGCCCCGTACGCACCGTCCACGTGAAGCCAGACGCGACGCGCGCGACAGATCTCCGCGAGCTCCGGCAACGGGTCGATCGCACCGGTGTTCGTCGTCCCGGCATTGGCGCTGACGAGGAACGGCAGACGGCCGGCCGCGATGTCGGCGTCCATCGCTGCAGCGACATCGGCCGGGCGGATCCGGAAGAGCTCGTCCGTCGGAAGGACGCGGATCTGGTCCGGTCGGAACCCGAGGTGGCGCGCGGCGCGGGCCAGGGATGAATGGGTCTGATCGCCGGTGTAGGCGACGATGCTCGGGGACATCGGGCCGACGAGGATCTCCCGCGCACAGGCGAGAGCCGTCATGTTCGCGGCCGAGCCGCCGGACACGAGCAGGCCGGCCGCGCCTTCCGGATAGCCGATCCACTTGCGAAACCAGTCGAGCACCGTCAGCTCGAGCTGGCTTGCGCCGGCGGCCTCGCGCCACGCGCCCGCGTCGATGTTGGTCGCTGCGGCGATCAGGTCCCCGAGTGCCGCCGGCCAGGTGCCCGCACCGGGGATGTAGCCGAAGAAGCGTGGGTGGTCGAAATGGCCGACGAAGGACAGGACGTCCCGATCGAGGCGTCGCAGGAGATCCTCGAACGGAACGCCGAGCTCCGGCGCCGCCTGGTGGATCCGGCCTTCCATCTCGGCTCGGGTTGCGACGCGGAGCACGGGCTCGTCGCGCAGGTGGCTGATCCGCTCTACGAGCAGGTCGACCACCCGATACCCCATCTCCCGCATGGCCTCGGGTTCCAGCGCCAGCGGATCACGATCCACGCCCGCGGCCGTTTCCTAGGGGACGAAGCGCTTGAAGATCGCGACGGCGTTCTGGCCGCCGAAGCCGAAGCCGTTGATCATCGCGGTGTCGACGCGGACCTTGCGCTTCACGTTCGGGACGTAGTCGAGGTCGCAGTCCGGGTCGGGCACCTGATAGTTGATCGTCGGCGCGATCCAGCCGTCGCGGATGGCCCCGACCGCGGCGATGGCGGACAGCGCGCCGGCAGCTCCGAGCGTGTGGCCAACCATGGACTTGGGTGACGAGATCGGGACCTTGTAGGCATAGTCGCCGAAGGCGCGCTTGATGGCCCGCGTCTCGGTGACGTCGTTGAGCGGCGTCGAGGTCCCGTGAGCGACGATGTAGTCGATCTCGTCGGGCGCTATGCCGGCCTGGCGCAGGGCCTTGGTCATTGCCATCGATGCGCCACGACCGGTCGGCTCGGGGGCGGAGATGTGGTAGGCGTCCGCGGTCAGCGCCGCACCGGCGATCTCGGCGAGGATCGTCGCGCCGCGGGCCATCGCGTGCTCGGCCGACTCGACAACGAGGATCCCGGCGCCTTCTCCGAACACGAACCCGTCGCGGGTCTTGTCGAACGGCCTCGAAGCGCCCGCGGGATCGTCGTTGCGCTTCGAGAGCGCCGTCATGTTCGCGAGCGCGGCGAACGCCATGGCCAGGAGCGGAGCCTCCGAGCCGCCCGCCAGCACGATTTCGCTCTCGCCTGAGGCGATGAGCCGGAGCGCGTCCTGGTACGCGATGACGCCCGACGCGCACGCCGCGACCTGGGTGATGACCGGCCCCGTGATGCCGTACTTCATCGACACCTGCGCCGCGGCCATGCTGCCCGACAGGGCCGGGATCGCGAACGGGCTGACCTGGCCGGGACCCTTGTCGCGGATCGTGTCCGCGCCGTCGATGACCTGCTCCATCCCCCCGCCGCCGGTGTTGATGACCACGGCGGCCTGATCCCGCTGCTCCGGCGTGAGCGCCGCGAAGTCGAGGCCCGATCGGCCCACGGCTTCGGCGGCCGCAGCGACGCCGAAGTGGATGAAGCGGCTCATCCGGCGGGCCATCTTGCGGTCCATCGTCTCGAGCGGGTCGAAGCCCTTGACTTCAGCTGCGATCTTCACGTCGTGCCCGGTCGTGTCGAACGACGTGATCGGCCCGCCGCCGGGCACGCCCGCGAGCAGGTTCGCCCAGTACGTCTCGACATCGTTGCCGATCGGCGTGATCGCGCCCATGCCGGTCACGACCGCCCGCTTGCCGAGATCTGGGTTAGACATCTACGCGATTGTAGTGTCGAGGAATTGGACGCCGACGAAGGCGGCCGTGTGGGCTTGTCGGACGACAGTCGGTGGCGGCGCATTCCGCGGCCGCGGAATCCCATGCCAATCGCTGCATAACGTTGCGGCCAATGGCACGTCGCGTTGCCCGAGGCGGGCCGCGATCCGCTGCTTCCGCGCAGGCGCGAGCAAGCGAACGCAAATCGCGCGTGCAGCATCAGGTGAGCGGCTCATGCTTCCTTGTGGCATGGCGTCGATTGAGCGATATGCAGCGATGGGCATAGGTCTCGCGAGCCAGCAGGAGCATGACGATCTGTCTGCCGCCATTGGCGGGCCAGCCGGCGACGGACGCGGCACAGAGGACCCGGGCGACGAGAAACCCGAGGTCAAGCTGACGGTCGAGCAGATGCTCGGGCGGGCGGTTCTTCGCTTGCGGCTGTACTGGGGCTGGTCGCAGACAGAGCTCGAGCGCAGGTCGGGCGTCGACCAGACGACGATCTCACGGTTCGAATCTGGTCGGCAACGCGGTCTCTCGCTCCGTCGCCTGGCAGCCATCCTCCGAGCGCTGCGGGTTGGTTCCATCGACTTGATGCCGCCCGATCCAATTGTCCAGCCGACCGCCCTGGAGCTCATGCTCTACGGCAACCGATGGGAGCGAGCTGTCGAGGCTGCGGATCGACAGCTCAGTCGCCGTCGTAGCGCTTGAAGATGACAGCGCCGTTGTGACCGCCGAGGCCGATGTTGTTCGAGAGCGCGTAGCGCACCGGCATCTGGATCGTCTCGTCGACGACCCACAGGTCGCAGGCCGGATCGGGGTCGCGATAGTTGAGCGTGCCGGGCACCGTCTGCTCGGCGACCGACATCACCGTCGCAAAGGCCTCGAACGCGCCGGCGGCACCCATCATGTGACCGGTCATCGACTTGGTGCCCGAGATCGCGAGCGAGCGTCGCGCGCCGGCCGCTCGATCGCCGAAAACGGCCCACACGGCCTCGGCCTCGCGAGCGTCGCCCACCGGTGTCGACGTGCCGTGCGGGTTGATCACGTCGACCAGGTCCGCCGGCACGCCGCGTCGATCCAGCGCCATCTTCATCGCCCGCGCCGACCCGATCCCGCCTTCGATCGGCTGGATCATGTCCCAGCCGTCGGCGGCCGAGCCGTAGCCCACGACCTCGGCATAGATCTTCGCGCCGCGGTCCTTGGCCAGCTCGAGGTCCTCGAGGAACAGCGAGCCCGCGCCCTCGCCCAGGACGAAGCCGTTGCGGGTCGCGTCGAACGGGCGCGAGACCGTCTGGAGCGGCTC
>JBBQFS010000112.1:0-7825 GCA_038322255.1 Candidatus Limnocylindrales bacterium | reverse complement strand
GCGGATGTGATGCTGGCCACAGAAAGGGAGGCGGCGCCGATGTCCAAGCCCCGAGCGCAACATGAAATCGGCGCGCAGCCCCTGAGGGCGACCGCACATCGACGTTCCTGATCCGGCAAGATTGAACCATGGCTCACGCCGTCGAGCTCATCCTCGCCCGGCAGCTCGCCAGCGGACTCGCGGCCCCGGTGCTCCTCGTCGACGCCCGAGGCGACACGCTCTTCTACAACGAGCCCGCGGAGGCGATCTTCGGGTGCAACTTTGACGAGATCGACGCCCTGCCGTTCGAAGAGCGGGCGGCGATGCTGGCGCCGCGCGGGAGCGACGGCCAGCCGCTGGCGGTCGAGCAGCTGCCGGGGATGCTGGCGATGCGCGAGCGCCGCCCCGCGCACGCCGAGTTCTACATCCACGGCCTCGACGGGATCCTTCGGGCGGTCGAAGCGACCGCGATCCCGGTCGAGAGCGCGGGCGGCCACGTCCTCGGAGCGTTGATCGTGATGTGGCAGGGCCACATGGCCCGTCCCGAATGAAGCTCACGGTCTGGGGCTCCCGCGGGTCGCTGGCGAGCGCCGGTCCCGAGACGATCCGCTACGGCGGAAACACCGCCTGCGTCCAGGTCGAGGGTTTGGACGGCTCGGTCGTCGTCCTCGACGCCGGGACCGGAACGAGATCTCGTCCTCATCCATCACGATCCCGACCACTCGGACGAGCAGATCGACGAGCTGGTCGAGAACGCCGGTCGAACGCGGCGCACAGGCACTCTCCGTGGCGCGAGCGAGAGCATGGTTCTCGAGGTCTAGGGAGCCTGTCGATTGGCGGGGCGAGGCCGGCCACGGATCCCAGGACGCTCGAGAAAGTCGAGCCATTGCTCGGGCCGATCCAGCATCACCCCGAGACGGTGACCAAAAGGCCAGCGTCGAAGATCCAGAGTGACGGCCGTCGCCTCGAGGAGCGGGACGAGTCGACGCTCGGCGAATACGCGCACGCCATCGATCGCCCCGACCTCGATGTGGGTCGCCGTTGGCGGCCGGGGCGCGAAGTCCGCGGTGATGTCCCCGGCCACGGCTCCGCAACGGCCACTGGCAAAGTAGTCGATTACGATCGCACGGCCGTCGGCGAGGCTCCGTAGCTTCGCATCAAGGCGGGGCGCTGCGCGAACGTTGATCACCACGGTCTCCTCGACATTACTGGCGAAGGGCCGCTGACTCGGCGTCGAAATCGAGGTTCGGATTCTTGCCGAGATCACGCAGCCGACAGCGGCGCAACCGAGAACTGGACTCTGAACGCCCGACACCAGGTGACGGCACTTCGGATATGTGAGATATCGGTCCGATGTCGCCGAAGATAGTCATTTCAGCCGTTTCCTTCGTGAGCCCGGGTGGTGTCGGCCCAGACCATGACGGCGACTTGTGACGCGCCGATGACCCGCGACACATGCGCTGGCAGTGACCGAAGCGTCACGCCCCCGTCATCCGTGACGGGCACCCTAGACCGGCGGACAGGCAGATCGACCGGAGGTATGTCATGGGTTCACGTCGTCGCGCGATCGGCGCGATCCTCACAGCCGCCCTGATGTCGACCGTGGTGGTCGGGACAGTCGCGGCCCACAGTCCAGACGCCACGTACCGCGTCACGATCTTGAACCTGACCGACGGTCAGGCCTTCACGCCACCCCTGCTCGCCATCCATCGAAACCCTGTGGACGTCTTTACCGTGGGTCGTCCCGCAAGTTTCGGTGTCAAGGAGATCGCCGAGAACGGCAATCTCGCCCCGCTGATCTCGACACTTGAGACGACTCGCGGCGTCGCGAGCGTCGCCGCAGCCGCGGCGCCCCTCGTGCCGCTCGGTTCCCCGGGTCAGACGGTCCATGGCTTCAGCAACGTTGTGACGATGACGATCACGGCCCCGCGCGACGTTCGTCGGATCTCGTGGGTGTCGATGCTCATCTGCACGAACGATGGGTTCACCGGTGTGGACGGGCTGCGATTGCCGAACCACGTCGGCCAGACCGTGGCACGGTTCACGAATGCCTACGACGCGGGTACCGAGGTCAATACCGAAAAGCTCCAGGATATCGTTCCGCCCTGCCAGGGCCTGATCGGGGTAACTGGCGCTGCCGGGACCGGGGCCAGCAACCCCGACCTTGCCGAAGGCGGAGTCATCCACCACCACGCCGGGATCGTCGGCGGCTTCGACCTCCTCCCGTCCGTGCATGGCTGGACGGATCCCGTTGCGCTTATCGCCATCGAGCGGATCGGATAGCGATCGTCCCGCGCCGGTCTTGCGCCCGGCGGGACGATGGGTCCCGGTGACGTCGGGCGGCGCGAACAGGGGCCGCCCGACGTCCCGCAACCTTGTGCACGGGTGCGCAGAGGAGTCTGTGCGCTACGACACAGTTTCGATGCCTGACTCGCGAATCGACCGAGACCGTGCACCTCGCCGTCGGGCTCCGCATCGCATACAAGCCCAGCATGTGGGCATCCTCGGCCATCACGTTCGCCGTGTTCTCGCTCCGGATGGGGCCGAGCGAGCTCCCGTGCGGGCCGGGCGAGTTGGTCAGCGAGCCGGCGTCTGTTTTCCGACCGGTCCGTCGGATTCAGGCGGCCGCGTCGTCCGTGGTTGCCGCCGATGCCTCCACGGTGCACGGTGACGACTCCGGCCCCATCACGATCGGGCGAAGCCGCCCTCCAGCCGCTCGACCTTGTCGAGGAGGGCGTTGATGGCCTCGTCCTGCTTCAGAAGATGTGCCTGGATCTGCCCGGCCTCGTGGAACGCGGCGTCGGCATCCTGGTACGTCATCAGGGATCGCTTGTCCGCCGCGCGGCCGAGGATGTTCTGGCCGACCATGATCACCGAAAGCATGACGAGCTGGATGAACGTCTGGCTGACCCATTGGACGAGCGGCAGCAACCCGCCGCCGATCGCCTGCGGGAGGACCACGAGGGCCAGGATCGCGAACGCGTAGGCACACCACATCGTGCCGACGACCGTGGTCAGCACCAGCGCGATCCGGCCGTTGACGCCAACATGCTCGGCGGCGGTCGTGGGCGGTGACGTCTTCCTGCGCTCCGCGATCCGCGAGTGCGGCTGGTGCTCAAAGCTGACGCGCATGATGGCCTCCAGGCGAGGGAAATCGATCGACCCAGATCATCATGCAGCCGCGGCGTCGTCGCTGGCTTGCCGCCGTTCGGCGCTCAGGATCTCCACAGTGGCTGTCTCAGGCCGGCGACGTGCTCGTGTCCAACCGCCGTTGTTCCACCAGCTCGGCGACCAACTCGCGAAGCCGCTCGAGGTGATCGGCATAGTGGTCGCCGCCCGACTTGCGGATCCACCATGCCGCCTCGGCGCCGGCCTCCTGGAGACCGGACCACTCGTCGAGCATTCGCGTCCGGCCGGCGTTCGCCTGTACCCAGGCGACGTGCCAGGGCTGGTCCGCCATCGCTGCCAGGAAGGTCGCGTTGAGCGCCTCCACGTCGATCTCGTGACCGTCGTACGTACCCGCGCTCATCCGCTCAAGCTGGATCTCGGCCTCGGCCAGCCACGTGCCGAGGTGGGCCACGAGGTCGCGAACGGTCCAGTCGGGCTCCCGGTAGTAGCCCGGCACGAGGCACTCGTCGGAGCTCAGCGAGCGCACCAGGCTCGCGACCTCGTACCAGCCTGACCGTTCAGCTTCGACCGCGAGCGCGTCCGGCTCGATCGGCGGATCGGGCACGGTCTCGCGTGGCGGGTCCACGAGCGGAGGTTCGCACGCCCGCGAGATCCGGTCGAGACTCCAGTCGAGGCAGTTTTGCGGAGTCGGCCTCCGAGCGGGCTGCGAACCCGATATCTTCCACACTTGGCCTGAGGGGAGGCGAACCATGACCGAGGCGGCACTCCCACCTTCGCCGGCCGGCAGCCCGCCGGCCGCTGTGCCAGTCGCCGCGCCTCCGCCAGCCGCGGTCGCCGGACCGACCGCCGTGTCAGGAGGCGGCGCGGGCGCCCGTGGTCGAGGCGTCCTGGCCGGGCTCGATCCGGCGACACGCCGCCCAACCTTCATCGTGGCGGCGATCATCGCCGGGCTGTTCTTCGGCAGCCAGATCCTGAACGAAGCGCTCCCATCTGCCACGGATCAGGTCGTGGCCGGTACGCCCATCGCCATCGGCCAGAAGGGCCAGATCACGCCACTTCCGGGCTGGGCACCAACCGCCGGGCAGAACGGCGCCATCCGGCTGGAGAAGGGCGTCGTCGCGGTCGACCTGTTCCCCGAGGCTATTGGGCAGAACGCCGGCGATCTCGCCAACGAGTACCTCGAGCAGGTCCTGCGTGCCGGGGCGACGCAGGTCACGGCAACGGACATCGAGACCGCCTCGACCTCCCTCGGGTCCGCGGCCCGCTTCTCCTATCAGGGCATCTTCCCCGAAGCGCAGAGCCCGATCGAGGGCGAAGTCACCGCCGTCTACGCGTCGGGCCAGGGGGTCATCGCCGACGTCTGGTCGCGCCAGGGCAGCCTGAACCAGCTCCTGGTCGAGGTCCACCAGATGATCGCGACGATCGAGGTGAAGCCATGACGTCGACCGCGCCGACGCCGGCGACGCCGCTCCCCACGTCGCCCGCCGGTCGGGAGACCAGCCCGCAGCCCGACTGGACCGAGGAGGTCTCGATCTTCCAGCCGCGGCAGGCGGCGTTCTGGCTGTTCTCCATCCTCCTCCTCATCGGTGGCATCGGCTTCGTCGAGGAGCAGGTGGTATTCGCGAATGTCTCGACCACCGCGTGGTTGGTCGGGCTGGTCCTCCTCGCGCTGTATGCCGTGCCGGTCTACCTGCTGGTGAACACCCTCGACCTTTTCGAGCGCGAGCCGCGCTCGCTCCTGATCGGCGCGCTCCTGTGGGGCGCCCTCGTCGCAACCTTCCTCGCGGGCCGCGTCAACGGCGAATGGGATTCGATCATCCAGAAGGTGTTCGGGGCCGAGTTCGCCCGGGACTGGGGTGCTGCCCTGGTTGGACCGGGCGTGGAAGAGCTCGTCAAATTCCTCGGCATCGTGGTCATCTACCTGATCGCGCGCCGGGAGTTCGACGACGTCCTCGACGGCTTTGTCTACGGCGCGCTCGTGGGGCTCGGATTCACCCTCGCGGAGGACATGTACTACTTCTTCGCCCATTTCGTCGGGCAGGCCGGGGCGTCGGACCTCGGTGGGCTGTTCGAGGGCTTCTTCATCCGGGTCATCGTCGGCGGGCCGTACTCGCACGTGCTCATGACCGGGCTGAGCGGGATGGGCTTTGCCTATTTCGTGACCAGACCAGACGTGCCACGCCAGCGACGCCTGCTCATCGCGGTCGGGCTGTATGCGGCGGCTGTCGCGACCCACTTCGTCTGGAACTCGCCGCTGCTCGAGGACCTGCTCGGGACGAACCCCGGGCCAACCGACTGGCTGATCTACGCGACCGTGAAGGGCCTGCCCTTCCTGATCCTGCTCGCCGTGCTGGTGCGCATCGCCATTCGGCGCGAGCAGCGCTGGGTCCGCGAGTCCCTGACCGAGGATGTCGCGAGCGCCTTGGTCACGCCCCAGGAGCTCGACTCCCTCGACGACCCGCTGGGCCGCCGAGCCGCGCGGAAGGGCGTCGGAGCCAGGAAGGGCGTCGCGGGCGAACGCCTGATGGCCCGGCTCCAGCGCACCCAGATCGCGCTCGCGGTGGCGAAGACCGGGTCGGCGGCCGATCGGGACCAGCGCATCGCGGCAAGCAGGGGGCTCATCCACGACCTGCGCGCCCAGCTCGCTGCTCTGCCGGACCTCGCGCCGGTCTCTCGGCCTGCCGGGTCCCCTGCCCCCGCCGGCGGGGCGGCCCCCGGCGCAGGAAACGCCGCGGGCTCCGCCGCCGTCGTTGCGGTGGCCGGCGCGCTCGGATCTGCCGCGGTCGCTCCACCCCCGCCGGCGGCCGTCGCGTTCGCGCCGACGCATCGTGTGCCCCCTGAGGGCCTGCCCGCATGGTCGGCGCCCGATCCAGCCGGCCCCAGCACGCCGCTTGGCGGCGGGCTCGAGCTCGAGGTCATCCAGCGCGTCTCGGACTGGGCCCAGGTGCGCGCATCGAACGGTTGGACCGGCTGGGTCGACGGCCGCAGGCTGGTGGCGCGCTAGGAAGGCTGGCGGACTTCTCCGGCCGGTGCCGGGTCAGCCCGCCGCGACCGCCAGCATCGCGCTGAGCCGGCCCAGGACCGCCGCGGCAAGGTCGTCGACGTCGGCATCCGTCGTGGGCGTGGCGATGGAGCCCATGCCCCGCGGCGCGAGGTGGGAGCCGCCGGGCAGCGACGCGGCGGCGCGCTCGAACATTTCGCCGGATCAGCGGGTGCGGGCGGCCTACTGGTCGACGAGCCCGGAGGTCATAGCGCGATCATCCACCGAGCCGAACCCGGATGTCACCACCGAGATCGCTCGGCCGCGGGGTTGGTACCGGCGGCGCGGACCAGCTCGGTGCCGTCCGAGCGGCGGATGCGGGCGCTCCAGGCGTTCGGGTCACCGTGAAGCTCGACCACGACCTCGTTGCCGCCTTCGGCGGAGGCCAGGTATTCGAGGCGCAGCGTCCGGCGCGGCGTGCCGTCGGCGACGCGGGGCGCGGTTTGCATCGCCTCGGTCCCCTCGGTCGCCACGGTCGCCGGCTGCCAGCCCATCCCGGCAAGGGCCTCCTCCAGCCAGTCGACGTAGACCGCGTTGTTCACATGGTCGAGCGGATCGAGATCGCTCGGCCGGACGTTGAGCGCGAGGGCCAGCGCGAGCGCACCCTCCGGCGGGGGCACACGGAGGATCTCGCTTCGAACTTCGGGGTTGGTGAAAGCGATGCCAAAGTCCTCGGGGATGCGGACGATCCGGTTGCGCGTATCGAGAAGGACCCAGTCGGTCGTGACGCGCGCGGCGAGGCGGCCATCGGCCAGGCGGCACTCGCCGAGGCGGCGCGCCCAGACCCGCCGGTGGCCCACGACGGCGGTCGAGACCCGAAGCGTGTGGCCCATCGGGATGGGCTCGTGCAGCTCGAGCTCGACGCCGCGCACGACCCAGCCGAGGCCGCGCGACTGGTACCAGGCTCGGTCGAACCCGAGCTCCTCGGAGTGGCGCCAGGCGACATCCTGGGCGTACCGAAGCAGCGCAGCAGTGCGCATCTGGCCGTCCGGCCCGGCCTCGTCGAACCGAACGCGGTAGCCAGCGAGGTAGCCGTTGTCGATGCCTTCGACCGGCCGCGCCGGTTGGCCCGTCAGCCCTGGGTCGAAGGAGGCGGCCGGAGCCTCGGCGTCCACGCTGGAGAGCCTAGCCGGAGGGGCCAAGGTCTGGCCCGAGCGCCGTTCAGCCGGTGGTCCGTCCCAGGTCGGCGGGCGGCCCGATCGCGTCGATCACGGTGTGATATCGCCCGCGCCGGCCCTGGAGGGTACGGTCGGCGCGGCTTTGAAGCGACCTCAGGCGACGCGCGGCATCCGGCGTCCACGCTCGGGAGTACACGCTCGTGGCCTCGGCGCGAATCTCGCCGGCCTCACGACGCCGGCCACGGGCCTCGAGGTCGGCCACCGCGTCGAGGACGGCGCGGTACAGGCCGGGAAGGATCTCGGAGACGGGCAGCACGTCCATGGGTCCCTCGAGATTGCGCCCTCGTTCGGCGGCCGGCCACGGGACGCTCGTACCAGCCGGCGCGCCGTTCGGCTGGGCCGGCGCGCACGTGGCCGCTGGGTTTCAGTCGCCCGGATGCCAGCCCGATCGAATCTCGAACCGGGTGAACGTCCCGGTCGGTGGCGGCCAGCTCTCGTCAACGCGCTCGATGACGGCGCCGGGTGGCCCCGTCCGAAGCGCCTCGAGGAGTGTCCGAAG
>JBBQFS010000111.1:0-7828 GCA_038322255.1 Candidatus Limnocylindrales bacterium | reverse complement strand
CGCCGCCTCGCCGAAGGTCGTCATCGTCGTCGGCGCGACCGAGGGCACGACCCCCGCCTACCGCGCCGATGCCGACAAGATCTATGCCGAGGCGATCAAGTACACGCCCAACGTCATCAAGATCTACAGCCCCAACGCCACCTGGGCCACGGTCAAGGCCGCGGCGCAGGGCGCCAGCATCTTCGTGTACCTCGGCCATGGCTACGGCTTTCCGAGCCCCTACCGGCCGACCCTCAGCCCCGACGTCCAGGATGGCATGGGCCTGAACGCGATCGGCGGGATCAACGACTCGGACAAGAAGTACTACGGCGAATCACTGATCGCGAGCGACATCCGGTTCGCGAAGAACGCCGTCGTGATCCTCAACCATCTGTGCTACTCCGCGGGCAGCTCCGAGACGGGCTACCCGGAGCCGACCGTGGCGGTGGCCAAGGAGCGGGTCGACAACTTCGCTTCGGGCTGGATCAGGGCCGGCGCTCGCATGGTCATGGCCGACTCGTGGACGGCGGCCCCGGTCGCCGCGGTCAAGGCGATCTTCACGACGAACCAGACGATCGGGAGCATGTGGAACAACCTGCCCTCGAAGCAGGGCCACCAGATCCCGTTCGTCCCGACGCGCAACCCGCAGTTCGAGGGCCGCCTCGACCCCGACACCCTGACCACCGGGTTTCACCGCTCGATCGTCGGCGCGCTCGGCATGACGACGAGCGACGTCGTCGCCGGCGCGAGCGCCGCGCCGACCAACCCGAGCCCGGACGACCAGTCACCCCAGGTCTGGTCACTCGATGGTTCGACCGCGCTCTCGCCGAACTTCGACGGGCTGGCCGACACGCTCAACCTGCTCGAGCGCTTCTCGGAGACGGTCAGTTGGAGCGCGTCGATCCGAAACGCCGGCGGCGATGTCCTTCGGACCCAGACCGGCAGCGGCTACCTGGCGGGAATCACGTGGGACGTCCTGGTCAACGGGGGTCTCGCGCCGGAGGGTGCATACGCCTGGGACCTGCATGCCACCGATGCGGCAGGCAACCCGCCGCTCGACACCAGTGGCGCCTTCAGCGTCGCATACGAGGACACGCCCGACACCTCGGTCCTGTCCTTCAAGCCGACCACGCCCGCGGTGACGACCTCGTCGACGGTCAGCTACGCCCTGAAGTTTGGCGGCGCCGTCTCGGGCCTCGAAGTCGGCGACTTCGCCCTCACTGGCACCGCCACCGCCTGCATCATCGGGACCCTCACGGGCGCCGCGGCGGACTACTACCTGACCGTCAGCGGCTGCACCAGCGGAACGGTGATCCTCACCCTCGGTTCGGCGTCGGTCGCCGATGCGGCAACGCAGGCCGGGCCTGCGAGTCCGATCAGCGCCCCGACGGTCACGATCGACACGTCCGCGCCGACGGCGGTGGCGCCGCGACCGATCCTTCGTACTGGTGTCGCGCTCGCGGGCAGCTCGACCGCGCAGGCCCTCCCGGTGAACCTCAGCTGGAGTGGCACCGACAGCGGCACCGGAATCGCCAGCTACGAGGTCGCGCGCAGCTACGACGGTGGAGCGTTCGCAACGATCGCCGCCGCGACCACGGCGACGGCCATGAACCTCACCATGTCGCCCGGCCACACCTATCGCTTCCGGGTGCGCGCCCGGGACAAGGCCGGCAACGTCGGCGCATGGGCGACCGCGTCCAGCTGGCCGCCGAGCCTGACCCAGGAGACGAGCACGTCCCTCGCCTATGCGGGAACGTGGTTGCCGGCGAAGAACGCGGCGTACAGCGGCGGGACGGTCAAGTTCGCCGGTCAGCCCGGCTCGAGCGTCAGCCTCGCCTTCAGCGGCCGGGCCATCGCGTGGGTCACGACCCTCCGCCCCACCGGCGGCGTCGTCGAGGTCTACGTCGACGGCGTGCTCGAGGACCGCAGCGACACCCGCGCCGACACCACGACGTACCGCCGGGTGGCGTTCAGCAAGAATTGGACGACCTCGGGCAGCCACACGCTCAAGCTGGTGGTCGTCGGGACGCCGGGCCGGCCAGTCGGCGACCTCGACGCCTTCGAGATCATCCGCTAGGCCGAGGGACCCGCAAAGGCCTTCGCCTCCGCCCCGGGACAACTCCAGCGGACCTCACCAAACCCCACCGGTACCACCCGCACCGTACTTTCGTAGGGCTGTGGCGGGGTTCACCACCGGCGTAGCGTCGGGGCTCTCGGCCTGGAGAGCCAGCTGGACGCAAATGTCCACATGGGCCGAGCGCACGGTGGAGCGCGGTGACCAACCTCAGCCCAGGAGCGCGGCCAGCCACTCCCCGGTGGCTCGCCGTCGCCCTCGCCGCCATGGTCGTCTGGCCCGCCTCGCAGGCGCCGACGCAGGGCGCTGCCGGCGTCCCCGGGCCGGAGCTCGGCTCCGCCGCCACACGCTCCATCGGCACCGACTCCGCCGCGCCCGAGTCCGCCGCGTTCGACTCGGTCCCGGTTAATGGCGGAGCGCTCGACCCTGGCGCCGAGCTTCTCGCCTCGGGCGGATCACCAACCGTCTTAGCGGGCTCTGAGGGCTCCGAACCCGAGCCGCGGACCGGCGACGTCACCCCATCGATCCACTACCGCGACGAGCAGGCCCATGCCGGCGACGCACCCGCCTTCGAGCCAGGTGGGCTCGTCACCGTTCCGTTCTCCCCTCGGGCCGACGACGCGTGGACCGTGGACGGCCTCGCGCCACGCACGCTGCCGGCCGGCGACGCGACCGGCCGCCAGATGCACGACGAGCGGCAGGGCTCCGTCTGGTCCCCGGACGTGCCGGCCGGCCACGCCCGACTCGTCCAGCGTGCCCTCGCTGCCGATCGCAACCTTGATGCGCGGACGATTGACGACGGAATCACAGCGGAGCTGACATCCATGATCGCGCCGCCGTCAGGCGCGGGCGTCGAGGCCGCGCCCGTCGGCCCGGGTGGCCTGCGTCGCGAAGTCTTCGGCTTCCTGCCCTGGTGGGAGATGGCTGCCGGCAGCACCGTCCTCGATTGGCGGACCCTTTCGACGGTGGCGTACTTCAGCGTCGGCTGCACCGGTGGCGGGAGCCTCCAGAAGAAGAACCCCGACGGCTCGACCGCGGTCGGCTGGGCAGGCTGGACCAGCTCGAAGATGACCTCGATCATCAACGCCGCCCACGCCCATCGGACCCGGGTCGTGCTGACCGTCGCGTGCTTCGCCTGGAGCAGCTCGGGAGCGGCGATCCAGGCCGGTCTGCTTGGCAGCGCGTCGGCCCGCACGAAGCTCGCCCGGCAGATCGCGGCTGCGGTTCGGGATCGCGGCGCGGACGGGGTCAACCTCGACTTCGAGCCGATCGTGTCCGGCTATGCGCCGGAGTTCACGGCCCTGGTGCGCTCGGTCCGGAAGGAGCTCAACCGGGTCGCGAAGGGCTACCAGCTGACCTTCGACACGATGGGCGCCCTCAGCAACGAGCCGATCGCCGCGGCCACCGCCCCGGGCGGCGCCGATGCCGTCTTCATCATGGGCTACGACTACCGCACCGGAAGCTCGCCACAGGTGGGCTCGATCTCGCCGCTGAGCGGCCCCGCGTACGACCTCACCGACACGATCAGGGTCTACTCGGCCAAGATCTCGCCCTCCAAGATCATCCTGGGCGTCCCGTACTACGGCCGGGCGTGGTCGACCTCGTCCGGCGCGCTCCATGCCGAGAACATCTCGGGCGCCAAAAACGGCAGCACCGCCGCGCCGACCTATGCCCAGGCCGTCGACATCGTCGCCGCGCACGGCCGCCGCTGGGACCCGGTCGAGCAGGCGCCGTGGACTGCGTATCGGAAGCAGACCTGCACCGCGGCCCACGGCTGCGTCTCGTCATGGCGCCAGCTGTACTACGACGACGCGGCGTCCCTGCGGGCGCGCTACGACCTCGTGAATCGCGCCGGCCTGCGTGGCGCCGGCATCTGGGCCCTCGGCTATGACAACGCCCGCCCGGAGCTCCGGGCGGCCCTCGCCGACAAGTTCGTGACCGACCGGACTGCGCCTGTTGCCGGCATCGTGACGTTCCCGCCGGAGGTTCAGGACGAGGCCTTCCGTGTGGCCTGGACCTCATACGACGACAGCCCGATCCGGGGCTATGACGTCCAGGTCTCGATCGACGGCGGGGGCTGGTCGGCTTGGCTCAAGGGCACGACCCAGACGAGCAGCATCTACCCTGGAGTGAACGGCCGAACCTATGCCTTCCGCGTCCGGGCGACCGACGCGCGGGGCAATGTCTCGAGCTGGAACAAGGGGCCCGCCCGCGCCTCGGTGGGCACGCCGCGGGTTATCGCCGTCGGCGGATTCCTGAGCGTCGCGATCGGCGGGCTGCGGATGCGCGCCCGCCCATCGACCGGCGCGGCCACGATGGCCACGCTCTCGCGCGGTGACGCGCTCCAGGTCATCGGCGGCCCCGTCAAGGCCAGCGGCTACACCTGGTACCAGGTTGCGGGCCCCGTCCGTCAGTGGCCCCCGGTCGACTCGATGCAGCTGGGCGGCTGGGTTGCGACGGCCGGCAACGGGGTCACGAACGCCGTACCGCGTCGCGCAGCCTTCGCGACCCGCGTTAACGCCGGGCTGGTCGGGCTCAGGCTCAACGCGGGTGGCGAGCGGGCGCTGACGCCCAACGGCGACGGGAAGCAGGACAAGCTCCGTCTGGCCTGGATCAACCGCGGTCCCTTCGACAGCATCTCGCTGCAGGTCTACCGGGAGAACGGCACGCTTGCCGGAAGCCTCGCGGTGGCGCGCACGGCCAGCGGCAACCAGACCTTCGACTGGGACGGCCGTATCGGGGGCATGCACGTCCCATCGGGGGTCTACGTCGTCCAGCTCCAGGGCCGGCGTGGGACCGCGGTGTTCAGCAGCCCATCGGCAAGCCCGGTGAGCGCAGCCCAGATCGTGCGATTCGGCGTCGTCGTCGTGCCGGTCGCTCCGACCGCGGTCGTGGCATTCCATGGTCCAACGTTGCCCAGCGCGGCACGCTCACTGGCCTGGACGCTCACCTTCGGTGGAGCGGTCGGCGGGCTGGCCGCCGGCGACTTCACCCGCACCGGCACGGCGACCGGCTGTGTCATCAGGACGCCGACCGGCTCTGGTGCCACCTGGACCGTGGTCCTCACCGGCTGCCGGGCGGGCACGGTGACGCTCCGACTGAAGGCTCACGCCGTGTTCGACGCGGTCAGGAATGTGGGTCCCGAGAGCCAGGTCAATGCCACCACGCTGGTCATCGATCGGTTGGCGCCTGTCGCGGCCAAGCCGAGGCTCGCGCTCCGGGTCGGGATCCAGCTGCCATCGGCAGCCGCTTCAGCTGAGCTCCTTGCCGCGCTGACGCTCTCGGGCACCGATCGCGGCGGCGCGGGCATCCGCGGCTACGACGTCAAGCGCAGCATCGACGGCGGGCCCTTCAGCCTGGTGGCGCTCGATGCGCCCGGCACCCTGTTCGTGTCGCTGCTCCCCGGCCACGCCTACCACTTTGCCGTTCGGGCCCGTGACCGGGCCGGCAATGTCGGCGCCTGGGTCAGCGGTCCAGCCGTGCGGGCCTGGCTCCGCCAGGAGACGGCCGCGGCGATCACCTGGAAGGGCCCGTGGGCCCAGGACGCCCGGCCGCAGTACTCGGGCGCCGCGGTTAGCTACGCGAGCGCCTCCGGCGCGAGCGCCGGATTCGCATTCACGGGTCGCGCGATCGCCTGGGTCTCGACATTCAATGCGACCCGCGGCGCGGCGAAGGTCTATCTCGATGGCACCCTCGTCGCCACGATCGACACCCACGCCGCGCGGACGACGAACAGCCGGGTCGCCTTCGCGAGGGCGTGGGCGAGCAGCGGCCCGCACACCCTCCGGATCGTCGTCTCGGGCCCGGCCATGGGCCCGCGCCTCGACATCGATGCCTTCGAGGTCCTGCAGTAGCGAATTGGCGAACGCGCGCCCGTACACTCCCCGGGCAATGACACACCCGACCACCGCCGGCGAGGGCACCTGGGTCGTCCTGCCGACGTATGAGGAGGCCGAGAACCTGCCGGGTATCGCGGCGGCCATCCTCCAGGCGCTGCCGGCGGCGACGCTGCTCGTCGTCGATGACGGCTCGCCCGATGGGACCGGCGTCCTGGCCGACCGAATGGCGGCGGACGACCCTCGCGTTCGCGTCAAGCATCGGCCGGGCAAGGCCGGCCTGGGACGGGCCTACCTCGACGGCCTGCGGGTCGCCCTCGATGGCGGAGCCGGCACGGTCGTCCAGATGGATGCCGACTGGTCGCACGACCCGGCGGTCCTGCCGGCGCTGCTCGCGCCGATCCTGGAGGGCCGCGCGGATCTCACGATCGGGAGCCGCTACGTCCGGGGCGGCAAGGTCCTCCACTGGGGGATCGGGCGGCGGCTCGTCTCGAAGCTCGGCAGCCTGTTCGCCCGAACCGTCCTGTCCCTCCGACCGCACGACCTTACCGGCGGCTTCAAGGCCTGGCGTGCCTCGACGCTCGCGGCGATCCCGTTCGACGGCGTCCACGCCGGCGGCTACGTCTTCCAGATCGAGATGACCCACCGCGCCACCCGCGCCGGAGCGCGGGTCGTCGAGGTCCCGATCACGTTCCAGGACCGGCGCGTCGGTCGCTCGAAGATGTCGCGGACGATCATCCTCGAGGCCCTGTTCGTGGTCGTCTGGCTGCGCTGGGATGAGCTGCGCGGCCGACGCCTCCGGCGCCGGAGCCGGTGACCGCGGGCTTCCAGCTCGAGCCCGGAGCCGCCGATCGCCCGCCGGGCCTGCGCGTCGTGATGGACGCCCGGCCGCTCCAGGACCCGGGTCGCCGCCCGGCGACGGCTAGGTACCTCGAGGGTCTCCTCGGCGCGTTCGACGCCGAGCCGCTCGAGGGCGAGTCCTTTGCGTTCCTGCTCCAATCCGACCTCGATGATCCGACGGCCACCTTGGCGAACCTCGAGATCGTGGGCCGTCGGCTCCTGCCCCCGACGCGGCTCCTGGGAAGCGGCGCCCTGACGGTCGATCCCTTCCTGCTGCGCGGGGCTTCGCTCGGGGCGGCGTGGCGGGCGGACCGAGGCGGGGCTGCGGGTGCCGTCTATCACGCAGCCGCGGGCTCGCCGCCGATGCTTTCCCGCATCCCGATCGTCGTCACGCTCCTGGACCTCGCGCCGTGGGAGCTGCCGTCGGCCTTCCAGCGCGCGCCCGCGGCTCGATTCGGCCAGCGCCTTCGGGCCCGGCTGATTCGCGATGCCGCCGCCGTCATCGTCGGGAGCGAGGCCGTCGCCCGGAGCGCTCGCCGGCTCCTGCGCCTCCGCGCGGCGCGCGTCCACGTCGTGCCGCTCGCTCCGCATCCCGCCTTCGGTTCCGGGGCCGCCGACGAGGGCGGGGGCGGCCCGCGCAAGGGCCGGGCCCCGGTCGACGACCGGGCGCGTCTTGGGCTGCCGGAGCGCTATCTCGTGTACTTTGGGCGGTTCGACGCGCGACACGACGTCGGGACGCTGTTGCGGGCGCTGGCGGGTCTCGACTCGGCCCCGCGCCCGCGCGGGCTGCCGACACGCGCACCGTGGCCGCCGCTGGTCCTGATCGTCGGTGCTTCGCCGGCCGACCGGGCCTCGCTCGCCCGCGCGGCCGGGCGGCTGGGCGCCGGCGACACGTTGGTCTATGCGCCCGCGATGCCCCCGGAGCGGCTAGCGGGCCTCGTCCGCGATGCCCGCGCGGTCGTCATGCCGGCGCTCAGCGACGCCGCGGGCCTGCCCGCGCTCGACGCCGTGGCTGCCGGCGTGCCTGTTGTCGCGACGGCTGTCGGGGCACTGCCTGACGCGGTCGGCCAGGCCGGGATCCTGGTCGAGCCGCGAGATC
>JBBQFS010000110.1:0-7910 GCA_038322255.1 Candidatus Limnocylindrales bacterium | reverse complement strand
CGCTGAGCCACGGAGCGGGCTCTCGCCCCCTGGGGAGTCGTCGCGCTAGAATGCCGCGCCGTGGCTGGGTAGCTCAGGGGTAGAGCAAGCGGCTCATAATCGCTAGGTCACAGGGGCGAATCCTGTCCCAGCTACCAATCGAGACCTCGTAACGTTTCGCGCCAATGCGAAACGCCCGCCCGCCCCGACCGTCTGCGACGATGCAGCCAGCCGATCGGGTCATAGAGGGCCCGGGTGGGACCACCGTTATACTCGCGTAGGGGTTGCCGCACCGCCGGTGACCCGATCCTTTCGGAGGCGTTCTCTCTTGAATCCCAGGTTCATGCGCAACGGCCTGTTGATGCTCGTCCTCGTCATGGGCGTCTCGGCCCTCCTCTATACATGGCTCGGCGCGACGCCGCAGGTCGCGACGAAGGCCTACTCAGGACCCACCTCATTCCTCGAGGACGTCCAGAAGGGCGACGTGGTCAAGGTCGTCCAGCAGGGCGAGACGCTCAACGTCTACACCAAGGGCGGCAAGCCCGACGCGCCGACCTACACCCTCAACGTTCCCAACGTGCTGACCCAGGTGTCGCAGGACATCGCAGCGGCGGCGGCCAAGGGTGGCGTTCCCCAGCCGACCTACGACCCGAAACCGGCGCCGGACAACTCGTGGATCGGGCTGGTCCTGACGGGGTTGCTGCCGCTGATCGTGATCGGCGGATTCATCTACTTCATGATGCGCCAGGCCCAGGGCACCAATAACCAGGCGCTCTCGTTCGGCAAGAGCCGGGCCCGGATGTTCCTCGGCAACAAGCAGGTCGTGACGTTCAACGACGTCGCGGGCGTCGACGAGGCCAAGACGGAGCTCCAGGAAATCGTCGAGTTCCTGAAGTTCCCCGAAAAGTTCAACACCCTCGGCGCCCGCATCCCGCGCGGCGTGCTGCTCGTCGGGCCTCCCGGCACCGGCAAGACCCTGCTCGCGCGAGCCGTCGCGGGTGAGGCCGGCGTGCCGTTCTTCAGCATCTCCGGCTCGGAGTTCGTCGAGATGTTCGTCGGCGTCGGCGCGAGCCGCGTCCGGGATCTGTTTGACCAGGCCAAGCGCAACTCGCCGTGCATCGTCTTCGTCGACGAGATCGACGCGGTCGGCCGCCAGCGCGGCGCCGGCCTCGGCGGCAGCCACGACGAGCGCGAGCAGACGCTGAACCAGATCCTCGTCGAGATGGACGGCTTCGACACCAACACGAACGTCATCGTCGTCGCGGCCACGAACCGACCCGACGTCCTCGATCCGGCGTTGCTGCGGCCCGGCCGCTTCGATCGCCAGGTCATCCTCGACCGGCCGGACATGAAGGGCCGCGTCGCGATCCTCAAGGTCCACACCAAGGGCAAGCCACTCGACAAGACGATGGTGATCGAGGACATCGCCCGCCAGTCGCCGGGCTTCTCCGGCGCGGACCTCGCCAACCTCGTCAACGAGGGCGCGATCCTCGCTGCCCGGCGCAACCGCAAGGTCATCGTCATGCAGGACTTCGAGGAGGCGCTCGAGCGGATCGTTGCCGGTCCGGAGCGCAAGAGCCGGGTTATCTCGGACGCCGAGAAGCTGATCATCGCGTACCACGAGGGCGGTCACGCCGTCGTGCAGCGAATCCTGCCCAAGTGCGACCCGGTCCAGAAGGTCACGATCATCAGCCGCGGCATGGCCCTCGGCTACACCATGGCCCTGCCGACCGAGGACCGCTACCTCCAGTCCAAGACCGAGTTCGAGGACAAGATCGCCGGCCTGCTCGCTGGCAATGTCTCCGAGCGGATGGTCTTCGGCGATACGACGACCGGCTCGAGCAACGACATCGAGAAGGCGACCGATCTCGCCCGACGGATGGTCACCGAGTTCGGCATGAGCGATCGGCTCGGGCCGCTGTCCTTCGGGAAGCGCGACGAGCTGATCTTCCTCGGTCGCGAGATCGGCGAGCAGCGCAACTACTCCGACGAGATCGCCAAGACGATCGACGAGGAGGTCCGGGCCATCGTGGACCGAGCATTCGAGCGGGCCAGCCAGGTCCTCGAGACCCATCGAGATCGCCTCGACGCGCTTGCCACCAAGCTCATCGCCGAGGAGACCGTCGACCGGGAGGCGTTCGAGACGCTGTTCAGCGATCTCCCGCCGAAGGAGGACATTCACGGCCTGCCGCCCCGCCGCCACACCCAGCCGGCTTCGCCGGAGGCGCCGGTCGCGGCAAAGCCCGAAGGCAAGCCGAAGTCCTCGCCGGCACCGAATCCCGCATAGCTCGGCGGTGATCACCGTCGACGCAGGGGTCGAGGCGCACCTCGAGGCGACTCGGGCCGAGCGCCTCGAGTCGTACTTCGAGCTCCTGCGGATACCGTCCATCTCGGCCCTGCCGGAGCACGCGCCGGACGTCCGTCGCGCGGCCGCGTGGATCGCCGCGGAGCTGAGCCGGATCGGGTTCGAGCACGCCGAGGCGTCAGTCACGCCCGGCCACCCGATCGTCTACGCCGACTGGCTCCACGCCGAGGGCGCGCCGACGATCCTGGTGTACTGCCACTACGACGTGCAGCCGGTCGACCCGATCGATCTGTGGGAGACGGCGCCGTTCGAGCCGTTCGTCCGCGACGGTCGCGTCGTCGGCCGTGGTTCGGCCGACGACAAGGGCCAGCTGCACATGCACCTCAAGGCGGCCGAGGCGTTGTTCGCGACGCGCGGCCGGCTGCCGGTGAACATCCGGTTCCTGTTCGAAGGCGAGGAAGAGTCCAGCTCGCCGAGCCTCGAAGCCTGGATGGAGGCGAACCGGGAGCGGCTGACGGCCGATGCCGTCGTGATCAGCGATACCGCGTTCTTCGAGGGCAACCTGCCCGCGCTCACGACGTCGCTGCGGGGCCTGCTCTACGCCCAGATCGACGTATCGGGCCCGCCCGTCGACCTGCACTCGGGCGGCTACGGCGGCGCGGTCCAGAACCCCGCCAATGCGCTCGCCCGGATCATCACCGAGCTCAAGGCGGCCGACGGGACCGTCCGCATCCCCGGCTTCTACGACGACATCGTGGCGCCGACGCGCGACGAGCGCTTCGACATGAGCTGCCTGCCCTTCGACGAAGCGGAGTTCCAGCGCGAGACTGACGTGCCGGCGCTCGTGGCAGGCGAGCCCGGCTGGTCGATCCTGGAGTGCAAGGCGATTCGTCCGACCCTCGACGTCAACGGGCTCTGGGGCGGCTTCACCGGCGAGGGCTCGAAGACGATCATCCCGGCGCATGCCCACGCCAAGGTCAGCTGCCGCCTCGTGCCGGATCAGGAGCCCGAGGAGCTGTTCGCGGCCTTCCGGGACTACGTCCTCGAGGTCGCGCCACCGGGCGTGAAGGTCGAGGTCCGGAACCTCGGGACGGCAAAGCCGATCCGGACTGACGTCAGCCATCCCGTGGCGCAGGCGGCGATGCGCGCGCTCGAGGCGACCTTTGGCAAGGCCCCGCTGCTGATCAGGTCCGGGGGGACGATCCCGGTCGCGTCACTGTTCGATACGATGCTCGGCCTGCCGGTCGTGATGCTCGGCTTCACGAACCATGACTGCAACGCGCATGCTCCCAACGAAACGATGGTCCTCTTGAACTATGAGACGGGACTGCGCACGATCACCCGGCTGTGGGACGATCTGGGCGCCATGTCACCGCAGTCAGCTGAAATGGGAGGCACGACCGCGTGAATGGGGGCAGCGAAGGAGCCGGAGCCGGCACCGCTGAAGCACCGACGACCGGCGACACGTGGACGCTCGACACGGGCCACGGGGAGCTGACCCCGCGATCGGCGCTCGAGATTCTGGCGGACGTCCGCTCGAAGGTCGCCGCGGGCCAGCTCGCCGACTACGAGCCGATCCCGCTCGGCATGGCGCCGCTGGACCGGATGCTGGGCGGTGGCCTGCGGCCCGGTGAGCTGATGCTCATCGGCGGCGCCCAGGGCACCGGCAAGACCACCATGGCGCTCCAGATGGCCCGGAACATCGCGGCCTCAGGCCAGGCATACGTGCTGTACGTCAACTTCGAGCACGACGACGCGGACATGCTGAACCGGCTCATCGCGATGGAATCGGCGCTGCCGCACCTGCCGAACACCAAGCCGTCGTCGGGCGCCGTCAAGATCCAGGACGTTCGCCAGGAGGTCATCCGCAGCTGGGCTCGCGCCGGCGAGGAGCCGTCCGACCTGACCACGAGCCCGCGGCTCAAACCCGCGATCGACCGGATTGCCCGCTACGGCGGCAACCTCTACATGCTGCGCGGTTCGGCAACCGCAAGCACTGTCGAGAACCTGCGCGAGCTGATCGACCAGCATCGGCGGGCGTCGGGCGAGCGCCGGATGGTCCTGATCGTGGACTATCTCCAGAAGGTGCCACAGCTGCCCGAGCCGGCGACCGAATCCGAGAAGGTCACGTTCGTCGTCAACGGGCTCAAGGACATCGCCCTGAGCGAGAAGATCCCGACGATCGCGATCGTCGCCGCGGACAAGGAAGGCCTCAAGGCCGCACGGTTGCGGAACCACCACCTGCGCGGCTCGTCCGCGATCAACTACGAAGCCGACGTGATCGTCATCCTCAACGAGAAGTACCAGATCGTCGCGAAGGTGAACATCGAGTTCAACCCGTACCAGGCCCAGCGCTTCCGCGACTGGATCATCGCCACGGTCGAGAAGAACCGCAGCGGCGCGGACAACATCGATGTCGAGTACCACAAGCACTTTGACTTTTCCTGCTTCGATCCCACCGGTCGCCCGGTCCAGGAGAAGCTGATCGAAGAGCGCCTGTACAACGACTGACCGTCGGCTGATGCGGGCCGGCTCGCGTTGTAGCGTGCGGCCCTCGTCCGCGCACTGGCCTGACCTCGCCTGAGGCGACGGGGAGGTACTCTCGGCAGGATGAGCGGGCATCGCCGATGAAGGTCCTGATCACCGGTGGCGCGGGATTCGTTGGGCGGGCGACGGTCCGTGCGCTCGTCGAGTCCGGCCACGCTGTCCGCGTTCTGTCGCGCGAACCCACGCGGAGCCGGGAGCTGTTCGCGTCGCTCGGCGTGGACGTCCGCGCCGGCGACGCCGGCGAGTCGAAGACGATCGCGTTGGCGCTCGGCGACATCGAGGCGATCGTCCAGGGCGCGGCCGCCTACAGCTACGACCGCTACAGCACGGGCCTCCTGGCCGGCAATGCCTCGCTTGCCCGGACCATCCTCCAGGCAGCCCTCGACGCGGGCACCCCGAAGGTCGTCGACCTCAGCTCCCTCGTCGTCTTCGCCCTCGGCCATTCATCTGTCGACGAGAACACGCCGCTCACCGGACCCGGGGATCGAGGCTGGACGGACCCGTACCTCCGAAGCAAGGTCGAGGCCGAGCTCGTCGGCCGTGAGCTGGAGGCCGCCGGGCTCCCGAGGGTCACCATCCATCCAGGAACAGTCATCGGCCCCGACGATGCGGCGATCGGTCCCAGCGGCGCCCTCGTCTCGGCGCTCCTGGCGGGCGGCCCAACGCCCGACAGCGGCGCGCCCTGGGTCGACGTCCGGGACGTGGCCCGCGGCATCGTCCTCGCGCTCGGTGCGCCGGCCGGGTCGCGTTTCGCATTCACCTCGGGCGCCGTCCGGCATCGAGATACCGCCCGAATCATCGATGGCCTCACGGGTCGCCACCCGGGCCGCCTCTTCCTCGGCGGCGGCGCCATGCGGTTCCTTGCCCGGCTCAACGACCTGGTCGGCGGGCGCGCAAGCCGAGCGCCGGCCCGCGATGCCATCGATTGGCTCCTCGACAACGCGCCCGAGGTGGATACGACGCGAGCGACCCGCGACCTTGGCATGGCCTTCCGCCCGCTGCCCGAGACCCTGTCCGACACGATCCGCTGGTGGGTCGAGCACAGCCGGATCAATCGGAGGCTGGCTGGCCGCCTGGCATGACGACTCACGAGTTCCCCGAGTGCGTCGAGATCGTGGTCGAGATCCCGCGCGGCAGCCGCAACAAGTACGAGTTCGACGAGCACGCCGGCGTCTTCCGGATGGATCGCGTGCTGTCGTCGGCGGTCTACTACAACTTTGAGTACGGCTTCATCGAGGGGACGCGGGCCGACGACGGCGACCACACCGACGCGCTGCTCCTGATCGACGAGCCGACGTTCACCGGCTGCCACGTCTGGGCTCGCCCGATCGGCGTGCTCGACATGCGCGACGACAAGGGCGCCGACTTCAAGGTCCTGTGCGTCGCCGAGGGCGACCCACACCAGGCCCACGTCGCGCGGCTCGACCAGGTTCGACCCCATCGCCTGATCGAGATCGAGCACTTCTTCCAGACCTACAAGCTGCTCGAGGACAAGACGGTCGAGATCGAGGGCTGGCGCGACCGTGCCCGGGCGCTCGAGATCCTGCGCCACGACCGCGGCGTGTGGGAGCGCGAACAGTCCAAGGGCCGATGAGGCGCGGCGGGGGCGGGCGTGATCGATGGGTCGCGCCCGTCGACGAGCCGGGCACGATGCGCCTGTTCTTCGCGATCCCGCTGCCGGCCGAGGCGCGAGCCGCGATCGGCGACCTGATTGCGCGGGTCCAAGCGGCCGTCGGCGATGGCACGGCCCGGATTCGCTGGGTTCGGGTCGAGGGGCTGCACCTGACGCTGCGCTTCCTCGGCCCGACGCCGGCAGACCGGCTGCCCGCGCTCGAAGATGCGGCCGATTCGTTGGCGAGGGCGGCCGCTCCCTTCGAGGTCGGCGTGTCCGGCGGCGGCGCGTTCCCGAACCCGGCACGGCCGCGCACGCTCTGGGTCGCCGTGACGACCGGCGCCGATCAATTGGCGAATCTCGCCGACGGCCTGACCCGCGCCGTCGTGGAGGGCGGCCAGCCCCTCGACACGCGGCCCTTCGCCCCGCACCTCACGATCGCCCGGACCGACGGCCTCCGCCAGGCTTCCGCGGCGGCACGCGCCCTCGAGGAGGCCGCGGCCAGCCTGGACGTCCGATTCACCGCGGACCGCCTCGTCCTGTTCCGGAGCTCGCTCGGCGGCGGCCCGGCCCGCTACGAGCCCCTGCACGAATCAGCGCTCGGTGGCTGACTCGCTGCTACGATCGAGGCTCGAACGGGAGGCACTTTCGACCGACATGCCGATGCTCGCGTGTCGCACCTGCGGTCGCGTGATCTACGCGACGGCGCCGATTGACCGCCTGCTACCCGAGGAGCGGCGATGCCCACGCTGCGGCGCGATGCTCAACGGAGAACGAAGGGCCGATCGGCGTCGCAGCGTCGAGCGGCGCAACGACCCGCTGGCAAGTGGGGGACCGCCCGGAGGCGTCGAGCGGCGGGCCTTCGAACGGCGGGACCATGGGCGACGGCGCGATGACGGCAGGTCGTTTGCCAGCGCGTGACGTCCCGGCGCATCCGACGCCCGACGCGGCGCGGGCAGCCGCGCTGGCCAGACTCCCCGAGCGGATCGCCTTTCTCGGTTTCGGCCTGGTCGGCGGCTCGATCGCGCTCGCGCTGCGCGACGCCGGTAGCACCCGCCTGGCGGCCTGGACCCCGAGCGGCCACGGGCCGGTTGAGGGCTTACGCCGGGGCTTGCTCGACGTCGCCTCGCCGACCGCCGCAGCGGCCCTCGACGGCGCGGGTCTCGTCATCCTGGCCGGCCCGCCGCTGGCGATCATCCAGACCCTCAAGGACCTCGCTGGCCGGCTTCGAAACGCGCTCGCAAACGGCGCGACGGTCACGGATGTCGGGAGCACCAAGGGCCTGATCGTCGCGACCGCCGAAGACCTTCGCCTGCCGTTCGTCGGCGGTCACCCGATGGCGGGGCGCGAGGCGACGGGGGTCGTGGCGGCAGTCGCCGACCTGTTCATCGATCGACCGTGGATCGTCGTCGCCGCCGAAGGCACGGATTCGGTGCATAGCGACCGCGTCGAAGCCATGGCGAGAGC
>JBBQFS010000109.1:0-7915 GCA_038322255.1 Candidatus Limnocylindrales bacterium | reverse complement strand
GGTCACCCTGGCCGGGATCGACAAACCGGCGTTTCTCGCGGCGACCCGATCGGATGAAGCGCCGCCGGGTGCCGTGGAGCGGCTCAAGGCGGCATTTCCGGACCTCGAGATCGTCCCGGTCTCGGTCATCGACGAGGCGAGCCTCGCCGCGTTCCGCGATGCCGCATGGCGACTGACCGGCCTGATCCGCGTCCGCCTGCGGACGCTCGGCGAGACGGACCCCGAGCCATTGGCGCTCGATCCCGCCGCGACCGTCGAGGACGTGGCGGACTGGATCCACCACGACATCGCCGCGACCTTCATCGGTGCGCGCGTCTGGGGACCGTCAGCGCGATTCGAGGGCCAGCGCGTCGGCCGAGATCACCAGGTTCAGGACGGGGACGTGGTCGAGATCCTGCGCTGATTACCTTTAGCCCGAGCCCGACTTGAAGAGGCCGAACGCCGCGCCTTGCGGGTCGGACACGAGGGCAAACTCGCCGCCAACCGAGGGTGCTGGTTCGAGACTCAGCGCGCCTCGGCGAGCTGGTCGGCGAGCTCGCGCAGCGCGTCGGTGATCTTCGTGAGCGCCGGCATATGCAGCGGCGCGCAGGAGTTGCGACACGTCGTCGCCAGCTCGGCCAGGACGCGCATGCGCTCCTCGAGGACGAGCCACGCCGCGTCGCGATGGGGGAGCAGGTAGTCGACCGCGTAGAACAGCTCGAACGTCGGTCCGGCGGTCGCGCCCGGGTAGTCCCAACCCACCGGCAACCGGGTCACGAGGCCACCCAGCGGCTTGATGACCGTCCGCATCAGCCCGACGCTGACGTCCGCGAGCACGCCGAGGTGGTCATCGGTCTCGTCGGTGTGGGCGAAGTAT
Source organism: Candidatus Limnocylindrales bacterium (assembly GCA_038322255.1). Lineage (GTDB taxonomy): Bacteria > Chloroflexota > Limnocylindria > Limnocylindrales > CSP1-4 > UBA5189. The sequence continues at coordinate 7,059 of JBBQFS010000109.1, read as the reverse complement.
CGAGCCAGCAGCTGGAGGATCACCTCGTACACGGCGTTCAGGAGGTCGACGCAGCGACTGGTGAATGGGTCGGTGATGATCGAGACGGACAGGCCATCCTCACGCTCGCGAACGAACGCCGGGAGCACGGGCCGTGCGGCCCCGAACGCCGGATCCGCGTCCTGGAGGTCGAGGTACTCGTCGAGGACGGCGACCAATCGACCGAAGTGGGCCTCGCGCCACGCGCCGCGCGCGCCCTCGCCCTGTTCGACGATGGTGTCGATGGCCGCCCGCGCGGACGCGAGATCGGTGACCGCCCCGAGGCTCGAGAACCGGAAGTGACTCTGCTCGGCCTGCGCCGATGGTGGACCGATGAAGAGCCTTTCCTCCCCGAGGCGCTCCGTGAGGCGCTCGAAGCCGAGCTCGATCGCTCGATAGAGCTCCCCAATGGTCGCGAAGTCCTGGAGTCGCGGCCCGATCTCGTCGTCGGTGGCTGGGGCGAGGGGGACGGCTTTCTCGACCGCCGCCATGGCGTCCTGGTCGGCCATGTCGAGGCCTTCCGGCCGCTCCAGGTAGATGAAGTGTCGGAGGGCCGTCTCGTCAAACGGCAGGAGCTCCATCCGGATGCCCGCCGGGTAGGCGTGCGGCGGTAGCGGGAAGTTCGGCCGGCCGAACGACGACGACGCGCCGACGGCCGTGAGCAGGTTCTGCACGAGCGCGAGGTGGAGCATCTCCTGCTCGGCGATGTGGAGGAGCTCCCGGCGCCAGCGCCGGACGGCTTCGAGCTGGGCGATGGTCAGGCCGTCGTCCTCGCGGTCCTTCATCGAGAACGCGGCATACAGGTACTGGCACATGACGAGCTGCTCGAGCGCCGCGGCCTTGCCGAGCGTGTAGATCAGCGCCTCGCGGTGCTGGAGGACCATCGTCGGCGCGCCCGGCTCGATCCCGCCTCGTGCCGAAAGGAGCTGCATGAGCCGGCCGCCGGCGGCGGACACCGTGGTCGTATCGGTCACTTTGCAAAGTCTACGCATGGCCTACGCGAGGGCGTCACCGTCCGCGGTTTCAACCCGGACGAGGTCATGCCCGCCGCGGTGCGGCCCGACCCCTCCTTGCCGATCTACGTCTGCGGTGAGAGCTTCTCGCGGGCCCAGGCATGGGTCGAAGGCGCGCTGGAGACAGCGGGGACGGTCGCGGAGCAATTGCTGGCCTGATCCGGGGCGCCAGATGCCGAATAGGGAAAGTTCCTCATGTCCGAGCGAGGACGAGCCTCCCTACGATCCGCGCCCTCGACCTGCCTGGTCGTGGAGTGAGGGGCTCAGATGGCAACGACGATCATGTCGATGGACGGTGGCGCTATCCGTCCAGGCCTGCCCAGCCGGATCCTCGCGCTCACGCCGCTATGGGTGCTGCTCGTCGTCTCTTCGTTCTCACCGGACTTCCTGCCCGCCATGGCCGCGAGGCCGCTGGATACCTTCGGCATCCCGCTGGCGTTGCTCGTCGAGGTTGGGGCGATGCTCTGGATGAGCGTGGGTCTCGTCGTGATCGTGAGCGCAGAATCGCGCCTCCTCGAGTCACTCGCCCTCACGGTGTTCACCATTCCCGCGACGGTCGTCGTCGTCATCACGCCGGTCCTGATCACGATCCTCCCGAAGCTGGGCTGACCTTCGGGCCACAATGACAAAATCGTGACGCGCCGGCGTCCACGGTCGTATCGTCATCATCGGGTGCACGGTACGGCGGTGCTCGGATGGAGGACGAACTCGATGGGCGGCGAGGTCCGCGATCCCGTCTCGGGTTCGGTTGGCACGGAAGAGCGCCCGCTCATTCACCCGGTGACCGGCGAGCGACTCATCTTCCGGAAGCGCGCCAGGGATACTGGCGGCGAGCTGCTCGAGATCAGCCTGTACCTGGCGCCGGGCGGCTTCATCGCGGCGGCGCACGTGCACCCCAACCAGGAGGAGCGGTTCGAGATCGGCCCCACGCCGGTCATGTTTCGCGTCTCCGGCAAGGAGCGGCTCTGCCAGCCGGGTGAGGTCGCGATCGTGCCGCCGGGCGCGCCCCACACCTGGTGGAACCCGAGCCAGGCGGAAGCGGCGACCCTTGTCCAGTTCCGGCCGGCGCTCGACACCGAGACGTTCTTCGAGACGTTCTTCGGGCTCGCTGCGGACGGCAAGGTTGGCAGGAATGGGCTGCCGAATCCCCTCCAGATGATGGTCCTCGCCACCGACTACCGGCGCGAGATGCAGCTGCCCCGGCCGGCCCAGACGGTGCTCGGCCCGATCGCGACGCTCCTCGCTCCGGTGGCCCGAGCGCTCGGCTATCGCGGGCGGTACGACAAGTACAGCGGACCGCGGAGCTGATCGCGGAGCTCCGGAGCAGCCCGGAGAACCGTCATCGCCCGAGCCACTCGTACCGAACGTCGGGCTGGCCTTCCTGGTTGTCGCCGTCGGTAAGCTCGTGGGCCACGAAGCCGTTGCGCTCGTAGAACCGGCGCGCTCGATCGTTGACCTGGAAGGTCCACAGTCTGAGGCCACCCGGCGAGCGCTCCTTGGCGAGCTCGAGGAGCTGACGCCCAACGCCGCGGCCGAGCTGGTCGGGTGCGACGTACAGCTGCTCGAGGTGACCGGGCGCGACGACCATCATCCCAACGACGCGCTCCTCGTCGACCGCTACCCATGTCTCCATCGTGGGGACGAGCCTGTCCCGAACCCAGGCTCGGACCTCATCGTCGGTATGCGCGAGCGGGAAGTCGTACGTCGCGTGGAAGGAATCGAGGAACATCTCCGCGACGTCGAGCGCATCGTCGGCGGTTGCTCGCCTCAGCCTGATCACAACCGCACGATAGGGCCATGGAGGCCACCAACCGCGCTCCACGTGTCGCGGCGACGCGCCTGCCGCGGCGACGAGTTTTCGCGCCCAGGGATCGACGGGAGCTTCTCGGCCTGCCCCGGCTCCCCGCACTCTTGACAGAGCCGTCGGTGACGTCTACGTTTTGTACGAGATGTACAAACCAAATGCCCGCCGTAGCACGACCGTAACCGTCAGCGAAACGCGGCAGGCCTTTGCCGAGATCGTGAATCGCGTCGCCTACGGACAGGAGCGAGTCGTCGTCGCGCGCCATGGCCGGGACCTTGTCGCCGTCGTTAACATGGCCGACCTCGACCGGCTCCTGACGACCGACGCTGCCGCAGCTCCCGGGCAGCCAGCGGCTCAGCCCAACGTCAGGCCGCGCACCGCCCGAAGGACCGAGCCCCGTCCGTGAATTCGCGAGGAGATCGCCGGGGTCGGGGACGGCTGCTCGCCGTCGGGGCCATCCTCGTGTCAGGCGCGTGGCTATTGATCAGCATCTCGCGACCCGCGGCCGGGCCAACCGCCGTGATTCCTGCTCCAACCGCGAGAGCCACCGCCATGCCGCCCGAGACGCCGATTCCGTCCGAGACGCCAGCACCGTCGCCCGCGGCGTCGCCGGGATGCGACGAGATCGATCAGCTGTTCGCGAGGATGTTCGCCGGCCTGACCGACGCCGCGCTCGCCAACGCCGGGGTCGATCGCGACGCCTTCCTTGCCGCCATGGCCGGCGACCGCGCAACGGCGAGGCGCTACCTGGCGTCGCTGGGGACCTGTCGAAGCTCATCCGCACGTGTGGCGCGTCGAGCATGAACAGCATGGCCCTGAGGGACAGCGAGGCGCATGCGATCGCGTCGGCGAGGCGGCCCCAGGCAACCTCGTTGTCGATCAGGAACTCGAGCGAGTTGCCTGTCCTGGGCCGCGGGCCTTGGGGCACCGCCCACGACGGCTCGGATCCCGGCGCGTCATCGCGAGCAAGCGCGGAAGGGATCACGTGGTAACCCTATCCACTCCGATGGACGTTCGGAGCTGACTGGCGTTCGCGACCGGCTGATCGGGAACCTGCGTTAGGCCTACGCTTGATCGCGACCGGGGTGCGCACGAGGGAAGTCGATGGCCCGCTATCAGTACCGGACGGTTCACATGAAATTGGTCGGCTCCCTGAACGAAGGCCAGCCCTGGGTGCGATGGCAGAAAGGCGCGCCCGAATCCACGCTCCGCGAAGTCCTCAACGAGATGGCCGAGGAGGGTTGGCGGTACGTCGGATTCGTGCCGCGAGGGGCGGGCGGCACGGATCAGATCATTTTCGAGCGCGAAGCTCCGTAGCCGCTCGCGTGCGGTCGTCAGCGTGGAGCGCATCACCTCCCGGGGCCGAGACGCGCCGCTTCCTCGGTGACCCTGACGGGCACCTGTGCGAGATCAGCGAGTACTCGACGTAACGCGTCGCCGGCCGGCTCGGCCTTGGCTCGCCGTTACGTGCCGGCTGATCCCTTGACCGACTTCGTCATGGAGCCATTGTCCGACCTGGACACGTAGCAGGTGATGGTCCGGTCGCCGCTCGACCAGCTGTCGGAGCTCGGGTAGAAGTAGCCGATCGTCAAGTCCGGCACGGAAACCGGATCCTTGCCGACGTAGGTCGTGAAGACCGGGCTGCACGCCGTGTTCACGAATCCCTCGAGGACGAAGGTGATCGGCGTCTTCATGTCGGTCCCGGTGTACTCGGCCACGTGGAACACCTCGGCCGTGTGGGCTTCCGTGCAGGGGTGGTGGACGACCGTCTGCACCGATGTCGCAGTCGGGAGCTCGAAGCAGTCGCCGGCCTTGAGATCCTCGGCCGCGCCGTTGTTCCTGACGACGAACAGCACGACGGCAAGGAACGCGATGATCACGCCGACGATCACGATCGCGCCCTTGCCGCCGGCCTTCGCGGCTGTTGGCGCAGGCGGTGAAACCGCGGGTGGGGGCGCCGAGTGGATTGCGGGCGGTGGCGCCGCCAACGGCGGCGGCGGGCCGGACGGCCCGACGTCGATCTGGCTGGGCGTCGCCGGGGGTTCGGGCGGGGACTCGTCGGTCATCTGCTCCTCCTAAGGCGAGGATAGAGGGTGGCCAGCTGCGGAGATGAACGACTCGAAGACACGCTCGAACGCGGCTGGCGTGGATTCGGTCCGCTCGATGTGGCACTGGAGGCCGATCAGAAATCGCGTTCCGGGCGACTCCAGACCCTCGACCAGCGGGCCGGCTGAGCTGTCGGCCCACGCCGCTGCGACGAGGCCGGTGGCGAGACCCTCCCGACTGATTCCCTGGTGGTGATAGGCATTCACGACGACGGGCTCGGTGGCCGTGTTGGCCTCGAGGAGCGAAGCGAGCCGCGTTCCCGGCACGAGGCTGATCGGGTGGGTGGCCGCCGGCCCGGTGCCCCAGCCCGCACCGGCGTGGCCGTCGACGTGCTGCAGAAGCGATCCACCCGAGAAGACGTTGATCGCCTGGAGCCCGCGGCAGATGCCGAGCACCGGGAGATCCCTGGCCCCTGCTTCCTGCCACGCCAAGGCTTCGAGCTCGTCGCGATCCGGCTCGATGTCCCGCGAGCCGAGGTTTGGCTGGCCGTACCGGGCGGGATCGAGATCGCCGCCGCCAGTCAGCAGCAGGCCGTCCATCGTGGCAAAGGCGGCGCGGAGGTCCGCGCGCGGCGTCCGCGCGTCGACCGCGACCGGGGTTCCACCGTGGCGGCGGCCGGCATCGAGGTAGAGGTCATTGCGACGGCGAGCAAGGTCCGGCCGGGTCTGCTCGGCAGCGACCGCGAGCGTGACGACGATCCGCGGCGACATCTGTGATCGCATAACCCAAGACAGGATACATTTGGCGCCTCGCGCTCAAGGAATCGACGCGCGGGCCCGGGTTGATCGGAGGAGGAGAGCCATGACCCGCACCGCTATCGCGCTGGTCAGCGCGGTCTTTCTGATTATTGGGTGCGCCGCGCCGACAGCAAGCCCCGGTGGGGGAGCGGCCACCGGCCAACCCACCACGGCTCCGATTGGGACGCCAAGCGGGGCCGCCACGGCCGGCGGCACGATCAAGATCGGCGGCGGCTTCGCCCTGACTGGCGAAGAGGCCTCGCTCGACGTCCCCGCCGCGAACGGCGCGAAGCTCGCGGTCAAGCAGATCAACGCCGCGGGCGGCGTCAACGGTTCGCAGATCGACTTCATCGTCCACGACAGCAAGTACCTGCCTGACGTCGCCGCTCAGACGGCCAAGCAGTTCGTCGAGCAGGACAAGGTTCCTGTGGCGATCGGCTACACGGATACCGACTCGGTCATCGCGGCTGGCAAGCCCTTCCAGGACGCCAAGATCCCGTTCATCACGGTCGGCGCCACGTCCCCCAAGATCCCGACCCAGGTCGGCGACATGATGTTCCTGGCCTGCTTTGGCGATAACGTCCAGGCGGCCGTCGGCGCCGAGTACTCGTACAAGACCTTCGGGCACAACGCCTACTTCCTGTGGGACAAGGGCGTCGAGTACACGACGCTCCTCGGGAAGTACTTCACCACGCGGTTCAAGGAGCTCGGCGGGACGATCGCACTCGAGGATTCGTACGACGACAAGGCGACGAACTTCTCAGCCCAGATCACCAAGATAAAGGCACTCAGTCCGGCGCCGGACTTCTTCTACGTCGCCGCGATGCCCTACAACATCGGCCCGCTCGTGAAGCAGTTCCGCGATGCCGGGATCACCGGACCGATCGTCGGCGGCGACGGCTATGACACCCCCGACCTCTTGAGCGTCGCCGGCGCGGCCGCCGAAAACGTCTACTTCACGACCCATGCGCTCATGGATGCCACCGGCGGCACCGAGGGCATCAAGAAGTTCATCACTGACTACAAGGCCGAGTACGGCCACGATCCTGAGAACGCCTTCGCTGCCCTTGGCTATGACACGGTCTACCTGATGGTCGATGCGATCAAGCGTGCGGGCGGCACGGACTCAGCTGCGGTGAAAGCTGCCCTCGAAGCGACGAAGGACTTTAAGGGGATCACCGGCTCGATCACCTTCTCGGCGGGCGTGCACGTCCCGCAGAAGGGCGTGACGGTCATCGCCGTGAAGGGTGGCAAGTTCACCCTCGGGGCCGAGCTCGTCCCCGAGAAGGTCCCGGCGCCCTAGCTGCTGAGCCAATGACGCCCGAAGACATCGTCAGGGTCGCCGAGGAGAGGGGACTCCAGCTCGTCCGGTTCCTGTACT
>JBBQFS010000108.1:0-7941 GCA_038322255.1 Candidatus Limnocylindrales bacterium | reverse complement strand
GGCAGTCGGACGGAAGCCGCCCGCTACGCCATCGATGCCGGCGTCGAGCCAGCGGATCCGACGGGCCGGGTCAACTGATGCCGGCTGGCCGTCGGTGGGGACGTGAGCGCTATGCGAAGACCCGCTGGACCTCCACGAGGCCGGCGCACAGGGCGTCGATGTCGTCGCGGGTCGTGTAGACCTGGAACGAGGCCCGGGCGGTCGCCGCGAGATCCAGCCGCTCGTGAAGCGGCATCGTGCAGTGGTGGCCGGCCCGGACGGCGATCCCGAACCGATCGAGCACCTGGGCGACGTCGTGGGGATGGATCCCCGGCAGGTTGAACGGCACGACCCCGCCGCGCAACTCCGGATCCAGCGGCCCGTACAGCTCTATCCCGGGCACGCGCGCCGGGAGCTGCTCCAGAGCGTACGTCACGAGGTTGCGCTCGTGCTCGCGGACGTGGTCCATCCCCAAGCCGCCGAGGTACTCGGCCGCGACGCCCAGCCCGATCGCGTCGCCGACGGCGGGGGTGCCCGCCTCGAACTTCCACGGGATGTCGTTGAAGTCACTCCGCCGGAGGTGGACCTCGCGGATCATCTCGCCACCGGCCAGGAACGGCGGCATCGCCTCGAGCAGCTCGCGCCGGGCCCAGAGCGCGCCGGAGCCCATCGGGGCGAGCATCTTGTGGCCGGAGAACGCGTAGAAGTCGGCACCGAGCTCCTGGACATCGACCGGCACGTGGGGCACCGCCTGGGCGCCGTCGACGAGGACGAGTGCGCCAGCCGCGTGGGCCATCGCGACCATCTCGCGGACCGGGTTGATCGTGCCTAGCGTGTTGCTGACGTGGGTGAACGCGACGAGCTTCGGGCGGAGCTTCAGGAGAACCTCGTAGACCTCGAGGCGGAGGATCCCGTCGTCGGTGATCGGGATGAACTCGAGGTCCCCGTCGCGCTCCTGGACGAGGAGCTGCCACGGGACGAGGTTGGCGTGGTGCTCCATCTCGGTGAGCACGATCGCGTCGCCCCGGTTGACGTTCTTCCTGCCCCACGAGTAGGCGACGAGGTTGATCGCCTCGGTCGCGTTACGGGTGAAGACGATCTCGTGGGCGTCGGGGGCGTTGATGAAGCGAGCCGTCTTCGCCCGGGCCTTCTCGTACGCGGCCGTCGCCTTCTCGCCGATCGTGTAGATCCCGCGGTGGACGTTCGCGTTGTACTCGCGGTAGTAGGTGTCGATCGCGTCGAGGACGACCTGGGGCTTCTGCGAGGTCGACGCGGAGTCGAGGTAGACGAGCGGGTGGCCGTTGATCTGCTGCTGGAGGATCGGGAAGTCGAGGCGGACGCCGCTCGGGTCGAACCCGGCCCGCGTTCCGGCTGCCCCGTCGCGGACGCCCGTCGCCAGCTCGGGCTCGGTCTCGATCGCCATGGGTCGGTCCGCCCGGCTAGCGGGCGGCCTCCACAGGCTGGTGGTGCGCATCGGCCTCGGAGCCGGCCGGCGCCTGGGGGACGAGCAGCGCCTCGTCAGGGAGGTTGACTTCGAGCCCAGCCTCGCGAAGCACCGGCCCGTAGCCCTCGTCCTCGAGTCGAAGGGCGAGGTCCTTGCCGCCGCTCTTGACGATCCGGCCCTGGGCGAGGACGTGGACGAAGTCCGGGGTGATGTAGTTCAGCAGGCGCTGGTAGTGGGTGATCAGGAGCACGCCGAGCTCCGGGTTGAGCATCGCGTTGACGCCCTCGGCGACGATCCGCAGGGCGTCGATGTCGAGCCCGGAGTCGGTCTCGTCGAGGATCGCGATCTGGGGCTCGATGACCGCCATCTGGAGCATCTCGAGGCGCTTCTTCTCACCGCCGCTGAAGCCCTCGTTGACGTAGCGCGAGGCGAAGCTCTCGTCCATCCGGAGGAGCGCCATCTTCTCACGCATCTTGTTGCGGAAGTCGCGCATGTTGATCCCGCCCTTCATCGGGTCGGTCGGGTCGACGGAGTCGTCCTTGTCGATCCCCTGGAGCTTGGCGTTGAGAGCGCTCCGGATGAACGAGGCGACGCTCAAGCCCGGGATGGCGGTGGGGTACTGGAAGGCGAGGAACATCCCGAGCCGGGCCCGCTTGTCGGCCGACAACTTCAGGATGTTGCGGCCCTTCCAGACGACCTCGCCGCCGGTGATCAGGTAGGCGGGATGGCCCATCAGGGCGTAGGCGAGGGTCGTCTTGCCGGAGCCGTTCGGGCCCATGATCGCGTGGACCTCGCCCTTGCCGATCTCGAGGTCGATCCCCTGGAGGATCTCGACCTCGGGCTTTGCGAGGGGGGCGACGCGGAGGCCGCGAATCACGAGGCGGTCGTCGTCGGCGGCGGACGTCGCCGTGGCGGCGGTGGCGGCGGTCGCTGAGGTGGGAGCGGCGACGGTCTGGTCGGTCACGGGGCGGTCAAGGCTCCTTGGAGGTCGTCGACGGCGGCGAGGCGTTGGGGCACCAGGTCGGCGAGGGTCATCGAGTCGAGGGCGCCTGTGATCGCGTCGCGGACGCGGACCCACAGGACGTTGACGGTGCAGCGCGAGCTGCGGTCGCAGAGCAGGGCGTGCTCGGGATCGTCGGTGGCGCAGACCATCGGGGCGATCGGGCCTTCGAGGGCGCGCAGGACGGCGCTCATCCGGATCTCGGAGGGATTTCGAGTCAGCTCGTAGCCGCCGCGCGCGCCGCGCGTGCTGGCGACGAGGCCCGCGTCGCGAAGGCTCACCACGAGCTGCTCGAGATATGCGCGCGGGAGCTCCTCGTCGGCGGCGACATCGGCGAGGCTGGCGGGTCCGGTCCCGAACCGCTGCCCGAGCTGGACCATCAGGCGCACGCCGTACTCGCCCTTCGTGCTGAAGGAGACGGCGCCCGAGCCGTGGAAGGTCGGGCGGGGCGGTGGGGTGGTCAACGACTGCGTCAGGGGACGGTCCTCAATCCCGAGTGATTTCATCGGGATTGTACGGGCGGCTCGCAGGGACCGTCAACGATGGCGAGGGGTAGTAGGTAGGGGAGCCTGAAGTTGCCGCGTGTCTCGTAGAATGACCTCGCTGGACCGGTCGTCCATCAAGCCAGCGCCAACCCTGGCCCTGCGCGGCGCATCTCCCTTTCGAACCTGCACCGTTCGAGAGGTCCGAGATGCGTCCGAGGTCCCTTGTGGTTGTCGCCCTGTTCACAGTCGCAGGCTGCGCCGGGGCGATCCCACCAACGGCCGCACCGCCGAAGGTCCAGTCTCCTTCGGTTCGGCCAGACGTTCCGTCTCCCACCTTCGCCGTGACAAGTCCGTCGAGTAGCACAGGTGCGTCAGGCCGGGCGACTGCTGTCGGTGACCTGTTGACCTACCGCGGCGGCCCGGACCGGACCGGACAGATGCCTGGCCCTGGGCCTGGTGGGACGCCGTCGATCCGCTGGACGTTCAAGGCAGGCGCTCCGATCGGCTCGCAGGTCGCCGTCGAGGGTCGGTTGGTCTACCTGGTCTCCACCGACGGGACGCTCCACGCGGTGGACCTCGACACCGCGAAGCAACGCTGGAGCGCTCCGATCGGGTCCGGAGTGCACGGCTCACCGACCATCGTCGATGGCCTCGTGGTCGTCGGCGCGTCCGACGGAGCCCATGCCATATCGACTGAGGATGGTCGGGTCGTCTGGACGCAGCCGAGTGCCGGCACCGTCGGGGGCACCCCGGCGATCGTTGGGCACACGGCCGTGTTCGCCTCGAGCGACCTGGGGGTCACGGCCCTCGACACCGGGACCGGAGCGGTCCTCTGGCACGACTCGGTGACGTCGCAGAACGACACGTCCGTCGCCGCCACTGATGGCGTGGCGGTCGTCGGGTTCCAGGACGGGTTCGTCCTGGCACTGTCGCTCGCCGACGGTAGCGAGCGATGGCGAGTCGACACGGGGGACAGGGCACGTGTCGGCACCCCGACCATCGCCGACGGCAGGGTCTATGTCGTGACCCTCGACGGCGGGGGGGCGGGCTCTCGGCACCTCGCAGCGCTCGACTTGGCGACCGGCCGGGTGCTCTGGCGCGTCGCCAGTCCGGGTGATCGGCCGACGTACTCGCCGGCGGTCGCCGATGGGCGGGCGATCACGGAAGGCGAGGATGGTCACGTGACAGCGCTCGATCCAGTTACCGGGACCGTCCTCTGGCAGGTTACGGCGCCAGGACTTGTCGAAGTGGTCCCCGCGGTCGCAGACGGAGTCGTGTACGGGGCCAGCAATGGCGGGTTTGTCTTTGCCGTCGACGCCGCCACGGGAAGGGAGCTCTGGAAATTGCCCATCCTCGGCGTCCCGTACGGGGCCGCCGTTACGTCCGGGCTCGTCCTGGTCGGGACGGACGTTGGCGCGCTTTACGCCATCGGCGGGAGCGGATCGTGAGTCGGCGGCGGATCGCGCCAACCTTGACGGTCCCAAAGGCATCCAACCAGCACGGCGCAATGGCCGACCGAGCCACGAGGAGCTTTTCGATGGGCGTTTCACTCCGAGCAGCGACCCCTCGCCGCAGACCGCGGATCTTCGCGGCTGGCTCGCTCGTCCTGGCCGGGTTGCTTGCCGGGTGTGGTGGCTCGACGTTGCCGTCGACCGCCTCGATCGCGGCGAACTCTCCGGCAACCAGCGTTTCTCCGGTCCTCTCTCCACCGTCGCCGACGACGACCAGTTCCGTGTCGTCCGCGGCTGTGGCTTCCGTTCCGGCGGTCGCGACCCCGCCCTCAACGAGCCTGGCCGCTTTGCCGCTGCTCTGGCAGAAGGCCGGGCCCTCCGGCACCACGACGGCGACTTACTGGCCCGCCGTTGACCCGACGACTGGGAACGTCTGGGTGACCTCGATCTACGAGGATCGCTTCTGGATCTTCAGCCCGGCAGGCAAGTTCCTCGAGGCCTGGGGGTCACCCGGCAAGGCGCCGGGGCAGTTCACACTACGCCATGGCCCGGACGCTGGAGGTGCCGTCGCGTTCGCGCCAGACGGGAGCATCTTTGTGGTGGACGGTGGGAACCAGCGCGTCGAGACGTTCGACGCTAGTCGCCACTTCCTCAAGGCCTGGGGCAGCTTCGGCACCGACGACGGCCAGTTCGCCGACGCTCGCGGGATCGCGACCGACGGGAAGGCCGTCTATGTCACGGACGCTGCCAGAGGCGACGTCCAGGTATTCGATTCGAACGGGCGATTCCTCCGCTCCTTCCCGATCCCGTTCGTGCTGTTCTCCCTGGCTCCATCCGGCCATCTCTTCGTGGCGGATCAGACGGGCATCCTAGAGCTCGACGGCTCGGGCCACCAAGTGGCCCACCACGATCTCGACTTCGCGGCGCTCGGTGGAAACGACCTCGAAGGCGGTCACGCCGGGTCGCAGACCGCGGTCGATCGTGCTGGCCACATCTACGTCGGCGTCCAGTCGGACGCCGGACCGCTCGCGCTGGTCGAGCTCGACCCGAGCGGAGCGATCCTCCGTTCCTGGTCCACAGGTGGCGAGACGATGGCGCTGTCGCCCGACGGCAAGGCCGTCTACCTCGCCTACACGGGCCCGCCCACGCCCCCGGGCTGGCCCGAGCTCCGGGCGTACGCCCTGCCGAAGCCGTAGTCGCCGAGACGCGGAACGGCTAGCCTCGCGAAGCGAGCCGGGGTCGCAGCGACGATGACGGGAGGTTCGGTGGCGATCGGGGTCGAGCGGGCGGCCGGCGTCCGCGACGGCGCGCTCCTCGAGCGCGCCGCCTCGGGTGACCGCGACGCCTTCGATCGGCTCATTCGGCCGCGGCTCGACCGCCTGTACCGGATGGCCGTTGCCATCACCCGGAGCGAATCAGACGCCCGCGACGCGACCCAGGATGCCTGCGTGCTTGCCTGGCGCGAGCTGCCGCGTCTGCGCGAGCCCGCGAAGTTCGACGCCTGGCTCTCGCAGATCCTGGTCAACGCAGCCCGGGGCACGGTCCGCAGGTCCGGCCCGCGCCGGGTCCGAGAGCTCTCGATGGACGTCGCCGCCGAGGGCGGGAGCTCGCGTGCGGAGCCGTCGGTCGCCGCCGAGACGGATACGTTCGCCGACGCCGATGCGATCCAGCGCGCCTTCGCCCGGCTTGAGGGCACCACCCGATCACTGCTCGTCCTCCACTACGTCGAGGGGACGCCCCTTGCGGAGATCGCCCGCTCGACGGGCTCGCCGGTCGGAACGGTCAAGTGGCGCCTCTCGAACGCCCGGCGGGCGCTCGAGCGGGCGCTGGAGGCGGAGCGGCGATGAGTGACACGATGCGCCTGACCGACGACGCGATCCGCCTGGCCCTGACGCCGGCTGCCACGGTCCACGCTCCGGCCGGCCTCGGCGACGAGATCCGGGCCGCGACCGACCTGACGCCACAGCGGAGCGCCGGGCTCTTCGGCCGCGCCGCGTCGCGCCGGAGTCGGCTCGTGCTCCAGCTCGCCCTCGTTGGGCTCCTTGTCCTCGGGCTGATTGGGGCGCTGCTGCTCGTAGGGTCGCCCCGGCCGCCACGGTCGCTCCCGATCGTCGTATCCACGTACCACGGTGGTCCCGAGCGGAATGGGATCATGCCCGGGCCGGGCCCGAAGGGCGCTCCTCGGCTCGAATGGCAGGTGAACCTGAAGGGTCCGGTCGGCGGGTGGTCGCCGGTCGTCGTGGACGGGAGCGTCTACCTCGGCGACGAGGGCGGTTTCGTCACGGCCGTCGACGAGAGCACCGGCACGGTGCGCTGGCAGCAGGATGTCGGCGCGCCGATCAACAGCGGCGCGTCGGTCGCGGACGGGATGGTCCTCCTCGGCGATGACGCCGGCGTGCTCCACGCCCTCGACGCAGCGACGGGCACCGCGGTCTGGACATACCACGCCGACGGGCCGATCCGCGGCGCCACGGCGATCGTCGACGGGATCGCGTATGTCGGCAGTCTCGGCGGTCATCTGGCAGCCTTCGACGTGGCGAACGGCAGGCCACGCTGGCCGGCACCAGTGGGGACCGGAGGGTCGATCAGCCGGGCGATCGCCGTCGCCGACGGCATCATCTACGCCGGATCGGGCGGGGCGTCAGCGACTGAGGCCGGCACACTTGGCGCGTACGATGCTGCGACCGGGGCGGTCCGCTGGAAGGTTCCGCTCGAGCCGGGCAACACTTCGACGCCCACTGTCGCCGACGGGCAGGTCTACGTTACGACCGGTCTCGACATTGCGACGACCGCCAAGCATGGCATCTTCGCCCTCGATGCCAAGACCGGGAGCAAGGCTTGGGCCGGGCCGTTCCGTGCCCCGAGCGGCAAGAACGTGTACCTGGGCGCCGTGGCCGATGGCCAGGTATACGCCGAGAGCAGCGACGGCAACCTATACGTCCTCGATGCCACGACCGGCGGCCCTGCCTGGCAGATCCCGATCGGTGCCACCACGTCGCCCAACGGCGGGATCGTCGGGGGCGTCTTCTATGCGACCAGCGACGACCAGAAGATCCATGCGATCGACAGCGCGACCCATAGCGAGCTGTGGGCCTTCAAGATCATGGGGTACCCGGCGGGGCCGGCCATCGTAGACGGTCGGATCCTCGTCGGGACGGCTCTCGGCAAGCTGGTCAGCGTGGTCGGGTCTGGGAGTGGGTCCTCGCCGGGTCCGACTGATGGCTCGGCGCGGCCCGACTCGTTGTCCTCACCCTGAACCGGCTCCGCCCCGGCCCTGCTGGGACACCGCGGGAGTGGGGCCGTTGGGGGGACGCTGAGGTCTGTCGGTTCGAGATCATCGACGCGGAGGTCCTCGTTCCAGTCGTCCAGCCCGCAGCCCGACCCCGCTATCTGAGCGTGAAGTCGGACGAACGGATCCCGCCGGATATAGAACGGATGTTCTGGTCGGGGCGAGAGGAGACAAGCCACCCTTAGGCACCTTAATGTCCCGGCCAATCTGCCGCTCGAAATAGAGGTTACGGGCACGGAGCGCTGGCTGCGAGGTTTGATCGCCTGACTCGGAATCAGGAGATCGAAGGTTCC
>JBBQFS010000107.1:0-7949 GCA_038322255.1 Candidatus Limnocylindrales bacterium | reverse complement strand
GTACCAACCCTCGACCTGCCAGATCCACGGAGCTAGCCGGCAGCGAACCTGATGCCCAGGTGGCGGAATTGGTATACGCGTACGTTTGAGGGGCGTATGAGGCAACTCATCCGGGTTCAAGTCCCGGCCTGGGCACCACTCTCCTCCTGGGTCCTTTCGGGCGCCGATGCCTTCGGGGCCCGCTCACCCTCCCTGCGTGAGCTTCGCTCCCGATGGTCGGGCGGATCGGACCCCTGTGACATCGTCGCCCGAATGGCTGCGATCGTCGAGAGAAAACGGATGCCTTCGGGCACCGCTCCCCCTCTCTGCATGCCTTCGGCCCGATACTCGGGTTTTGATGCTCCCTGAGGCGGCGCTACGGTGGGCCAGGGCGCTCCAGGGTTGTAGGCTGCGCGCGGGCGGTTAGCTCAGCTGGTTAGAGCGCCTCGTTTACACCGAGGAAGTCGGGGGTTCGAATCCCTCACCGCCCACCATGTTGCGCCCCGGGGCGTGTTGGCCCGGCGGTCGGGGCCTGTCGGCCATGATCGGGAGTCGAGGCAAGGGTCGGCGCCTGGAGTGGCACGGGGCGCACGCGGTAGACTTCGAAGCGGTGGCGTCGCGCTCACTGGCGCGAGCCGTCGTGGAGGGTTCACATGGAGCTGATCGTCCTGCTGGTCATCGTGGGCGTGATCGTCGCCTTCGTGATCGGTATCTACAACGGGTTGGTCGGGCGGCGCAACCGCATCGACGAGGCGCTCGCGCAGATCCAGGTCCAGCTGAAGCGCCGGCATGACCTGATCCCGAACCTCGTGAACGCGGTCAAGGGCTACATGAACTTCGAGCAGAAGGTCCTGACCGACGTCACCAATGCTCGAGCCCAGGCTGTCTCAGCTGGCGCTCAGGGCGTGGCCGCCCAAGCCCAGGCCGAGAACATGCTCTCCTCGACGCTGCGCTCGCTGTTCGCGGTCGTCGAGAACTACCCCGAGCTCAAGGCCAACCAGAACGTGCTGTCGCTCCAGGAGGAGCTGACCACGACCGAGAACCAGATCTCGTTCAGCCGCCAGCACTACAACGCCAGCGTCCTGGACTACAACAACTCGATCCAGGTCTTCCCGAACAGCCTCCTGGCCGGCATGTTCGGCTTCAGCAAGCGCGAGTTCTTCGAGGCCGAGCCCGAAGCCGCCGCGGTTCCGCAGGTCGATCTCAGCACGAGCTAGGCACGAGCTAAGCACCCGGCCCGCATCCACCCGCCGTCTCCGGTTCCGCGCGCCCGCTGATGCAGACACGCTCGACCTTCGTCGCCCTCCAGGCGGCCAACCGCCGCAACTCGGTGCTGCTCGTGCTGGCCGTGACCGCGGTCCTGGCCGCGCTCGGATTCGCGATCGGCTACGGGACCAGCGGCGCGGTCGCTGGCGGCCTCGCCGTCACCGGCGGGGCCGTGGCGCTGGCTTCGGTCATGTCGCTCGGGTCGTACTTCGCGGGCGACAAGCTCGTCCTGGCGACGTCCGGGGCGAAAGAGGTCTCCCAGCAATCCGCGCCGCAGCTCATGAACGTCGTCCGCGAGCTGTCGCTGGCTGCCGGTACGCCGATGCCGCAGGTCTACATCATCGATGACACCGCACCGAACGCCTTCGCGACCGGCCGGGACCCAAAGCATGCCTCGGTGGCGATCACGACCGGGCTCCTCCAGAAGCTCGAACGCGAGGAGCTCCAGGGAGTGATCGGGCACGAGCTGTCGCACGTCCGGAATCTCGACATCCGCTTCACGCTGCTTGTTGCCGTGCTCGTCGGGTCGATCGCCCTGCTGGCCGACTTCTTCCTGCGCTTCACGTTCTGGGGCGGCGGTCGACGCGGCGGCGGCGGGCGCGATCGCGACGGCGCAGGCGGGCTCGCGGCGATCATCTTCATCGTCGCGATCGTCCTGGCGATCCTCGCGCCGATCTTCGCGCGCTTCGTCCAGCTCGCGGTCAGCCGCCAGCGGGAATACCTCGCCGACGCGTCGTCGGTGGAGCTGACGCGCAACCCTCGGGGCCTCGAGCGGGCGCTCGTCAAGATCGCCGCCGACAAGGAGGTGCTGGAGGTCGCCAACCGCGCGACCCAGCACCTGTACTTCACGAACCCGATCAAGAAGTTCGAGGAGCGCTCGAGCTCGATGTTTTCTACCCACCCGGCCATCGTCGATCGGGTCAACCGGCTGCGGCAGCTGACCGGCGAGCCGCCGCTGACGGCCGAGGACGTGCAGGCCCTCACCGGGCTGGACTGACCTGACCGACGACGTCACCGCCCGACGGCTCGTCGTGCAGCGGCTCACCGGCGAGCCGTTTGGGTCACCTTCGGCGGCGGTCGGGCACCTGCTCGCGGTCCAGTCGCAGGACTACGCCGGTGCCAAGTGGGCGGTCGGCCAGCGGGTCGCGGGCTCGACCGACGCCCAGCTCGATCGAGCGTTCGATGCCGGTGAGGTCGTTCGAACGCACGTCCTTCGACCGACCTGGCATTTCGTCGCGCCGGCCGACCTGCGCTGGCTCCTGGAGCTGACGAAGCCAAGGGTCCACCAGGCCAGCGCGTATCAGTACCGGCTGCTCGAGATCGACACAGGCGTCGCGCGCCGGAGCGCGGCGGTGTTCGAGCGGCTGCTCGCGGGTGGGCACGCGAGAACACGCGACGAGCTCGGCCTGGCCCTCGCCGACGCCGGAATCCCCGCGACCGGGCTGCGGCTGACGTATCTCGTGATGCACGCCGAGCTTGAAGGCGTGCTGGTCAGCGGGCCGCGGCGGGGACGCCGGCAGACCTATGCCTGGTGGAGGAGCGAGTCCCGCCGAGCCGGTCTCGATCGAGCGACGAGGCCCTGGCCGAGCTCGGTCGCCGATACATCGAGGGTCACGGGCCGGCGCAAGCGGTAGATCTCGCCTGGTGGTCGGGGCTGACGCAGGCCGGCGCCCGGCGGGCGCTCGAGGCCGCCTCACCGCCGCTCGTCCGCGAGACGATCGACGACCGGACGTTCTGGGTCTCCCCGACGGCACCGACCCGGCCGGCCCCGACGCCACCGTCGGCTGGATCGAGATCCGCGCGGGGCGCGCCCATCGTCCACCTGCTTCCGAACTACGACGAGCTGCTGATCGCCTTCCGCGACCGGACGGACGCGACCGATCCGGGCCTCCCGCCGCCGGCGCGCGTCGCCCAGGTGCTCCTCAATCATGTCGTCGTCCGCGACGGGCTGGTCGTCGGGGGCTGGCGCCGGGTCGAGGCGAAGGCCGCGGTCCGGGTCGAGCTGAACCTGCTCGTCGGGCTCGACGACGCCGAGCGACGCGAGGCCGCGAAGGCCATCGGACGGTACGCGGACTTCCTCGGTCGACCGGTCGAAACGACCGGCCTCGATTGAAGGGCTGAGAGGGCCCGTGCTAACCTACGCCTCGCCGTCGGGCCGCTTCGGCCTGGTGGACTCGCCGGGCCGAGATAGCTCAGTTGGTAGAGCACGCGACTGAAAATCGCGGTGTCGCCAGTTCGACTCTGGCTCTCGGCACCAACAAAAACCCGGCGCGCGCAGCTCCGAGCGGAAGTGGCTCAGTTGGTAGAGCATCACCTTGCCAAGGTGAGGGTCGCGGGTTCGAATCCCGTCTTCCGCTCCATTTCTTTGCCCTCGACAGCTCTCCGCGCTCCTCGACCGCCGCGCTCCGGACGGTACGCTAGGGATTGGCGACTGCCCCTTCGTCTAGTGGTAGGACAGCGGACTTTGAATCCGTTAGGCGAGGTTCGAATCCTCGAGGGGCAACCACTCCTGTGGCAGAATCCGTCGGCCCCGAGGCGACGTGGTGAAGTGGTTCAACACGGAGGTCTGCAAAACCTCTATTCACCGGTTCGAATCCGGTCGTCGCCTCCAACCTCTCCGTCGGTCAGCCTTCGAAGTCGCCGGGCGCACGCACCCTAGCGCTGACGTTCGGAAGCGCTCGCGAGCCATCGCCGCACGTCCTGCTCGTGTTCCCCAAGATGGCCGTACGGGTGGCCGTCCTCGGCTTCGGCCTCGACGTATGACTCGTGCTCGCGAACGGCCAACTCGAGCGGCAGGGCCTGTACCGCGGCGATGAACGGCTCGTAGGTCGAATCGGCCTCCGCGAGCACCGCCGAAAGCGGCCGATCCTTGGTCTGCTCGTGGATCCACGCGTTGATGGCGTCGGTCTCGTCCTCGCCGAGCCCGACCGGCCACGGCGCGCGGGGTGGTGGCTCGCCACGGCCCGCTGCCTCCAACCTGGCGATCGTCTTCTTTCGCCAGGCGGTGAGGTGTGAGGCGAGATCCTTGAACGACCAGTCGCCCGTCGCGCCGGGGAGCTCCATCCGATCTTCGTCGACATCGGTCACGAGCCGGCGCCAGCGGTCGCGGATCGTCTCGATGCGGTGGACCAGATCGGCGCGCGGGTCGTCGGCCATCAATGGCTCCTGTGTTGTCGAACGGGGAATTCCATGCTACGACTGCCGAGATCCTGCTGCGCCTTGTCGAGGGCTTGTCGACCTTCCGGGCCAGGCAAATCAGCCGGACCTGGGCGCGCCTCCCAGGACATTGCACCGGACGCTAGCTGCGGCACGAGCGACTGTCGCCCATCGGCTGATGCCCGCTTGCCCGATCGGCGGTAGCCTGACCGGGTGACCGCCAGCCGCCTGCCCGCGCCGATCGACCGGCTCGACATCCGGATCACGAGGACGCTGGCGCAGTACAGCGTGCCCATCGTGAGGGTCGCGCTCGGGATCGTGTTCCTGTGGTTCGGCTTCCTCAAGTACTTCCCGAACCTCAGCCCCGCGGAGCAGCTCGCCGCGAAGACGATCGAGGCCCTGACCTTCGGCGCGGTGCCGCAATACGTCGCGCTTCCGATCCTGGCCACGTGGGAGTCGCTGATCGGGCTGGGGCTGATCGTCGGGCGGTGGCTGCGGGGGGTGCTGTTCCTGCTGTTCGTGCAGATGCTCGGCACCTTCACCCCGCTGATCCTGTTCCCGAGTGAGACCTTCACCGTCTTCCCGATCGCGCCGACGCTCGAGGGCCAATACATCATCAAGAACCTGGTGCTCATCGCCGCGGCGATGGTGGTTGGCGCGACGGTCCGCGGTGGCGGTCTGATCCCCGAGCCGGTTGCCCGAACCGAGCCAGCGCCGCGCCGCGAGCCGCTGGCCCCGAAGGGGTCGCCGGACGGCCGATGATGGCGCGTTACGCTGACGCCGCCGGAGTGGCGGAAGGGCAGACGCGGCCGACTTAAAATCGGCTGGGGGCAACCCCTTGGGAGTTCGAATCTCCCCTTCGGCACGAAAATCGTAGCAACGCGGTAGCAGTGGGCGAACAATGGCGGACAGCGAGACGCTCACGGAGGGTTAGTTCCGAGGGCGCAGGCCATCCCGGGCGGACACTGCTCCCGCCGTTGCTACCAATCGGGCCGGGACCGGCTGCATCCGTTCGTGGCGCGACCCAAAACCGGCCGAGAACTAATCGGCTGCGCGCTGAAGTGGGACAGCTCGAGGTTTCAATCCTGGACAGCCTCGCGTCGAAGCGAATGGTTGATTTGTCTATGCGGGAGGTCACCCCGTCTCTCACCTTGGTGCTTCGAGTGCAACGCGGTCACGACGAGACCTTCGCAAGCCTCGACGTCGCCGTAGGCGGACCGTCGCCCTGCGGCGGCCGTCCTCTCGTGACGATGGGCGGGCGGCGGCTCGATCTGGCGAAATTTTCGTGCTGGGCAGCAAGACGCCGGCGGAGCAGCGCTCGCGCCGGCGTCGGAGGGTCGACCCGGGAGGAGGTGAGGGTGCTACTCGAAACGGATGCTCCGGACGATCGCGTCGATCTCGGCGACGTCCTTCGCCGGCGACCCATCGGCCACCGAGCCTTCGAAGTTGACCAGGAGAGTCCTTCCGTTCACTTCCAGAAGCCAGATCCGCTGGTGTCCGGGCGACGACGTCCCGTTGCCGCCGACCGTTCCCGGCTCATCGCGATAGGTCCACTGGTTGAACGGCCGAAAGGCACATTTGCTGTCGTCAATGGAGTTCACGAGGTCGAGCTGCTTCGCCGGCAGCCCGCCGATGGTCACGTCGGTGACAGCCTTGGCGGTCATGCCGACTGCGTTGGACGGTGCATAGACGTAGCCATCGATACCGCTGGGTGCCGGCGTGGTCGCGCTGATGTCCTTGCACGGATCAGCGAAGATCGCGTCGACCCCGTAGAAGCCGAGCAGCACGTTGTTGCCGACGGTGCCGAAGGCGCCCCGCTTGCCGGTTGCGAGGTCGACCGCGGTCTTCACGAGGAGCGCGTTGCCCGGGCCATGCTCGAGGCCCGTCCAGTCGGCGGGCACGGTGATCGTCATGGGGCTGCCGAGCACGTGGTCGAGCGCGTAGTCGTCAGGCAACAGGAACGAGGGCGCCGATCGGAATAACTGCATTCTGACGACGGTCGGCAACGGGCTCGGCAACGCGCTCGGCGTTGCGGCGGCCGTGACGGCAGGCGCGGACGGTGAGGCCGGCGGCCCCACGTTCGCTGCAGGTCGGAACACTAGGAGGGCCGCGAATGCGGCGACAACGAGGACGGTCGCCGCGGCTGTGAGCGTGAGGAACCTGTTCATGGCGGGGAACCTCCGCGGCGGCCACATGGGCCGGCGCTGTGGGGTCGTGTCGAGCCGTTCGAGGACGATGCCGAGGATTCGGTCCGCGGACTCGCGCTCGTCGGTTCGCAGCCACGACCGGACGATCCGCGTGACATCACGTTCGGCGCTCATTGGGCAGCCTCCCGCGTCGTCGGTCGTGCGTCGGCCTCGAGGGCCGCTCGCAGCGCGCGCATCGCATGGTGGAGACGGGAGTGGGCCGTGCCGACGGGGATCTCGAGCACCCTCGCGACCTCGTCGAGCGGCTTGTCGAGGTAGTGGTAGAGCACCACCACCGCGCGGTGATCGAGCGTCAGGCGGCGGAAGCCGCGCTCGAGCTGGTCGCGATGGACGACCGAGCTCAGGTCATCAGTCGCGACCGACTCGTCCGTCGGCAGGAGCCGAAGGTTCGGCGACCAGCGGCGCTCCTTCCGGCCCTCGGCATAGCAGGCGTGCACGAGGAGCCGGTATGCCCAAGCCTCGAAGCGGCCTGGGTCGCGGAGACCCGGAAGGTCCTGCCAGACGGCGAGCAGCGCCTGCTGCGTCGCGTCCTCGGCAAGGTCGATGTCGCGCAGAATTCGGCGCGCCACCGCCAGGAACCGATCAGCAATCTCGGCAGCAAGGAGCGAATACGCGCCCTTGTCGCCACGCTGTGCTCGGATCACGAGATCGGTATCCATGCCCTTCCGTTCGAGGGGCGCCGACTTCGTCCGGCGCCTGTCAGACGGTATGGGTCGGGGCAAGCCCTCGGCGTGTCACTCGCGAGCCAGCTCCCGAGCGACCAGGCACGGGCGAGTACCGCGTTCGGGATCAGTGTGCGGCTCCGTGCCGGCGACGCGGTCGTCAGGCTGCGTCAGGGCTCCAATAGCGATTCCCGGCTCGTCGTCGGAGGGTGTCTGCGGCTCACCAGGGCAAGAACCTCGAAGGTCGATATTCCGCTTGGCCCGCTGCTTGCAAAAGGCCCGCCCGGACGGTGCCACAGCGGTCACACACGGCGGCCACGCTACCGCGGTCGCCCGATTGGGTTCCGATGAAGTGCCAGCGGCGCGGGGATCCCGTCGGCTGATCGGCGTCGCGCCGCTCGTCCATCGCCTCGACCTCCGTTGGCGTCGGCCACATGACCGATGGGGCCGCCACCTACGCTTCCTCGAGGCGCCACGGCAGTCAGATCGCGACACCCCTGGCCATACACTCGGCGGGATGACAGCCCCGTGCCCGTCCTGCGGTCATCTGAACGCGCGTGGCGCGCGGTTCTGCTCGAGCTGCGGCAGTCCCCTCGCGTCGGCAACGGCGGCGCCCGCTCGCGACGTCAGAAAGCTCGTCACGATCCTTTTCGCCGACGTGACCGGCTCGACCGCTCTC
>JBBQFS010000106.1:0-7989 GCA_038322255.1 Candidatus Limnocylindrales bacterium | reverse complement strand
CGTGGCCTTTCCGTCACTCACTCCGCGCTCGGTTCGGCTTGGCCCAATCCCGGCTGCCACACATCGCCGCTGGCAGTCCGCGAGCCTCCCACGATCGCCACGCTGTTCTCTCTCTCTCTCTCTCTCTCTCTCTCTCTCTCTCTCTCTCTCCTCCGCGCCGATTCCAAAAGAAGTTCCAAACAAGCGAAACCATTTCGATCGCCCTCGACTCTTCCCGGGTTCGTTGGCCCACTCCTGTCGTGATTTACGTTCGGGCGGGGTGGTCGACTGCCGCACCTGACGCGACAGGCAGCCCTGGGACCCCGTCAGCTGCGCCCTCGGCGAGCGCCCACCCGCGGCGCGGGCCGGTTGCTGAGCCGAATTGTCCGAATTTCGAGCACGAGCTGGCGCGGCGGACCCGTCGATTTCAGATGCGGTCCTCCGAATCGATGGTTTCGCATACGTGGAACTATTTTGGTTTGGCTGCACAGGGCGAAGCGGTAACGGCGCTCCGATCAAATCTCGCGGTTGGACGAGGGCGGCCCAACTTTTGGCGGTGCCCAACGCTTGGCGGTGCCCGACGCCCACGGCTTCCTGCGGCACGGCGCCCGGCGGGACGGCGCGCGGAGATGGGACGGCTCGCGGGCCGGCCGCGCCACCACGGCTAGACTTCCGGCCTATGTCCGGGACCACCAGGCCGGCCGGCGGTACGCCGCGCGCGGCGACACCCAAGGAGATCGAGGCGTGGCTGGGCGCGGCGGGCGTCGAGCCGGGTGCGAAGGTCGAGCGCGATGGGATCGTCGCGTGGGACCTGACGCTGGACGGGCGCAAACGCCGCGACCTGCGGGTCACGTTGATCCTGGACCCGGCGATCGGCGCCATCGTCTGGGCCCATCTCGCGCCGCCACTGCTCGATGGCCTTCGCCGGGCGTACCGCACGTTGCTTCGGTGGAACGAGGAATTCCCCTTCGTCAAGTTCTCGGTGGCTGACGACGGGCGGCCGATCGCGGCCGTCGAACTGCCGATGCGGTGGGTCGACGGTGACGAGGTCGGCCTGGCCCTTGCCCGCGTGACGAGCGTGGCCGACCGCATCTTCGAGGAGACGCGCGGCTGGCTCTGGATCGGCGGGCGAGTGCCCGACGGCTACGAATCGCGCCCGGGCAGGAACCAGCAGCTGCTGGAGCGATACGAGGCGCAGCTCGGCGAGCTGGTCGAGGAGTGAAGCACCTCCGCACCGGAAATGGGCATTCGGGGTGACGCGCCTCCACACCGGAAATGGGCTTGCGGAGTGATGCAGCTCCGGGCCGGAATCTGGCTTGCGATTGTGCTTGCCGTCGGGGTCGTGCCGGCCCTCGCTCCCGAGCCCGTTGCCGGCGCGACGCCGAGTCTGACGCTCGTCGGCGCGGCGACCTATGACGTGCTGCCCGACCAGGGCCGGGTGGCCTCGAGCGTCAGGCTGACGGCCACGAACCGGCTCAAGGACAGCGTCACGCGACGGTTCTTCTTCCGGACCGCATTCATCACGGTGCTGCCGGGCGCTTCGGGATTCAAGATCACGGGCGGCAGCGGTCAGCCCAAGGTGTCGATCAGCTCGGCAACGCCCGAGTACACGAACCTCAAGATCGATCTGGGCGCAAATCTCGCGGCCGGCAGGTCGACGACCCTGACCCTGACGTTCGACCTGAAGGATCCAGGCGGCGCGCCGGACCGGCCGATGCGAGTGTCGACCTCGCTGGTGAGCTTCGCCGTCTGGGCCGTCGCGACGCCGGAGACGCCAGGAGCCTCGGTCAATGTGCGATTTCCCACCGGGTATGACGTGACGATCGGGCGCGGGCCTCTCAACGGGCCCGTGGCCACCGAGGCGGGGCACCAGCTCTGGTCTAGCGGCTCGCTCGCGAAACCCCTCGAGTTCGTGGCCGACATCTCGGCCGATCGCCCGGTCGACTACCAGGAGACGAGCCTCAGGGTCGCGCTCTCGGCAGGACCGGCCGAGGTGCTCCTGCGGGCATGGCCCGACGACTCGGCGTGGCGCGATCGCGTCAGCTCCCTCGTCGAGCGGGCGCTGCCGATCCTCGAGCGCGAGATCGGAGTGCCTTGGCCGGTCGACGGACCGCTCGCGATGCAGGAGGCACTCGTCAAAGGCAGCAGCGGCTATGCGGCCCTGTTCGACCCCGCTGAGCGTCGGCTCGAAGTCGCCTATGCCGCGCCGGACGGCGTCGTCCTCCACGAGCTCGCCCACGCCTGGTTCAATGGGCGGCTCGTCGCCGATCGCTGGGAGGCCGAGGCGTTCGCCTCGTACTACGCCGAGCTCGTGGCGAAGGAGATGGCGATCGATCCAGCGACGCCGGCTCCTCCAAAGGACCCGGTCGCGGCGGCCATGGCGCTGAACGCGTGGGGCCCGAGTGGCAGCCAAAGCGCTGCCTCGGAGGCCTACGCCTACGCCGCGGCGCTCGATCTCGCGCGCACCATCGCCCAGCGCGCGGGTCCGGACGTCCTTCGGAGCATGTGGTCGAAGGCCGCACTCGGCATCGGAGCCTACCAGCCCGATCCGGCGGGCACCGAGCCGGCAGAGGGCCCGCCCGACTGGCGCGGGCTGCTCGACCTGCTCGAGGAAGGCACTGGCAAGGACTTCGCCGACTTGTGGCGAACCTCGGTCGCGCGCCCGGAAGACCGCAAGGCCATCGACGATCGCGCGGTGGCCCGCGGCCGCTACGCGCAGTCGATCGAGCGGGCAGGGGAGTGGCGCCTCCCGCCTACGATCCGTGAGGCCTTCCGCGCCTGGCAATTCGACGTGGCCCGCGGGATGCTCGCGGCCGCGGATGCCGTCCAAGCGCAGCGAGTCAAGCTCGAGAGCGCGGCGGCCGCGGTCGGCGCGAAGCTGCCCGGCACGCTGCGCACCAGCTTCGAGGGCCCCGGGGGGATCGCCGCGGCCGCCGCCGAGGCGATCGCCGAGCAGACCACCGTCGACCTGATCGCCACCGCTCGCGCCGCGCGCCCGACCCCGCGGGGCTTTGGCGACCAGGCGGTCGTGACCATCGGACTTGTTGGATCGAGCCCCGACATCGACCTCAGCCGGGCGCTGGCGTCGCTTGCCGACGGCGATCTCCAAGCCTCGTACGCCGCGGCCCAGGCGGCACAGGCGACGTGGACCAGCGCTTCGGACGTTGGGCGCTCGCGTATCGTGAGCGTGGTCCTGCTGCTCGTCGCAGCCGTCCTGTTCGCCGGCCTCTTCTGGCAGCAGCGGCGTCGAAAGCCGACGGGAACGGCGTCCGAAGCCGGGAGCATCGAGCCCGAGCCGCCGGCAGCCAACTGACACGCTCGCGCGTCCGGGAGGTAGACGTGGGTCCGGGACTCGGGAGGACGAGGTTGGTCGGACGGCGGGGGAGTGGCGGCGCTCACCACCGAATCCGCGGAGTGCTCTTCGCCACGCTCCTCGCGGTCGGCCTGTCGGCGTCGCCGCCCGCGCTCCGGACCGCCCTCGCGGCCGGCCCGCTGCAGATCCGGGGCGATGCCACCTATACCCTCGATCCCGAGGCCGGTCGGGGTCCATGTCGCGATCGCCTTCCAGGCCACGAACCGCAAGCCCAACACCTCGACGTTCATCTACTTCTACCGCGACATCACCCTCTCGATCCAGCCTGAGGCGCGGTCGGTTCGCGCAGCGGACAAGGCCGGCAGCATCTCGATCACGACCCGCCAGCGTCAGTTCTTCGTCGATGCGACGGTCCACCTACGGGCCAACCTTTACTACCAGGGCAGCACCAGCTTCACGATCCGCTACGACCTGGTCGGCGGCGCGCCGCGCTCGGCCTCGCCGATTCGGGTCGGCAAGGCGTTCGCGACGTTCGGGGTCTGGGCCTGGGGCGACGTCGGGCTCGGGACCGTCCAGGTCCTGACGCCTGCCGGCTTCGAGAGCCAGGTCGACGGCGACCCGCTGGACGCGACGACCGCGACCTCTGGGACGGTGCTGCGCGCCATGCCCGCGAATCCGAACACCTTCTACTCGATCGTCAGCGCCGAGGACCGCGCGGCCTACGGCAGCACCCGAATCTCGCTGGAGGGTGGCGTCGAGATCGTCGTCATGGCCTGGCCTGAGGACGGCTCCTGGACGAGGACCGTCAGCGACACGCTCCGGAAGGGCCTGCCGAAGCTGCGCGAGCTGATCGGACTCGACTGGCCGGTCGCGCACGATCTCAACGTCCGCGAGCGC
Source organism: Candidatus Limnocylindrales bacterium (assembly GCA_038322255.1). Classification (GTDB taxonomy): domain Bacteria; phylum Chloroflexota; class Limnocylindria; order Limnocylindrales; family CSP1-4; genus UBA5189. The sequence goes on along the minus strand of JBBQFS010000106.1, from coordinate 3,800 downwards.
TACACGCCTGCGCTCGAGGGCTATGCCGGGCTGTTCTTCACTGACGGGCAGCGCATCGACGTCAGCGAGGATCTCGACCCCGTCGTCATCGTCCACGAGGCCTCGCACGCCTGGTTCGACGAGGCGCTGTTCAAGGAGCGCTGGATCTACGAGGGGCTCGCCCAGGAGTACGCCTGGCGCGTCCAGACCGCGGTCGGTGCCGGCGCCGGTCCCGGCGCCGAGCGCCCGGACCTCAAGGATCCCGGCTACGTGCCGCTCGTCTCGTGGACCTTCCCCGAGGTCATCCGCGACCAGAAGACCGACGACGTGGAGCGGTACGGCTACGGCGCCGCGTTCTGGGTCATCCACCAGGTCGTTGCCGCGGCCGGGCTCGACGGGATGCAGGCCGCCTTCGCCGCGGCGGAGACGAACCGCACGGCCTACGTCGGGGCGGGCACGCCCGAGCTGGTCGACGCCGCCGACGACTGGCGCCGCCTGCTCGATCTCATCGAACCGATCGACCAGGCCGACGCCGCGAACGCGGAGACGGCCATCCGCCAGTTCGCCCTCACCGCCGGCGATGCTCAGGCGCTCGTCGACCGTCGGGCTGCCCGCGAGCGCTATCGCCGCCTGGTCAGCGCGGGCGACGGCTGGCTGCCGCCGTGGTACGTCCGCAGGCAGATGGGCATGTGGTCCTTCGCCGGCGCGACAAAGGCGATGGCGGAGGCGACCGCGGTCCTCAACCTGCGTGACTCCGTCGCCGCGGCGGCCGCCTCCCTCGGGCTCGCGCCGGACAACGCGGTGCGCCTCGCCTACGAGGGTGCTCAAGATGGGTTCAGCGGCGCGATCGGGATCGCCAATGGCCAGCTCACGGCCCTCGCCGCCGTGGCCGACGCGGAAGCGAAGATCGACGCGGCGCCAGATCTCGTCGCGCAGCTGGGGCTCGTCGGCGAGAGGCCGCGCGTGCCCTACGAAGCGGCTCGAAGCGCGTTCTCGGCGGGCCAGCTCGAGCAGGCCGTCGCCTCAGCCGCTGCCGCGGCCGCGATCATCGACGCCGCGCCAGCGATCGGACAGCAGCGGCTCCTCGTCGGCGTCGGGATGGCCGTCCTCGTGCTGTTGTTCGTGGTCCTGCTGGTCGTCCTGCTCCGGCGCCGTGGTCGGCGTCGCTCGGCCGCGGCGTTCGCGCTCGCCGCCGAGGCACCCGTTACACTCGCCGCCGATCCGGCCGCGGCGCCACCGCCACCGAGCGCGGGCCCGCCGGACGTCGAGGGAGGCCCCGAGCGCGGTGATTCGCCGGCCGATCCCTGACGTGGCTGGCGCCTGATGGGCATCTCCTGATGGGCGTTCGCCGGACCCGGCCCTCCCGGGAGATTCTCTCGGGCGAATCGGCCGACGTCTATTTCGCGCGGGCCGACCGGATCCTCGAGCGCGAGGGCCTCGACCCGGTCGTGACCATGGAGGTCTTCGCCCGGCGCGAGGCGATGCTCTGCGGGATCGACGAGGTCAAGAACCTCCTGGCGCACGTCCTCGCGACGAGTGATCCGAACGAGGTTGTCGTCGAGGCGCTCGATGACGGCGACGCCATCGTGCCGAAGGAGATCGTCCTCCGGATCACGGCCCGCTACCGCGCCTTCGGCCTCTACGAGACCGCCCTCCTCGGGATGCTCGCCCAGTCGACCGGCTGGGCCACCGCCGCGCGAGAGTGCGTCGCCGCCGCGGCACCGCTGCCGGTCATCTCGTTCGGCGCGCGCCACGTCCACCCCGACATCACCGACGTCCTCGACTATGCCTCGATCATCGGCGGGTGCGTCGGCGCATCGACGCCGGCCGGGGCCCGGCTCGCGGGCCTGTCGCCCACCGGCACGATGCCGCACTCGCTCGTCCTGATCTTCGGTGACACCGTGGCCGCGGCCGAGGCCTTCGATCGAGACCTGGAGCCCGACGTGCCCCGGATCGTGCTCGTCGACACGTTCAAGGACGAGGCCGAGGAGACGCTCCGGGTAGCGAACGCCCTTGGCGATCGGCTGTATGGCATCCGGCTCGACACCCCATCGGAGCGTGGCCGCGTGACCCCGGATCTAGTCCGCGAGGTCCGGGCGCGCCTCGACCAGGCCGGCTACAACCACGTGAAGATCGTCGTCTCGGGCGGGTTCGACCCCGAGCGCATGGGCGTCTTCCGGGACGCCGGGGCACCGGTCGACTCGTATGCCGTCGGGTCATACATCAGCGGCGCGACGCCGATCGACTTCACGGGTGACATCAAGGAGATTGACGGGCGCCCGATCGCCAAGCGCGGCCGCATCCCCGGCCGCACCGACAGCCCGCGGCTGCGCACCGTCCGCCTCCAGGACTGGCGCGAGTCCTGAGGGCCGACGGATGCGGTGAGAGGAATTCGCGAATCGCGCCTCCGAGCTCGCGGCACTCAGCCTCGCCGGCTTCCGGGAACAGAACCTTGAGCCTCGTCGGCAACCACCGGCCGCCCGACGCGTCGGGCGATCCGTGCGAATATCGGCGCATGATCGAGCGCGATCAGCCTTTCGACGACGCTGACCACGAGAGCGCCTACGAGCTGCTCCAGCGTGGCCTGGCCTTGATCAAGCGGCGACACCATGCCCAGGCAGCCGTCGTGCTCGGGCGAGCCGCGCGCGACGAACCGGGCAAGGGTTCGATCCTGGAGCCACTCGGACGGGCATACCAGCACAGCGGCCAGTTCGAGCTGGCGCGGGAGACGTTCGAAGCGCTGCTCGAGGTCGACCCGTCCGGGCACTGGGCCCACTTCGCGCTGGCGACGAGCCTTCGCAAGCTCGGCCGCACCGCCGAGGCAAGGACCCATCTCCGGCTCGCGGTCGCGCTCTGCCCGACCTCCGAGCTCTACCGGAACGCCCTGGCGAAGGTCGATCCGCCGATGCCCAAACCAGGAGCTGGCTAGCGGGCTCAGCTGGCCTCGCGTTCGCGGAGCCGCGCGACCATGAGCAGGCCAACGATGGTTTTCGCGTCCGGGAGCTCGCCGCGCTCGGCCATCGCGACCGCTTCGGCGAACGGAATGGGCCGCAGCTCGAGGCGCTCGTCCTCGTCGGGCTTGAGGCCACCCTCGCCCGCGACGGCAAGATCGGTGGCCAGATACAGGTGCATCAGCTCGTTCGTGAAGCCCGGCGCGGTATAGAAGCCGCCGAGGTAGCGCCAGGTGGCGGCGCGAGAAGCCGTCTCCTCCTCGAGCTCCCGGGCCGCCGCGGAGGCGTGATCCTCGATCGTCCCGTCGGGCTCGCGGTCGAGCGTCCCGGCCGGGATCTCCAGCAGCGCATCGCCGATCGCATGGCGCCACTGGCGGACGAGCAGGACGCGATCCTGCAGGTCGATCGCGACGATGCAGACGCCGCCGGGATGGCCCGCGATGTCGCGAGTCGAGCGGTGGCCATCCGTGGTCTCGATCGTGTCAACCCGGAACTCGAGGATCCGGCCGCGGCGGAGGACCTCCGATCCGAGCAGTCGCTCGCGCAGCGGGTCATCGCCCAGCGGCCGGGAATCGTCGCTCATGCCGGCACCGCGAGCGACGCCAAGGTGGCCATGTCGGGCACCATCAGGTCCGGCGTGGCTTCGGCGGGCGGCGTCGCGCCGGCGCCGGGCTGGCCGCCCCGCCGATCCACCCAGACGGTGGCGAGCCCAAGCCGCTTTGCGGTTACGTGGTCGTGGTACAAGCTCTGGGCGACGTGCAGGATCCGGGACGTCGGCAGCCCGACCCGTTCGAACATCAGCTCGAAGCCGCGCGGGTTCGGCTTGTAGCGGCGGGTTTGCTGCGCGGTCACGACCCAGTCGAACGACAG
>JBBQFS010000105.1:0-8011 GCA_038322255.1 Candidatus Limnocylindrales bacterium | reverse complement strand
ATGCCCGGCGACAACGTCGAGATGGGCGTCGAGCTGATCACCCCGATCGCGCTCGAGGTCGGCCAGCGCTTCGCCATCCGCGAGGGCGGCCGGACCGTCGGCGCCGGCGCCATCACCAGCATCAGCGCATAGCGCCATGGCCAGAGTCGAAGCGCGGCCCACGATCCAGCTTGCCTGCACCGAGTGCAAGGAGCGGACCTACACGACGCGCAAGAACAAGAAGAACGATCCGAACCGGATCGAGCTCATGAAGTACTGCCCACGCGACCGGCGCCACACCCTTCATCGGGAGGCCAAGTAGCATCGGTGCGGCACCACCGCAGGGGTGTAGCTCAATTGGCAGAGCACTGGTCTCCAAAACCAGCGGTTGTAGGTTCGAGTCCTATCGCCCCTGCCACAATCCTCGGGCGGATGGCCTTGAGGGCTGCGGCCTTCGCCCTCGGAGAGACCAACGTAGTAACGCAAGCTAGGTAGGAACAGCAGAACGTGTTGACGCGAATTCGGCGCTTCATCGCCGAGGCGATCTCGGAGCTGCGGAAGGTCTCGTGGCCGACCGTGGCCCAGACGCGCAACCTGACCGTGCTGGTGTTCGCCGTGAGCATCGCCATCGGGGTGTTCGTCGCGTTCTGGGACCAGGTGTTCCAGGGCATCATCGGCCTCATCGCGACGAACCTCGGCGCATGAGCAGCACCGTCACGCCCGACGTCGAAGCCAAGCGCCCGGACAAGCGCTGGTACGTCATCCATACCTACTCCGGCTACGAGAACAAGGTCAAGGCGAACCTCGAGCACCGCATCGAGTCGATGGGCATGGAGGACAAGATCTTCCAGGTCCTCGTGCCGATGGAGGACGAGATCGAGATCCGCCAGGGCCAGCGGCACACCGTCCAGAAGAAGGTCTACCCGGGCTACGTCCTCGTCGAGATGATCCTCGACCCCGACAGCTGGTTCGTCGTGCGCAACACGCCGGGCGTGACCAGCTTCGTCGGTGGCTCGAACATCCCCGGCGTTCGCAGCGAGCCGGTGCCGCTCGATGAGACCGAGGTCAAGCAGATCCTGCGGCACATGGGCGTCGAGACGCCGAAGTACCGCGTGGCCTTCACCAAGGGCCAGAGCGTCCGGGTCACCGACGGGCCGTTCTCCGAGTTCATCGGAACGGTCGACGAGGTCAACCCCGAGCGCAACAAGGTCAAGGTCCTGGTCAGCATCTTCGGCCGGGAGACCCCGGTCGAGCTGGACTTCCTCCAGGTCGAGAAGCTCTAGGCACCAGGAGGAACCGCTCACCCGTGGCCAAGAAGATCCGCATCGTGCTCACGCTGCAGCTGCCCGCCGGCAAGGCGACGCCCGCCCCGCCCGTCGGGACGGCGCTCGGCCCCCACGGCATCAACATCGTCGAGTACACGAAGAGCTACAACGAGAAGACCGCCGACAAGCCGGGCCAGATCATCCCGGCCCAGATCACGGTCTTCGAGGACCGGTCGTTCACGTTCATCCTCAAGACTCCACCCGCCGCGGACCTGCTCCGCAAGGCCGCCGGGGTCGAGAAGGGCTCCGGCCTTCCGAAGCGCGAGTCGGTCGGGCGCGTGACCCGCGACCAGGTCCGCCAGATCGCGGAGATCAAGATGGCCGACCTGTCGGCCAATGACATCGAAGCCGCCGCCCGCGTCATTGAGGGCACGGCCCGAAGCATGGGCATCGAGGTCGAGTCCGCAGGTCCCGCGCGCCGCACCTAGATTGCGCCAGCGGTAGGGGAGTCACCCCGAGTCCTACCGGAATGCAAAGGGGGAGATCGGACGACCCGGTCGAAGGAGGATTGAATGGCACACGGCAGGAAGTATCTCGAGGCTGCGAAGCTCGTCGACCACACCCGCGCCTACCCGCCCGATGAGGCGGCTCGCCTCGCCAAGGAGACGACGACCGTCAAGTTCGACGCAACGATCGAGGCCCACATCCGCCTCGGCGTCGACCCCCGCCACGCAGACCAGATGGTTCGCGGCACGGTGGTTCTCCCGAATGGCACCGGCAAGGTCGTTCGAGTCGCCGTCTTCGCTCAGGGCGAGAAGGCCCAGGAGGCGCTTCGCGCCGGCGCGGACGACGTCGGCGCCGAGGATCTCGTGAAGCGGATCGAGGCGGGCTGGCTCGACTTCGACGTCGCCCTCGCGACGCCGGACCTCATGGGCCAGGTCGGTCGACTCGGCAAGATCCTCGGCCGCCGAGGCCTGATGCCGAACCCCAAAGCCGGCACCATCACCTTCGACCTCGATCGGGCGATCCGCGAGGTCAAGGGCGGTCGGGTCGAGTACAAGGTCGACAAGACCGCGATCATCCACGTCCCCGTCGGCAAGGCGAGCTTCGACGCCGACGCGCTGGTTGCCAACCTGGCCGCTCTTGTCGATGCCGTCAACCGGGCGAAGCCAGCCGGAGCGAAGGGCACCTACCTTCGGACGCTGACCATCGCCAGCACCATGGGCCCCGGCATCCGGGTCGACATCCCCGGGGTGCTCGCGGTGGCCGCCGCCTCGTAAGGCGACAAGCAGGAGAGCGGGCGACTGGAGGCGGGTATACACTGCCCGCTCTCCGAGGACCGAGGTAGGGCTCCGCCAGCCCTCGGTCCGAGGATGCACGATATCGACGGATACCAGCCGAAGACAGCCTGCGCCCGCGGACCGCACCCAGCGTGACGGTCGGGGCTTGATCCGCCGGACCGGATCGGGGCAACCGCCCCGGGGACGCCAGCGAGCATGCCGAGGCAGGATCGGATCGTCTGCCCTCACGGGTGGGCGCACCCCCTGCGGTCAAGGTCCGCGCCTCTGGGCGCCCGTCGCAGGGAAGCATCGGCCGATTGGTCGGAGCGCCCACCGCCGCGCGCCGGCTGCGCGCCTGGATCGATGGAGGGCACCATGCCAACCGAGGCCAAGCGAGAAGCCGTCGCCGCGCTGCGCGAGCAGCTCGAGGGCAGCCGGACGCTCATCGTCTCGGAGTACCGCGGTCTGACCGTTCGTGAGATCGGCGAGATCCGCCGCAGCCTGCGCAAGCAGGACGTGACCTATCGCGTCGTCAAGAACCGGCTCCTGAAGATCGCGGCCGCCGACGCCTCGCGATCGGCGCTCGATGAGCTCCTCATCGGCCCGACGGCGATCGCATTCGGACAGGACGAAGGCCGGACGGCCAAGGCCGTGATGGACACGATGCGGCCGTACAAGACGGTCCGGATCACCGGGGCCCTGGTGGGCGATCGGGCGATCGACGCCAGCAGCGTCACCCGACTCGCCTCGCTGCCGCCCCGCGATGTCCTGCTCTCGCAGATCGCCGGCGCCTTCGCCGCGCCGATGGCCACCACGGCCGGCCTGTTCGACGCGCCGCTGCGCGACGTCGTCGGGCTGATCGAGGCGCTCGCCGAGAAGCGGGTTGCGGCTGCGGCCTGACGCTTCCCACCCCCACAACCCAGGCTCAATCACAGGAGACCGCCCAATGGCAACGATGACCGCAGACCAGCTCCTCGAGGCCTTCGAGAAAATGACCGTCCTGGAGCTTTCGGAGTTCAAGACCAAGTTCGAGGATCGCTTCAACGTCACCGCGGCGGCACCGGTTGCCTCGGCCCCAGCCGCTGCCGGCGGTGGCGCTGCAGCCGAGGCTGCCCCGGCCGCCGAGGAGCAGACCGAGTTCACCGCGACCATCATCGAGATCGGCCCGAACAAGATCCCGGTGATCAAGGTCGTCCGTGAGCTCACGGGCCTCGGCCTCAAGGAGGCCAAGGATCTCGTCGACGCGACGCCGAAGGCCGTCAAGGAGGCCGTCACCCGCGACGAGGCCGATAAGATCAAGACAGCGTTGGAAGAGGTTGGTGCCAAGGTCGAAATCAAGTAGTCAGGGCGCGACTCTCCAAGGGCCGACATAGAGCGCCCGCGGGCCCTAGGCCCGAGGATTCCCAAGGTCGAGGTCAGGTAGGCGGTCGATTCAAGTCGCTCCGGGGCTCGGCACGCGGCGGACTCCGCCAACGCCGAGCCTCGCAGCTGCTGCGGCAGGAGGCTCGGCGTCGCGGCGCCCGGTGGCCGGGCCAGGCATACCTGACTCGAAAGGGAGCCCCGGCGCCATCGGGGCGAGGGGCCTTCTGGGTCGTTTGACAAAGTCGGGCTGCGCGATACAATTTGTCGTTCTGTGAGCGCGGCCCCTTCCTCCCCCCATGTCCTCCGCCAAGGAGTTGTCCTTGATGCTGTCTTCCGCTGAGTCGCCGGCTGCGGGCACGTCCGCTGCTGCGCGCAAGCGCTACGCCCGGATCCCCGAGGTCCTGCCGGTCCCCAACCTGATCGAGCTCCAGCTGGAATCGTTCCGCTGGTTCACCGAGAAGGGTCTTCGCGAGCTGTTCGACGAGATCAGCCCGATCAAGGACTTCACCGGCAAGGTCATGGAGCTCCAGTTCCTGGACTACGAGTTCGGCGACCCCAAGTACTCCGAGGAGGAGTGCCGGACCAAGGACCTGACCTTCAGCCGACCGCTGTACGTCAACGTCGAGCTGCTGATCAAGGAAACGGGCGAGATCCAGCGCCAGCGGGTCTACATGGGCGACTACCCGTGGATGACCGACCTCGGCACCTTCGTCGTCAACGGCGCGGAGCGCGTCGTCGTCTCGCAGCTCGTCCGCTCGCCGGGCGTGTACTACAGCGAGCTCGAGGATCCGGCGTCGGGCCGGATGATCTTCAGCGCCAAGGTCATCCCGAACCGCGGCGCCTGGCTCGAGTTCGAGACCAACAACAAGGACCAGCTCTGGGTCAAGGTCGACCGCAAGCGCAAGATCGCCGCGACGACCCTGCTCCGCGCCGTCGGCTACGAGACCAACGACGAGATCGCGGCACTGTTCGGCCCGGTCGAGGTCGACCCCGAGCACCCGTTCATCGCGAACACGCTTGACAAGGACGTCACCCGGACGCCGTCCGAGGCCCTGATCGAGGTCTACAAGAAGCTCCGCCCCGGTGATCCGCCGACGGGTGACAACGCCCGCGCCCTGGTCGAGGGCCTGTTCTTCAACTTCCGGCGCTACGACCTCGGTCGGGTCGGCCGCTACAAGTTCAACAAGATGCTTGACGGCGCAGCCGCGCGGATGGGCATCGAGCTCGATCGTGAGAGCCGAACGATCACCCGCGAAGACATCGCGGCGATCGTCGGCCACCTCATCGAGTGCAACCGCGGGCTGCATGCCAAGGACGACATCGACCACCTCGGCAACCGTCGCATCCGGGCCAACGGCGAGCTGATCCAGAACGCCTTCCGGATCGGCCTGCTGCGCATGGAGCGCGTGGTCCGCGAGCGGATGACGATCCAGGAGATCGACAAGGCCACGCCGAACGCGCTGATCAACATCCGGCCGGTCGTGGCCGCGATGAAGGAGTTCTTCGGCGGCAGCCAGCTGTCGCAGTTCATGGACCAGACGAACCCGCTGGCCGAGCTGACCTCGAAGCGCCGCCTGTCGGCGCTCGGGCCGGGCGGCCTGTCGCGCGAGCGCGCGGGCTTCGACGTCCGTGACGTCCACCACAGCCACTACGGCCGGATCTGCCCGATCGAGACCCCCGAAGGTCCGAACATCGGCCTGATCGGCTCGCTCGCCACGTACGGCCGGATCAACAGCTACGGCTTCATCGAGACGCCGTATCGCCGCGTCAAGCGGACCGTCGGCTGGGACGACGCCAACCTCGCCGACTACGAGGCCGGGACCGATCTCATCGCCAAGGGCGGCGAGGTCATCGTCAAGAAGGGCGACTCGCTCGCCAACGGCGCTGCGGCCGAGCTCAAGAAGCAAAAGCTCAACGCCTTCCCGATCCGGCCGGTTGTGACCGACCAGATCGAGTACCTCCCGGCCGACGAGGAGGAGGAGCACGTCGTGGCCCAGGCCAACGCCCGCCTCGACGCCGATCGCCACTTCATCGAGGAGCGCATCCCGTCGCGCTTCCGGGACCAGTTCCCGGAGGCTCGCGCGGACCAGATCGAGTACATGGACGTGAGCCCCAAGCAGGTCGTCTCCGTGGCGACGGCGCTCATTCCGTTCCTGGAGCATGACGACGCCAACCGCGCCCTCATGGGCTCGAACATGCAGCGCCAGGCCGTGCCGCTCCTGGAGCCCGAGGCCCCGATCGTCGGGACGGGCATGGAGGAACGGGCCGCCCGTGACTCCGGCCAGGTCGTCATGGCCCGCCGCGACGGCGTGGTCATCTCCGTGACGGCCGAGCGGATCCAGATCGAGGCGGACGCCGGCGAGCTGGACGAGTACCGGCTGCACAAGTTCGTGCGCAGCAACCAGGGCACCTGCATCAACCAGCGCCCCATCGTCGACCTCGGCGAGCGGGTCCAGGCCGGTCAGGCGATCGCCGACAGCTCCTCGACGAGCCAGGGCGAGCTGGCCCTCGGCCGGAACGTCCTCGTGGCGTTCATGAGCTGGGAGGGCGGCAACTACGAGGATGCGATCGTCATCAGCGACCGCCTCGTTCGCGACGACCTGTTTACCAGCATCCACATCGAGAAGCACGAGATCGAGTCGCGCGACACGAAGCTCGGGCCCGAAGAGATCACCCGCGACATCCCGAACGTCGGCGAGGAATCCCTCAAGGACCTCGACGAGGAGGGCATCGTCTACATCGGTGCCGAGGTTCGCCCCGGCGACATCCTCGTCGGCAAGATCACGCCCAAGGGCGAGACCGAGCTGACGGCGGAGGAGCGCCTCCTTCGAGCCATCTTCGGCGAGAAGGCCCGCGAGGTGAAGGACAGCTCGCTGCGCCTGCCCCACGGCGAGCGCGGCAAGGTCGTCGAGGTTCGCGAGTTCCGGCGCGAGCTCAACGACGACCTCCAGCCGGGCGTCAACCGACTGGTTCGCGTGTCGGTCGCCCAGAAGCGGAAGATCTCGGTCGGCGACAAGATGGCCGGCCGCCACGGCAACAAGGGCGTGATCGCGAAGATCCTGCCCGCGGAGGACATGCCGTTCCTGCCCGACGGGACCGCCGTCGACATCATCCTCAACCCGCTCGGCGTGCCGAGCCGGATGAACATCGGCCAGATCCTCGAGACGCACCTCGGCTGGGCCCTCCACGCCAAGGGCGAGACGGCCGCGACCGCCGTGTTCGACGGCGCGACCGAGGAGCAGATCCGGGACGAGCTCAAGCAGGCCCGCCACATGGTCTACGGCGTCGAGCAGGCCCTGCCGACCGACGGCAAGATCGAGCTGCGCGACGGTCGCACCGGCGAGGCCTTCGATCGCGACATCACCGTCGGCTACATCTCCCTGCTCAAGCTCCACCCCCTGGTGGAGGACAAGATCCACGCCCGGTCGACCGGCCCGTACAGCCTGATCACCCAGCAGCCGCTGGGCGGCAAGGCCCAGTTCGGCGGCCAGCGCTTCGGCGAGATGGAGGTCTGGGCCCTCGAGGCCTACGGCGCGGCCAACATCCTGCAGGAGCTGCTGACCGTGAAGTCGGACGACGTCCTCGGCCGCGTGCAGACGTACGAGGCCATCGTCAAGGGCGAGGACATCCAGCCCCCGCGGGTCCCCGAGTCGTTCAAGGTGCTCATCAAGGAGCTCCGAAGCCTCGGCCTCAACGCCGAGATCCTCGACCAGAATGACGAGGAGATCCCGCTCGCGGAGGATGACGCCTCCGGCTACCTCCTCCCGGATCTCGGCGGGATCAACCTCGCCGGTTTCGAGGACTAACCACGACCGTCACCAGATTTCCACGCGTGATCGCGGCCTCGGCCCCCGCGATCACGCTCGCCACAGGTCCGAATCGCGCTGCCGAGCCAGACGGCGGCGCCGAGGAGAACGATGCTCGAAGTCAATAATTTCAACGCCATCCGGATCTCGCTCGCGAGCCCGGATCAGATTCGCGAGTGGTCCAAGGGTGAAGTCACCAAGCCCGAGACGATCAACTACCGCACGCTCAAGCCGGAGAAGGACGGCCTCTTCGACGAGCGCATCTTCGGTCCCACGAAGGACTGGGAGTGCTATTGCGGCAAGTACAAGCGGATCCGGT
>JBBQFS010000104.1:0-8016 GCA_038322255.1 Candidatus Limnocylindrales bacterium | reverse complement strand
GACGAGGCTCTGCTCCAGTCGATGGCCGACGCCGGCGGTGGCCACTTCTACATCAACGCCGACGCCGCCCAGATAGTCGACCACATCGCGAGCGAGGTCGGTGAGCTCCTCGAGGTCGTCGCCCGAGACGCGACGCTCGAGATCACCGCGCCCGACGGCATGGGCATCTCGATCGCGAGCCTTTCGCGGTTCCTCGTCGAGACGCGGGGCAACCGCTGGCTCGTTCGGCTCGGCGACCTCATCGCCGAGCAGCGCCTCGAGCTCGTGTTGCGCGTCCGGTTCGGGTACGGCCAGATCGGCCAGGAGGTCGGCATCCTCGTCGGGGTCAGCGATCGCGATGGCACGCTGGCTGCGGCGGGCTTTGCGCCCGTGCCGATCGGTTGCGAGTTCGCCGATGACGCCACGAACGACGCCCAGCCCAGAGACCGGGCCGTGGATCGCGCGGTCGCCCGGCTGTTCGCCGCCCGAGCCCGCCAGGAGGCGGTGCGCCTCAACCGGCTCGGCGAGTATGCCCAGGCGCAGCAGGCGGTGGGCTCGGTCGCTCGCAGGATCCGGCGCTACGCCGGTGGCGACCAGCAGCTCCGCGAGGTCGTGGCCGAGCTCGCCGTCGAGGAGCAGCGCTGGGCCGCGCCGGCGCCCGAGATGGCGCGCAAGACCGCGTTCGCAGCGGCGAACTACTCGATGCGCAGCCGCAGCCCCGACGGCCGGGCCTCGCGCTCGTAATCGCGCCGCCTGGGCCTCCCGCGCCTCTCACGCCCCTCACGGGCGCTCGCGAGTGGTCGGGTCCCACCGCCGGGGCCCGAACGCCGGGGCCCGAACGCCGGGGCTCGAACGCCGGGGCCCGAACGCCCGACGTTCGCTGAATGTTCACCGCCGTATACCAACTCGACGAGGTTGTTCATCCGGTGAGGAAACGATCTCCGAATGTTCGTGACGAAGATCACGAACGACGAGATTTGGCGGCGATCGGCTTCGAATACATCCTGATTGCGGCCACGCCATCGAATAGCTCGTCTCGTTGGTATAGGGAGACGAACATCTGCGCGGCCGACGGCCGGGACGCCCGGGGACGGCCGGGATGGCGAGGCCCAAGGGGCCGTCAGCTGCGGCCTCGAGGTCGGCATACTGCCGGCGTGACCAGGGGCCGCCTCGAGGCGTTCAGCGATGCCGTCATCGCGATCGTGATGACGATCATGGTCCTCGAGCTCGTGCCGCCACACGGTGCGACGCTCCAGGACCTCGCGCCGCTCGCGCCGATCTTCCTGGCGTACGTGCTGAGCTTCACCAACCTCGCGATCTACTGGAACAACCATCACCACCTGCTGCAGGCGGCGCGGACCGTGAGCGGTCGCGTGCTGTGGGCGAACATGCACCTCCTGTTCTGGCTGTCGCTCGTCCCGTTCGCCACGGCCTGGATCGGCGACGCCGAGTTCGCCACGATCCCGATGGCGATCTACGGCGTGATCCTGCTCATGGCCGCCTTCGCGTACGGCTTCCTGGTCCGGGCGCTGCTCGCCGCGCCGGGCCAGACGGACACGCTCGCGACGGCGCTCGGTAGCGACCGGAAGGGCCTGATCTCGCCGGTCATCTATGCCCTCGCGATCCCGGTCGCGTTCCTCGCGCCGCTGGTCTCGTTCGGGCTGTACTGGTTCGTCGCCGCGATGTGGATCGTGCCCGACTCACGGATCGAGCGCCGCATCTCGTCGTAGCGGCGCGCGCGTACCGTGTGCGGCGTGGTGCGGCAGCCTGAGATCGCGAATGCCCAGTCGGCGAGCTGGCGCCGCCGGCGCGTCATGGCACTCCTCGTCGGCGGGGTCGCGATCGGGCTCGCGCTCGGCGTCGGCATCGACATCGTTCGCGTGGGCGGCCTCGAGGCGTGGCTGGCCCAGCGATCGCAGGCCATGCCGACCGCCCCGGCGTACGACGCTCTGGGGCGCGTGATCCAGGTCGACGGGCGGGCGATCTATCTCGACTGTCGCGGCGCCGGCAGCCCGACGGTGATCCTGGAGGCCGGGTTTGGGAGTGGCGCGGCGGGCTGGGGCGAGGCGCTCGATGGCGTCGCCGGCTTCACCAGAGTCTGCGCCTGGGACCGACCGGGAATCGGACGCAGCGAGGCTCGCGCGAAGCGCTCGGGACGCGACACCGCCAACGACCTTCGCGCCGCCCTCGGCGGGGCGGGGGAGCACGGCCCGTTCGTTGTCGTCGCGCACTCGTTTGGTGGGGTCTATGCCCGGCTCTTCGCCGCCCGCGCGCCGGCGGCAGGCTCTGACGCGGTGCTGGCCCTCGTGATGCTCGACACCTACGAGCCCGACCGGGGCCTCGTCGACGATCCGGCGCTGAGCGCCGAGATCCGCGCGATGATCCGGCGGAGCCTCGATGAGACCGACGCGATGATCGCAGCCGGCGAGAACCTCGACTGGGCGGCGACGCTGGCCGAGCTGGCGGAGGCCGGCCCGGTTCAGCGGCCGGCAATCCTCATGACCGTCGACCCGAAGGTTCGCTATGTCGATCCTGACCCGGCTGTTGCGACGGCCATGATCGACGCCTGGCATCGCGCCATCGTCGCCCGCTATCCGAACGGTCGTCTCGAGATCCTGGCTGAGACCGGGCACATGATCCACCTCGAGCGCCCGAGCCTCGTGATCGATCGGATCCGCGAAATCGTCCTGCCCTATCGCAGCCCGTAGCCGAGCCGCGCGGCGGCGCGAGCCAGCGGCAGTGACAGCCCGGGGTGGCTCAACGATGCGTGCACGCTCGGTGTTGCGGCGAGGCTCGGCTCGGCTCGCTCGTACAGCGCCACGTTGAGCGACCCACCCGCCATCGACGACCGATAGAGAAGCCCGGCGAGCTCCAGGTAGTCGCGGTGGATGGCGCGACTCCACGCCTGGGCGGTGACGCGTCGGCCCGTCGCGATCGCCTGGCTCGCGCCTGCGCGCGTCGGCCAGAGGCGGGTGAGGTTGAGGACCTCGACCGGCGCCTCGAGCTCGAACCCGACCAGCCATGGCGCCTGGCGCCGGCGATCGATCAGCCGGCTGCCCTGGAATGCCTCGGCGAGCGCGCCGACGACGTCCAGCGCCACGTACACGATCGATCGGTCGGGATCGTCGTGTGGCGGCGGCGACTGGTGGTCGAACCGCCCGGTGGCGGTCGGGCCGTGGGTGCGGAACTCGTTCCAGACCGTCGGATGCGGTCCGCCGGCGCGGTAGACGCGCCAGCAGACGGTGCCGGGAGCGAGAGTTGCGACATCCCGCCGCCGCAGCTTCGGCAGCTCGGACGGAGGGGACGGCAGCTTGGCGACGGCGGCGTCGTCAGCCGCGGCGGTCATCGGTCGGTCTCCCGGTGTGTCCGGTGCGCGGTCCCTATAGCTCGCGCGCGATCGCGGCGACCGGCTCGGGCGAGCCTCCGGAGCGAAGCCAATCGAGCGGGGACGCCGGTCGGTCGTCGACCGGGAGGTCGGTGCTGGGCTCGGTCAGGAAGCCCCAGACCGCAACGGGGTGGAGGTCGGCCGGGAGCGCCAGGCTCACCGCCGGGAGGCCTCGGATCGGTGCGGCATCGTCGAACTGGCCACGGGGAAAGCGCCACTCGTCGTCCTCGCGGATGGCCAGGAGCGTCCGTTCCACGGCCCGCTGTCGGATGCGGGCGCGGGTGACGCCGAGGCGCTCGGCGACCTCGGCCACGTCCGCGCTGTCGGCCAGGATCGCCGCGTATCGGGCCGCAGTCTCACCGATCGGGTCGGGCTCGGTCTGCTTGCGGTTCCCCAGGTCGAGGCCGCCGGTTCGAAGGATGGCCGCCTCTGCGGTCGAGAGCTGGGTGGCGGGAGCGTCGATTCTCGCCTCCGACCCGCGCATCTCCTCGATCGCCCGGGCTGCCGCGCGGGTGAAGCGCTCCCCGTCGATGCCGGCGTCGCCGAGCACGAGCTCGAGCCGTCGAAGCCCTGCTGCGGCGGCGGCCGCGGCGGCCGTGCGGCGACGTGCCGCGGCTGGCTGGACAGATCCGGTTGCCATATTGCGTATCCTTTCGTGACAAGGACACGCTAACCGCCGGGACGGCCGGGCGTCAACCGCTGGGACGCCGGGCGTCAACGGCCTGGCGTCAACCGCCGGGCGCGGGCCGGGGAGGGCCAGGCCGAGGGTTCAGGCCCTCAGAAGGTTCAGACCAGCCGCAGTTCGGTCAGCTCCGAGCGGAGGTCGGGTTGCGTCCGGATGAGCTCGATGAATGGGCCAACGAGATCCGGATCGAAGTCATGGCCGGCGTTGGCCTTGAGCTCCTCGAGCGCGGCCTCGAACGAGACGGGCTGCTGATAGGGCCGCTTGTTCGTCATCGCGTCGAAGGCGTCGGTGATGCGGACGATCCGTGCGGCCAGTGGGATCCGATCGCCGTAGAGGCCGTCCGGATAGCCGCTCCCGTCCCAGTTCTCGTGATGCCAGCGGGCCACGGCGCGAGCCACCGCCAGCCGCTCCCCGCCGGCCAGGGCCTGCTCGCCCCAGATCGGGTGGAGCCGGACGACGGTCCACTCGTCGGCGTCGAGCGGGTCGGGCTTCATGAGGATCCGATCGGGCACGCGGAGCTTGCCGAGGTCGTGCAGCATCGCGGCCCAGCCGACTTCGACCGCCGCGACGGAATCGAGACCAGCTGCCTCCGCAAGCCGGCGCGAGGTCAGCTCCAGCCGCCGGACGTGCTCGCCGGCATCGGTGTCGCGGGATTCCGCGGCCTTGGCCAGCGCGAGGAGGCTCTGCCGCTCCCGTTCGGCGGCCTCGACCAGACGGGCTCGGACAACGCCACCGCCGGATCTGGTGCGTTCGAGCCCGCGCCCAACGAGCGCGCCGACGGCGGCGAACGCGGCCGCCCGGATGAGCCATTCGAAGGGTCCCTCGACGCGATCGAAGCCGAGCAGGGCCGGGATCGGACCGAGCGCCCCCCCGACGCAGATCCCCGTCACCAGGCCGCCCCGCGAGCCGAACGCCCACGCTGCAAGGGCGACCGGTACATAGCCGAGCTCCATGAGCGCGCTCGGTGCACCGCCCCCGATGCGGACCAATGTGAAGGTGACGAGGGTGAGGGTGGCAATCGCGAGCGCCGTCATCGCCGGGTCCTGGAGCTCCGCCCGTGCGACCTCGAGCGCACGCGTCACGGACGACGGGCGCATGGCCGGCGAGCGGACCCCCGAGGACGCTCCCATTGCAATGGAGTGTCGACCCGCGGCCGGCGACCGCAACCCGCACGATCGGGCCAGCCGCCCCCGATTTTCGGATGCCGGGAGCGTCCGCAAAGGTCCCGTCTAGGAGGCGACGATGCGGCCCGCCATCGCGGGATGCACATCGCACTGGAAGAGGTACGTGCCCGCTGCGAGCGCCGGCACGGGATACCAGCGCGTCGCCGGTCCGGTGACTATCAGCCCTTCGAACTTGCGGTCCTTGAGCGAGTTGTCGGCGTAGATCGAGACGTTGTGAGGGACCGCTTCGCGGTTGTCGAACAGGAGGATGAACGGCTGGCCCGCCGGCACGGCGACCTCCGAACGGTCGAAAGCGATGTTGGACGCCGAGATCGACGGGCTTCCCGGATCGAGCGAGGCCGGCGCGCGGTCGAAGCCGAGGGCGCTGCCCTGGCACGCAACTGCCACGACGGCCGCCGCGAGGACCACCGCGAGCCGGACGCCGACGCTATTGCGCATGATGAGCTTCATCGCGTCAGGCGCCGACGGGCCGGCGAACCGCCCGTCGAATCCGCCCGACGGGGTTGCCGTCGTACGCGTGGACCTCGATCGCGAGCAGGATGATCAGCGCAATCTCGATCGCCTTGGCGAGATAGGCGATGTCGTAGCGCGGACCCATGACGAACCAGGCGACGATCGCGATGGCGGCGTAGCCGATGAGCCCGAGCCGGATGAGCCAGCGCAATCGAATGGCGATCGCCAGGGGAAGGACCATCGCCAGCGCGGCAACGCCGTAGCCGACCCCATTGAGAGTGAACAGCGGTCCGCCGAGGGTCAGGTGGATCCAGCCGGTGGCGAGCGTCAGGCCGACGATCACCGCTCGAAGGAGCAGTCCGGCGGGGCTCGTGGGACGCAGTGTCTTCATGGCACACTCCTGTTCTAGCGTGCTACTTGCATGTAGCACGTTATGTCACCACATCAGGCTACTGTCAAGTAGCACGTTGTCTGCTCACCCCGACCGGCGAACCGCGCCCGCTGCGCCCGGCATACCTCCGTCCCGCGATATAACGTAAGCCGCTATACCCGTAGGCGTTATATCCGGGGGCGGGTCGCGTGTCAAGCCCCCGCCGCATACTTCTGGACGTGGTGCGGCCGGCAGATGAGACCGACGGGGATCGCGACTTCTACCGCTGGTACGGCGCCTGGGCGCCGCTGACGCCGCCCGAGGTGGCCTTGGCGCTCGATGGCCTGGCCGCGAGGTGGTGGATCGTCGGCGGCTGGGCCGTCGATGCCTTCACGGGCATCGCGCGGGACCACGAAGACATCGACGTCGCGTTCCTCCGCGCCGACTTGCCCGTCGTGCTCGATCGATTGTCGCCGGACCTGTGCGTCTGGTCGAACCAGGGCGGCACGCTCCGGCCGCTGCGCACGCCCGGCGACCTGCTGGAGGGGTCGCGCCAGCTGTGGGTCCGTCGCGATGGCGACAGCCCGTGGCTGATGGACCTCGCGATGACCCCGCACGATGGCGACACCTGGATCTCGCCCCGCGACGGGCGCGTCCGCGTCCGGTTTGAGCGCGCTACGTTCATGGCGCCCGACGGGCTCCGCTACCTGCGCCCGGAGCTCGTCCTGTTCATGAAGGCCAAGGTCGCGCGCCCGAAGGACGACGCCGACCTGGCGGCGATCCTGCCGCTCCTCGACGCGCCCGCCCGCGAGCGACTGGGCGCCTGGCTCGCGCTCGTCCACCCTGGCCACCGCTGGCTGGAGGTCATCGCCGCCCCGACGTGACTGCCCGTCGGCGGCGCTCCTCGGACCTGGGATCGGGGGCGCTTGCGGAGACATCCTCGCCGCCGGCCCTTGCGGCGAGCTGGCTCTCGCGGAAGCCGTTCGTGAACCGGGTCATCGCCCCGCTCTTGAGGAAGTTCAGGCGATCGGGCAGGGGCAGGTAGTTCGATGGCGCGTCCGCCCCGCCGTGCTGCAGCTCGACGATGTGGTCGACCCACCACGCCCCGCCGTTCGTCGCCGGCCACGGGACCGCGCCCTGGACGGGCCCCCCGACCGTGGCGCCGGACGCCCGGTCGATCCAGATCAGGTCGCCGCGCGCGAACGCCGCGGCGTCACCGCCAGGGCCTCGCCTCGCCTGGCTGAGGTGCTCGAGGAAGATGTCGGCGGCCCGCGGGTTCAGCGCGCCGGTGTCGAGCGCCGCGACGAACGTCGCCCGCATCCGGTCGGTGTTCCTGATCCGATCGGCGTCGGTCCGCCGCGGGGAGTAGCCGAGGTCGATCTGCGTCATCCGCTCGTACGCCTCCAGGATGATGTCGACGTACTGCCCAGCCAGGGGATCCCCGCTCGTATAGAGCCTGCGCAGCGCGGCCTCCAGGCTCGCCCGGACGGCGGGCTCGTGCGGGTCCACTCGGACCAGCTCCGTGTCCCGCGCGGGCGCGGCCGGCTCCAGGCCCTCCGTCATCGAATCGACGACCGTCTCGACGTCGCGGACGAGCAAATCCTGGCGCGCCAGCATCTGGTCCAACGCGCCTTCGAGCTGGTCGGCGTCCGGATAGGCCTGCGCGCGCCGATCGGCGATCCGGCGCCGCAGCTCCGCGATGCGCTCGATGAGGGCGGCCGACAGCGGACCGCGCGCCGGGCCCCCGCCCGCGCCCCCCCCGGGACCGCCGGCCCCGCCGCCGCCGCGCCCTCGCCGCCAGGGCCTCGCCTCGCCTGGCTGAGGTGCTCGAGGAAGATGTCCGCGGCCCGTGGATTGAGCGCGCCGGAGTCGAGCGCCGCGACGAAGGTCGCCCGCATCCGGTCGGTGTTCCTGATCCGATCGGCGTCGGTGCGCCGTGGGGAGTAGCCCAGGTCGATCT
>JBBQFS010000103.1:0-8031 GCA_038322255.1 Candidatus Limnocylindrales bacterium | reverse complement strand
GGCCCGGGCGACGCGCTCGCCCCGGGGCTTGCCGAAGGCGCCGGCGAAGCCGTGGGTGCCGGGGACGGTGTCGGGGTCGGCGCGCCGGTGACCGCGGGGCCTACGCCTGCCGTGCCGCCGGGACTCGCGCCGGGACTCGCGGTCGGTCCCGAGGTGGGTGCCGGCGCGGCCTCGCGCAGGTCCAGCTTGCTCATGCGGATATCGAGGAAGCCGCGCCCGGTCCGCGTGACCTGGGCGTCCGGCTGGCCGAGCTCGACCAGCGAGGCGCGGACCTGCTCGGCGCTGACGCTGGGGTCCTTGAACTTGATCGACCACTCGGTGCCGCCGGTGTAGTCGATCGAGAACTTGAGGCCCGCAGCGCCGTTGGTGAGCGGCGTCAGCAGGATGAAGAAGACCCCGGGGATGGTGATCAGGAGCGAGAACAGGAAGAACCAGCGGCGCTTGCCGACGATGTCAAACACTGCGCGGCTCGCGGCGCAGGCCAGCCCGGGTGGTCGGGCGCGCGGTGAACTCGTCCTCGCTGACGCCGTAGAGCCAGGCCTTGCGGGCCCACTCGCGCGCCACCACGACCCGCAGGATCGAGCGCGTCACGACGATCGCGGTGAACATCGATGACAGCACGCCGATGATCAGGACGAGGGCGAAGCCCTGGATCGTCGATGACCCGAACAGGTACAGGATCATGGCCGTGATCAGGCTGGACACGTTGGAGTCGAGGATGGAGTTCCAGGCCCGCGAGAAGCCGGCCTCAATCGCCTGGGGCAGCGACTTCCCGGAGCGCAGCTCCTCCTTCGACCGTTCGAAGATCAGGATGTTGGCGTCGACCGCCATACCCACCGAGAGCACGAACCCCGCGATGCCGGCGAGGGTCAGGGTGACGGGGATCAGCCGGAAGAGCGCGAGCACGAGGATCGCGTAGTACAGCAGCGCGAAGCTCGCGATGAGGCCCGGAAGGCGGTAGTGGACGAGCATGAAGAAGACCACGAGGAGGATCGCGATCCCGCCCGCGAGCAGGCTGCTCTTGAGGAACTCGGCGCCCAGGGTCGGGTCGATCGTGTCGCTGGCGAGCTCCTCCACCGGGAACGGCAGCGAGCCGAAGCGCAGGACGTTGACGAGCTGATCGGCCTCCTTCTTGCTGAAGCCGGAGAGGGACCCGGAGCTGATCTGGACGTTCTTGTCGAGGATCGGCTCCTTGATCTGGGGCGCCGAGATGACGGCGTGGTCGAGCACGATCGCGAAGTACTCGTTCGTGTGGGCCGTCGTCCACTTCGAGAACAGGTCCTTGCCGTGGTCCTTGAGGACGAACGTGACGGTCCGACGGCCCTGCTGATCTGACCCGACCGCGGCGCTCGCCAGCTCCTCGCCGCCGAAGAGCGCGCACGGCGCGGTGGGGCTGCCGGACGCCGGGCATGGCGCCGAGCCCGACAGGTTGAGGATCGTTCCGGCGGCCGGCGGTGTCGATCCACTCGGGATCGGGACGAACTGAAGCTGCCCGGTCTGACCGACGAGCTGGCGGATCGCGGCCGTGTCGCTGATGCCCGGGACCTCGACGACGATCCGGTCCGTTCCGGAGGTCACGACGACGGGCTCCGATACGCCGGTCGCGTTCACGCGGCGTTCGATGATCTGCTTCACGACCTCGACGTCGGCGAGGGTCGGCTTTCGATCGCCGTTGGGGTTGACGCGGTACTCGACCTTCAGCCCGCCCTGAAGATCCAGCCCGAGCTTCGTCTCGATCTTCCGGGCGCCTGCTTCCGCGGTCAGCGCCGGGAGATACAGGTTCGGCCAGAAGTCGATGGCGAGCGCGAGCAGCCCGATGACGGCGATGAGGATGGGGCCGGTTCTGCGCACGGTCGCCGATGATACAGGGTCAGGCTTCGAGGCCCGCCTTGATCTTGGCGGCAAGTGACTTGCCGATGCCGGGGACGGCGGCGATCTGCTCGAGGGGGGCTTCCTTGACGCGCTTCATCGAGCCGAAAACCCGGAGCAGGGCCCCGCGGCGGCGCGGGCCGATGCCCGGCATGTCGTCGAACTTGGAGCGCACCGAGGCCTTCCGGCGCAGGTCGCGGTGGTAGGTGATCGCGAAGCGGTGGGCCTCGTCGCGGATCCGCTGGACGAGGTAGAGCGCCTGCGAGGTCGTCGGCAGGAGCACCGGGTCGGCGCGGCCCGGCAGGACGAGCTCTTCGCGCTCCTTCGCCAGGCCGGCCAGCGGCATGTCATGCAGCCCCAGCTCGTCGAGCACCTCCTTGGCCGCGCCCACCTGGGGCTTGCCGCCGTCGATCAGCACGAGATCGGGCATCGCCCAGCGCCGTTCCTCGGCGCTGCCCTCGTCGCCCTCGCGGGCCCCGCGGAATCGCCGGCGCAGGACCTCGCGATGCGACGCGACATCATTCGGGCCCTCGACCGTTCGAACCCGGAACCGCCGGTACTCCCCCGTCCGCGGCTTGCCGTCCTCGAACACGACCATGCTCGCGACCGTCTCGCTGCCCTGGAAGTTGGAGACGTCGTAACACTCGATGCGGGCCGGCAGCCCGGACAGCCCGAGCGCGTCGGCGAGCTCCTCGAGGGCACCCAGGGTCTTGCCCTGGTCCGCCAGCCAGCGTGCCTGCTCGCGCGCGAGCATCTCCTCGGCGTTGCGGGTCGCGAGCTTCATCAGCTGGCGTCGCTCGCCGCGCTGGGGCGTGACGAGGCGCACGGGGCGCACGACGCCGGGTGACGCCGCCCGTCGCCGGGTGACGCGGACGGCGTGAGGACGTGGGACCGAGAGGTTCTCGGTGCGGTTCATCGAGCGCTCAGGCTCCGTGCCGTTAGCCTCGCCGACGAGTGCGCTATCAACGCTATTGGCGGCCCGACGGTCGGCCAGGAACCGCTCGAGATCGGGTGCGTCGGGCATCACCAGCGGGATCGCCACCTCGGGCGGCACGCTCGTCGCGCGCGCGTAGTACTGCAGGAGGAAGCCCGAGACGACCTCGGCGTCGGTCGCGCCGCGAGGCGTGTCCAGCAGGAACACGTCACGCCCCAGCGCCTTGCCGCCGCGGATCACGAAGAGCTGGACAGCCGCCTGATTGTCGCGCCGCGCCAGCCCGAGCAGGTCCAGGTCGGTTCGGGCGAACGCGGCCATCTTCTGGCTCTCCATGGTCCGCTCGATCGCCTTGATCTTGTCGCGGGTGATCGCCGCCTGCTCATAGTCCTCGCGCTCCGAGGCCCGCCGCATGTCGTCACGGAGCGCCCTGATCAGCGACTCCTGGCGGCCCTCGAGGAACAGCTCGACCTGTTCGATGTCGGCGGCATACTCGACCTTCGAGATGGCCTCGATGCAGGGGCCCTGGCAGCGCTTGATGTGGTACAGCAGGCACGGCCGCTGGAGTGCCCGGACACCGTCCTTGATGTCGATCGTGCACGTCCGGAACGGGAAGAGGCGTCGGACCAGGTTCATCGCCTCGTCGACGCTCGACGCCGACGCATACGGCCCGAAATAGCGGCTGCCGTCATTCGGGAGCTTCCGCGTCCGCTCGATCCGCGGGAAGTCGTCGCCGTGGGTGATCTTGATGTACGGGTACGACTTGTCGTCCTTGAGGCGAACGTTGAACGGCGGCTGGAAACGCTTGACGAGGTTGCCCTCCAGCAGGAGTGCCTCCCCGACCGAATCGGTGAGCGTGACCTCGAGGTCGACCACGCGGTCGATGACCGACCGGATGAGGTGGTGCTCGATCCCGGGCGCCTCTTTCTGCCAGTAGCTGCGCACGCGGTTCCGCAGGCTCTGGGCCTTGCCGACGTACAGGACCGAGCCCCGCGCGTCCTTCATGAGGTAGACGCCCGGTCGGTCGGGGAGCTTCTTGAGGATCGCCTGGAGCTGGGGGGTCACGTCCCGAATCGTAGGCATGGCGACGATTCGTGCTGGCGCCGCCTGCGGACACAACCGCACGCCGATGGCGAATCGAAAAGGCCAGGCGGTGGGCCTGGCCTCTCCGTTCAGGTCGTCAGATGGACTATGGGCAGGGGCAGATCGTGATTCGATCGAGCGTCATGGTCGTCGGATCAAGGTTGGGGTGGGCCGCCACATAACCTAGGAGGACATTGGAGTCACGATCGCGGGAGGTGCCCTGACCGTCCGCGAGCATGGTGTACGAGTCGCCACCGGCGTTGGTGAAGTCGGTGATCGCCATGGTGTACGTGGCAGCTGTGTACGGGATCGGCGTCCCGTCCGACAGGCTGACGGACGTCACACGGCTTGGTACACAGTGCCACGTGATTGGCGCTGTTTCACTGCCCGAGCAACCGGTCGCTAACGTTTTGTCGAAGGTGAACTTGATACCCGAGACCTGTGGGAACCGCCCCGCACATGTCCCGCTTGCCGGGATCGTCGACGGGCAGAGGCTCACGCCGTTCTCGAGCGACTGCCAGAGCTGGATGCCCGTGACAGTCCGCGTGAGGACGTTGTTGCCGAACGTGAGCACCGAGTACACATCGCCCTTCACGAGATCGTACGGGGTCCCTGTCCCGTAGCCACCGCAGGTGATGATGGTCGCGTGCGCAGCGTCCCAGTTCGCTCGATTCAGTAGGTGATTGTTCGGTGAGTAGGTGCACGCGGGGAACTGCGATCGGATACCGCCACCAGTCATGTACCCGATCTGGACCCCGTAGGTCTCGCGCATGCTGTCAGCGACGAGATCGCCGAGGGGAACCTCCTGCCGCCGCTCGAGGTTGCCCCCGCGGTCGAACGGCCGGGTCGTCGTTCCGATAACACCGTCGAGCGCAGCCGAGAGCTGGACTCGATAGGGCGCGAGCATGTCCAGGATCGCTTGGTCGCAGTAGTTCGCCGGATCTGACGCCGGAGCGGTACTGGCCGGACAAACCGTGCCATTGCTCTGCAGCGCCTTGACGGTCGGCGAAGCGAATTGCACCGACTTGGCCGTCGTCGTGCCGTGCTTGTCGGTCTCGACAGTCAGGAACGTCTTCGCATAGCTGTTCCCGAAACTAAGGTTCTCGTGGTAGAGCACACCGTTGGCGGCGGTGCCCGAGCCCTGGATGTTCGTGTGGTCACCCATCACGACGTCAACCAGCCCGACTGGCAGCGCGGACGCAAAATCGACGAGCGCGCCTGTTTGGGTGGGGGTTACCGTTGCGAACCCCTTGTGGGTGATGACGATGACGGCATTCGCGCCGTTCTTGCGGGCGATCTTGGCGTAGTTCGTCGCGGCCGCGACGCCATCCGTCACGACGATCGTTCCGAATGCGCCCGGCGCGACGAGGGTCGGGGCATCCTCGTTGACGATGCCGATGACGGCGACCGTGGCCCCGCCGAGGTTGAAGTAAGCGACCGGGTCCACACCGGTGAGGTTGCCCGTGAGGTTGGCGAGGTTCGCCGCGACGTACCGGAATGGCTTGCCCGGATGGGCAGCATCCGTCGGCGCGCCCGCGAGATCAATCATCGACTGAAGGTGAACTACCCCCTTGTCGAAGTTGTGGTTGCCGAATGTGTTGACCTGGATCCCCATCATCCGCTCGGCTTTCACGCCGGGCTCTTCGTTGAAGAAGCTGGCGAGCGGCGGTGACGCGCCGAAGTCATCGCCAGCCGTAAGCGTCAGGGTGGGGCCCGGGAAGGCCGCACGATCGCCCTGCCAGTAGTCGGAGATACCCCAGGCGCTGCCGATTCCACAGCCCGAGGCGCACCCCGGAGCAGTAATGGTCGAGCCTTGGGGATCGAGGTTGCTGTGCCAGTCGGACACGTTCAAGATCTGGATGTTGACCGGCGGGGGCGGGGGCGCCTTCTTCGCCAGGGCCACTCCAGGAACGATCAGTCCGGCGACGGCGAACAGCGCCAGCACGAGCGAGCCGCGTCGGGACGAGCGCGAAGAGACAGACAGGGGCACGATTCCTCCTCCATGTAGGTGGGCCACGCCGCGGCGAGCCCGAGCTGGGGTCATCGACCCGCACACCTTCGGATGCCCACGATACCGCCGGAAGATCAGCTTGTTAACTAGGAATCGCGCACAGCGGAGCAATGGTGCACCGCGGCAACGAGATGTTGACCGGATGCCACGCGCGCGCCCCGCGCGCGGCGCGAGCGCGCCCCGCTGGCGGCCGCGCGCCGAATTGGCCGGCACGTACGCGAGGGTCGGCAAACTCTTCGGGTGGCTGGTCACCCTGCGGTCGTCGAGTGGCTCGCAAGGCTCCAGGTCGACCAGCGCCGAGCTGCCACGGCGCCACCCGGCCCCGTCCTCTGCAGGGTCGCGGCGACCAGCTGGCGAGGCGGCGATACTTCGGCGATGAAGCTGTACTTCGCCGGGCCGCTCTTCTCGGCCGCCGAGCGGGACTGGAACGTCGCGCTGGCGACGGCGCTGCGCGCCGCGGGCCATGAAATCTTCCTGCCTCAGGAGCAGGAGCCCGGGAAGGACGCCGCCGGCATCTTCGCCACCGACGTCGGCGGGATCGATTGGGCCGACGGGCTCCTCGCGATCATGGATGGCCCCGACCCGGACTCGGGCACGTCCTGGGAAGTCGGTTACGCCTACGGCAAGAAGCCCATTCTCCTCGTCCGAACCGACATCCGTTGGCTCCGCTCGAGTGGCGACTCTGGCTACAACCCGATGCTGACGGAAGCGGCCACCCTGCGCCTCGACCTGAAGGCGGCCTCCATGGAGCGGGTCATTGATGAGGTGCTCGCCGCCCTCCGGCGCCTCGAGGCGCTCGCATAAGCCATCCGCTCGTCGAGCAGCTTCGGTTCGCCCGCTCGGAGTTCCGGCCGGGCCTGCGCGCCTTCCCCGAGGCCGACGGCCCGACTACCGGCACGTAAGCGAGGGCGGCCAGACTCGCCGGGTGCAAGGACACCCCGCGGTCGCGGAGCGTCTCGCGAAGCTCCAGGTCGACCAGCGCCGAGCTGCCACGGCGCCACCCGGCCCGGTGCTGTGCGTCGCGCCGGCCGGCTCGGGCAAGACGACCACGCTCGTGGCTCGCGTCGCCTGGCTGATCGACGGCGGCGAGCCGCCGGAGAGCATCTGCGCGATCACCT
Source organism: Candidatus Limnocylindrales bacterium (assembly GCA_038322255.1). Classification (GTDB taxonomy): domain Bacteria; phylum Chloroflexota; class Limnocylindria; order Limnocylindrales; family CSP1-4; genus UBA5189. The sequence continues at coordinate 1,019 of JBBQFS010000103.1, read as the reverse complement.
TCAACCGCCGCGCGGCAGAAGAGCTCAGGGAGCGCGTGATGGCCGCCCTCGAGCCGCTTGGTCCAGCGCTGGCAGCGCGCGTGCGCATCCGGACGTTCCACGCGCTGGGGCTCGAGATGCTGCGCCAGGCCGGCGAGCCGGTAGAGCCGCTGCTCGATCGCGACGAGATCCTCAAGGCCGTTCGACCCGACGCGACGGCCGCGGAGCGCCGGCGTCTCGACACGGTCCTCTCCCGCTTCAAGCTGGACCTCGACATCGACCCCGCAGCGATCGAGCGCGATCCCGAGGCCGGGCCGATCGCGCGGACCTACGCTGCCTACGAGGCCGAGATCAGGCGCCGCGGCGGGCTCGACTTCGACGACCTCGTGGCACGAGCGCTGCGACTCCTCGACCGCGACACAGCGGTCCTCGAGACCTGGCGAGACAGATGCCGGCACCTCCTCGTAGACGAGGCCCAGGACCTGGACCGTGCGCAGCTGCGACTCGCCCTGCTGCTCGCGGCGCCGGCCAACCGGATCTTCCTCGTCGGCGACGACGACCAGTCGATCTACGGCTGGCGCCTGGCCGATGTCCGGCGACTCTTGGGGCTCGCGGACGAGGCGCTGCCAGGACTGACCCGGGTCGATCTCGAGACCAACTACCGTTGCCCGGCGCCTGTCCTGGAGCGAGCCGTCCGCTTGGTCGAGCACAACGTCGAGCGGTTCGCAAAGGTGATCCGGGCCCGCCCGAATGCCGAGGGCCGGCTCATCCTCGCGCCGTCCGCCGCCGACGACATCGACCGTGCCGCCGCCGTTCTCGCCTCGTGGCCGCCCGACAGCGGCACCCAGGCCGTGCTCGCCCGGACGAACCGCGAGCTCCTGCCGGTCGTCGCCGCGGCGCTGCGGGCCTCGCTGCCGTTTCGCGCCGCGGAGCTGCGACTGCCGATCGAGTCGCCGATCGTCGACGAGCTCCTCGCCGAAGCGAGGGCCGAAGCGAGGCCCGAAGCGCCCGCCACCGGCATCCACACGACGACCTTGCCA